>CAXMUJ010000050.1:0-2530 GCA_964196455.1 uncultured Myxococcota bacterium | reverse complement strand
AAGCGGTGCGCGCAAGGATGTGTGATCCTCGAACGCGGTGAAATGATAGAGTGCGGCGACTACAAAATTTGACATGGCGTCCCTATACGCCCGGAATTCGGCAGGTTCTAGAGGTTTTTTAGTTTCCACCATTTGGTTTAACCCCTCCGTCTTCCAGACGGACAAAGAAATTCAAAGGTGCGCCGGAGGCGCTCAGTTAAGAAAAGGCAGTTTCAACTGCCTCTGTTGATCCCACCAGCTTCAGCTGGTGGTGGTTCAGTCGCGGCCATCGGGCGACTTGCGCAGCGCTTTGACCTGTCCGCGTTTGGTCTTGCCATCCATCCGGCGCCGTTGCGAGGCGCGGGTCGGGCGGGTTTTGATCCGATGCTTGGGCCGTTCCAGCGCCTGCTTGATCAGCTCGGCCAGCTTTTCCGCCGCCAGTTCGCGGTTCATCGCCTGACTGCGATGTTTTTCGGCCGTAATGATCACGGCGCCGTCTTTGGTCCACTTGCGCCCGGCAAGACGCCGCAATCGCGTTTTGACGGCTGGCAACAGGTTCGGCGACCGCTCGGCTTCGAACCGCAGCTCAACCGCCGAGGACACTTTGTTCACGTTCTGCCCGCCGGGACCCGAGGCACGCATAAAGCTCTCGGAATATTCCCAGTCTTCGATGGTGATGGTGTCGGTAATACGGATCATGGGGCGAATTTAATGCGCTACGGCGCGAATGAACAGGGTGAAAACCGACCGTGTTCGATACGCTGGATATGAAAAAGCCCGCACAACCAATGTGCGGGCTTTCCTCGAGATTTGGAGGTGGCAAGCAGGATTGGAAATCCTGGAGCCGGATGCATTTAAGAGGGACTGCCCCCTAGGTGTGCACCTCGCTCGAATCCTTTACCAGCTGCTCCTGTTTCCCAATAATCATAGGCACCTCCTTTCTGAATGTTGTCGATATCAGAATCGTGCCACGAGTTTTGAAAATCTCAAAGCCTTATTTTGTGGTTTTGCTCACAAAATGCACAATAGGTGGTGATTTGCTTGTGATGATGCGCGCTGCGGCAGAATTGCATCGTCAGTGTGACTCAATGGCCGCGGTCAAGCGGCCAAAGGTTTAAACTTGGTTACCAGAACCCGGAACGGAACCAGTGCAATCATTGCCAGACCCATCTTGACCAGCCAGTCAGCAACACCCAGCGATACCCACAGCGGCACAACCGGACCCAAACCGAGTATGGGCAGAATGTCACCAGCCCAGGATATATCGTTGGCCGGCTCAATAAACGTCAGGCGGGCCGAAAAGGCGATGGTAAAGAAAATTGCCGTGTCCAGAGAGGACCCGATCACCGATGACGCCAGTGGCGCGCGCCACCATTTGCCGCCGCGCAAACGGTCGAACACCAGAACATCGGCAAGCTGTGCAACCAAAAAGGCCGAGCCGGATCCGATGGCAATGCGCACGGTGACCAACGGGCCGAACTCGCCGATGATCTGGGTACCGATAAACGAGCAGATAATGCCGACGACAAAACCGGCAAACACGACTTTGCGGGCCGATTTGACGCCGTACAGGCGGTTCATCAGGTCGGTGACTAGAAAGGCGAAAGGATAGGTAAATGCGCCCCACGTCAGCCAGTTGCCGAACAGGAATTGCACAAGGATATTGCTGGCGACAACTATGATCGCCATGGCGATAACGCCAAAAATTATACCGCGGTTCATCGATTTCTCCGTTTTGAAAAGGTAGCGGACACTTTTGCCAAGAGGCAGGGGGCGTCTAGCGGAGTTGGTGGGATATGACAAGGGGGGGTCGGAATGGGCGGCAGTGGCGGCTATGCGGACAAAGTGACCATTGGGTTAATAACTTCCAACGGCTGGTTTCGGTGTTTCGCGACGTACTGAGTTTTAGAAAACTGATACGACAATCTCGCTCTCTGCTTGCCGATCGGCAATTTTAAGCCTAACGTTGTGCGTTTAGCAAAGGGCCGTCGCAAAGCTTCAATCTTGGCATCGAAGGGATACGTAGTGAAGAATCTGGGGGTCGCAATTCTAGCATTGGTGGCATTATTCCTAGCGGGATGTGGGGCGTATTTTTCGGCTGTGTTTCTTATTTTTCCAGGCACCAGAATATACTTATTTTTTACTGTTCCGCCGCTACTCGTGGGGATTCTGCTTGGCTGGTGGGCATTACGTATCTCCAGCCGGTCGAAGCCAGACGCCCAATTTAATTATCGAGGCGATTAGACCATGAGTCATGAAAAATATGGGAATCGCGTTTCTGGTATTGATCTCATCATTTGTTAAGGAGACCGGGGCAAGACAACCCGCCAAAGTCCGGTTTCCACACTTTACGGCCATCTGTGCGCAATGCAGCATCAGTTAAAACGGGCTCATTGCTGTCATCCGAGTCTTTTAGTTTCCACCATTTGGTTTAAACCCTCCGTCTTCCAGACGGACAAAGAAATTCAAAGGTGCGCCGGAGGCGCTCAGTTAAGAAAAGGCAGTTTCAACTGCCTCTGTTGATCCCACCAGCTTCAGCTGGTGGTGGTTC
>CAXMUJ010000049.1:0-1949 GCA_964196455.1 uncultured Myxococcota bacterium | reverse complement strand
ACATTATGCGCCTGTTGCTTTTCGCGCCGCCGGTTGGTTTCACCCAACGCCCGTTCCATTGATCCGGTAATCCGGTCGGCATACATGATCACGCGGCCTTCGACGTTTCGTGCCGCCCGCCCGATGGTTTGCACCAGCGAGGTTTCGGAACGCAAAAAGCCCTCTTTATCTGCATCCAGAATGGCCACCAGCGCGCATTCGGGGATATCCAACCCCTCGCGCAACAGGTTGATCCCGATCAGCACGTCAAAGGCGCCCAGCCGCAGATCGCGCAAAATCTCGATGCGCTCGATGGTGTCGATGTCCGAGTGCATATAGCGGACGCGAATACCCTGGTCGTGCATATATTCGGTCAGGTCCTCGGCCATGCGTTTGGTCAGCGTGGTCACCAATATCCGGAACCCCTGTGCCGCGACCTTGCGCACCTCGTCCATCAGGTCGTCGACCTGGGTCTCGACGGGGCGAATTTCGACCGGCGGGTCCAACAGTCCGGTGGGCCGGATCACCTGTTCGGCAAACACGCCGCCCGATTGCTCCAGCTCCCATTTTTGCGGCGTCGCCGACACAAACACCGACTGCGGCCGCATCGCATCCCATTCCTCGAATTTCAGCGGCCGGTTGTCGGTACAAGACGGCAGCCGGAACCCGTGTTCGGCCAACGTGATCTTGCGGCGAAAGTCACCGCGATACATGCCACCGATTTGCGGCACCGAGACATGGCTCTCGTCGGCGAATACAATTGCGTTGTCGGGGATGTATTCGAACAGGGTGGGGGGTGGTTCGCCCGGCGCACGACCGGTCAGATAGCGCGAATAGTTCTCGATCCCGTTGCACACGCCGGTGGCCTCCAGCATTTCCAGATCGAATTTGGTGCGCTGTTCCAGACGTTGGGCTTCCAGCAGCTTGGCTTCGCCCTCCAACTGTTTGAGCCGGACTTCCAGCTCGGCCTTGATGCCCTTGATTGCCTGCTGCATGGTCGGGCGCGGCGTGACGTAATGCGAGTTGGAATAAATTCGCACCTTGTCCAGCGTGCCCTGTTTTGCTCCGGTCAGCGTGTCAAACTCGGTGATGCTCTCCAGCTCTTCGCCAAAGAAGGAAAACCGCCAGCCGCGATCCTCCAGATGGGCCGGCCATACTTCCAGACTGTCGCCGCGAACCCGGAACGATCCGCGCTGAAACGCGGCGTCATTGCGACGGTATTGCTGGGCCACCAGATCGGCCATAACACTGCGCAGCTCATAGTTCTTGCCCGATATCAGGTCCTGTGTCATCGCGGTATAGGTCTCGACCGAGCCAATGCCGTAAATGCACGAAACCGAGGCGACAATGATCACATCATCGCGTTCCAACAGCGCTCGCGTTGCCGAGTGGCGCATCCGGTCGATCTGTTCATTGATCTGGCTTTCTTTCTCGATATAGGTGTCGGACCGCGCGACATAGGCCTCGGGCTGATAGTAGTCATAGTAGCTGACGAAATATTCCACCGCATTTTCGGGGAAGAAGTTTTTGAACTCGCCGTACAGCTGCGCTGCCAGTGTCTTGTTCGGCGCCAGAATGATTGCCGGGCGCTGGGTCTCGTCGATAATCTTGGCCATGGTAAAGGTCTTGCCGGTGCCTGTGGCTCCCAACAGCACCTGATTCTGATCGCCGTCGGTTAAGCCCGCCACCAGCTCGCGGATCGCGGTGGGCTGATCGCCTGCGGGCGAGAACTCGGTGTGTATGGTGAACCGCTTGCCGCCCTCCAGTTTGATCTTGGAGTGGCGGTCGGGCGTGTTCAGCAGCGGGGGCGATGTCGGCATGGCAATTCCTTTGACCATAGAATGGCCTGTTTGATCAGGAATTCAAGCGCGGTTTACGCCCTGTTAAAGGTTAACTGACAAAACTCGTCAGGTGCGTCCATGGGGGTGGGCGGTATTTGGTTTTTGGGACGCAAGACTAAATTTGGAGAG
>CAXMUJ010000048.1:0-30367 GCA_964196455.1 uncultured Myxococcota bacterium | reverse complement strand
TCCTGTTCCTTGCCACCCCCGGCCTCGCCCAACAGGTCAGCCTCGAACTTGTCCTGCTTGCCGACAGCACCGGATCCATCGACACCCAAGAGATCAATTTCCAACGCCGAGGCTATGCGGCGGGCATTGCCCATCCCGATGTCGTCGATGCCATTGTCTTTTCCAACACCGGCAAAATCGCCGTCACATACGTGGAATGGGGCGGCCATAATTCGCAAGTGGTCATCGCGCCGTGGGCTATTATCACCAGCCAAGCAGATGCCGATAACTTCGCCGCCACCATCCTGTCGGAAACCATGCGCCGCGCCCGCGGCCGCAATGCCATTGGCGCCGCCTTGTTGGCCGGACGAGAGTTGATCCAAAACAACGACATCCAAGGCGCGCGCCGCGTCATCGACATGTCCAGCGACACCGCCAACAGCTATAACGGCCCGTCCGTGGCCGCGGCGCGTGATCTGATAACGTCCGAGGGCATCACCATAAACGGCCTGCCCATTCCCTGTCGCCACTGTGTTCAGGGATCAGAGGCCAGCAGCCGACTGGAACGCCGTTATCGGGAAGGGATTATCGGCGGCCCCGGTGCATTTGTTGTCACCGTCGAAAACATGGTTGATTTCGCCGCCGCCGTGCGCCGCAAACTGGTGTTGGAAATATCAGGGCAACTGCCGAAAACCCGCCTCGCCGAAAATTGAGCAGACGCCCTAGACGTCGACGTTCAACTCTTCCAGCTTCAGCCATTCTTCTTCGGCATCCGACAATGTTTCGTGCCGCTCCACCAGCGCATCACTGGCCTTTTGGAATTTTGCCGGATGATCGGTAAACAGGTTTGGATCGGCCATAAACTCTTCGAGCTTGGTGATCTCGGCGGTCAGCCGCTCGATCTCGGCTGGCAAGGCGCCTAGCCGGTGTTTTTGGGCAAAGTTCAGACCGCCGGTCTGGGCCACAGTTGGTGCCGCAACCGCTTGCTTTGGCTTGTTTTTCTTGGCTTGCTTGGCGATCTTTTCATCGGCTTTGCGCTGGGCGCGATAGTCCGACCAACCGCCGGCGAAAATCGTCGCCCGCCCGTCGCCTTCCATGGCTATTGTCGTGGTTGCAATCCGGTCAAGAAAATCCCGATCGTGGCTGACCAGAATAACCGTGCCCTGATAGTCGTCCAACAGCTCTTGCAACAGGTCCAGCGTTTCCACATCCAGATCGTTGGTCGGCTCATCCATGATCAAAAGGTTGCTGTCGCGCGCCATCAAAACCGACAGCCACAACCGCGCCTTTTCCCCACCCGACAAGGCCGAAACCGGCCCGCGCGCCTGACCTTCGTCAAACAGGAATTCTTTAAGGTAACCAACCACATGCTTGGCCAAACCGCGCACCATGATCTGGTCGTTGGTCCCCGACAAGCCCAGTTCCTTGTCACCGGTCAATGTCTCCCACAGGGTTGCCTTGGGGTTCAGTTGCGCGCGGTTCTGGTCAAACAACACCGGCACCAGATTGGTGCCCATTTTGACCTTGCCCGCATCGGGCTGCAACGCCCCTGTCAGGATATTGAGCAGCGTGGTTTTACCGACCCCGTTCGGCCCGACCAACGCAATACGTTCGCCGCGCTGGATACGCATGGAAAAATCGCTGACAATGACCTTGCCGGCATAGGCCTTGGCAATATCCGTGGCCTCGACCACCAGCTTGCCCGACTTGGGGCTGGTGCTGAACGCCATTTTGGCCGGTCCATTGCGCGCAATCTGATCGGTTCGCTCTTGTCGCAATCCCTGCAAGCGGCGCACCCGACCCTGATTACGTTTGCGCCGTGCGGAAATGCCCTCTACCGCCCAACGGCCCTCGGCCTTGATCAGACGGTTCAGCTTGTGACGCTGCATGTCTTCTTCTTCAAATGTCCGATCGCGCCACTCTTCAAAGGCTTCAAACCCCTTGGGATGCTGACGGGCCATGCCGCGATCCACCCAAATCGTTGATCTGGTGAGGTTTTTCAAAAATGCGCGGTCGTGCGAGATGATGACAAAAGCTTGCGAGGTCGCACGCAGGTGATCCTCCAACCAGCGGATAGCGACGATATCGAGATGGTTTGTCGGCTCGTCCAAAAGCATCAATTCAGGCTCGGCTGCAACGATTTTGGCCAAGGCTGCACGTCGGCATTCACCACCCGATGCCTCGGACGGTTTGCGGTCCAGCGCCAGCTTCAAACCATCGGCCACGACGTCAACCTTGTAAGTCTCGTTGGGCGACAGGCCTTCGGTGGCAAAGTCGCCCAGCGTTTCATAGCCCGACAGGTCCGGTTCCTGATCCATATAGCCAACAGTTATGCCCGGCTTGACAAACCGGTCGCCTGTGTCCGGCTCGACCATGCCGGATATGATTTTCAAAAGCGTTGATTTGCCCGATCCGTTGCGTCCGACCAAACAAATGCGTTCGCCCTCTTGCAGGTTCAAATCTAGCCCCTTGAACAGCGGGTTGCCGCCAAAGGTAAGGTGTATATCGCTGAGCGTAAGAATAGGTGGAGATGCCATGCGCCACGCTATCGTTGATCGGCGTCGCGCGGTCAAGCCCCAAGCGATTTTTCGTCCAATTGACGCCCGTGAAACTGTCCCATTTTGACCCCAAAATCGCAATTCCGGTAGCCAAAATCGCCAGAGCTGCCAAATCGCACCGTATCCTTGCTTGCACAGACCCGCGACAGGGCCTAAAACCCTGCGGAGATATAAAAAATCAAGGGCGGAAATATGCTGAATTCTATGCGTTCCAAAGGCAATCGGACTATGGTCTGGATCCTCATGGGTTTGTTGATTGTTGGCCTGACCGGGTTCGGTATCGGCGGGTTTACGAACGGTTCACAACGCAATGTCGGCGCGGTCGGTGATACCCCGATCGGCGTTGATGACTACGGCCGACAGTTGAACCAAACGGTGCAAAGTGTCTCGAACCAAATCGGGCGCAATTTGACGCCGGCTGAAATATCGCAATCGGGCATTCAACAAGCCGTATTGTCCGAGTTGATCGGCACCGCCGCACTGGATAACGAGGCCGCCAAACTGGGGATCAGCGTTGGCGACGAAGTTGTCCGTGACGAATTGCTGGCAACACCGGCATTTCGGTCATTGGCGGGTGAATTTGACACCCAAGCCTATCAGTTTTCACTGGAACGTGCGGGAATAAACTCTTCGGAATACGAGGCGACGATCCGACTGGAAAACGCCCGTGCAATTTTGCAAGGCTCGGTCCTGTCGGGCCTGTCATCTGACCAAACAGCCGCCAACACCTTTGTCGCGTTTGCCGGCGAAACCCGGGATTTTGATTGGGTTGAACTGACGGCTGAAAACTTGTCCGCGCCAGTTGCCCCCCCCGGTGAAGAGGCTCTGACCGAGCATTACGAGCTCAATCCAGCGGCCTATACAGCACCTTTGACTCGCGATATCACCTATGTCTGGCTGTCACCCGAGAGCCTGACCGATCAAGTTGACCTGTCTGCGGATGAAATCAAAGAAGCCTACGAGATCAACTCGGAACGCTACAATCGTCCGGCGCGCCGGGTCATTGACCGGATCATTTTCAGCTCACAAGCCGAGGCAGAACAGGCGCGCAGTCAACTGGATGCGCTTGGTACTGATTTCGACGCGGTCGCGACCGGCCGCGGTCTGACTGCTGCCGATATCGATCAAGGCGAAAAAGAGAAAACACAGTTGGCACCGGCCATTGGCGATGTGGTTTTTGCCGCCACCGAGCCCGGTATTGTTGGCCCCGTCGACACCGATCTGGGCCCTGCCCTGTACCGGATCAATGCAATTTTTGATGAAAACATCATCCCGTTCGAGACCGTTGAACAAGAATTGCGCACAGAGTTGGCCGCAGAACGCACTTCGGTTTTGGTCCTGAACCTGCTGCCCGAAATCGACGACCTATTGGCCGCAGGCGCCACACTTGAGGAACTGGCATCAGACACAGCGATGGAATTGTCCACAGTGTCGTATACCGCTACCACGACCGAAGGTATTGCAGCCTACGAAGCGTTCCGCCAAGCCGCGTCATTGTCGTCAGAGGGCGACTTCCCCGAAATTGTTAGCCTGTCTGACGGCGGCGTATTTGCCCTGCGACTGGACGGCATAACCCAACCGGCCCGCATACCGCTGGATCAGGTCCGCGACCAAGTTATACGCGACTGGACGGCAGCTGAAACAGTAAGAGAGCTGCATGCAGTGGCCCAGGATTTGGCGGACAAACTGTCTGAAACCTCGCAAATGTCAGATCTGGACGTGGACTTTGTTACCGCCGAGGGCGTGGCGCGCACCGGGTTTGTTGACGGCACACCGCCATTGATGGTGACGGAAATATTCATTGGTGGCCAGAATTCGACCGTGATCGTCGACGATGTAAATTCTGTTTTCCTGGCTCGATTGAATGACATCCATGACATGGACCTAAGCATTGAAGTGAACCAGCAAACTTTGGACCGCATATCGGAACAGCTGGATCTGCAAGTGGCGCAGGATATTCAAACTGCATACACTCAGGCCCTGCAGAATGATGCTGGCGTTTCTATCAACCAAGCGATGATTGATGCCGTGAATTCGCAACTGTTCACCGGCGGTTACGGAGGCTGATATGCAACTTTCGCCAAGCTTTGACGCCTTTGAAGGCGCCTATAAGGCGGGCAAAAACCAAGTTGTTTATCATCGGCTGGTGGCCGATCTGGACACGCCGGTTTCGTTAATGCTGAAACTGGCGCAGGCCGGCAAGGACAGCTTTATGCTCGAAAGCGTCACCGGCGGCGAAGTGCGCGGCCGCTATTCGATGATCGGTATGAAACCCGACTTGATCTGGAAATGCGACGGAACACAGTCGTGCATAAACAGACAAGCACTATTCGATCCCGATAATTATAGTGATCAGCCCGGCGATGCGCTGTCCAATTTGCGCACGTTGATCGAAGACTGCCGCATCGAGCTTCCCGATGATCTGCCGCCGCCATCGGCGGGACTGTTCGGATTTCTGGGCTATGACATGATCCGGTTGGTCGAGCACCTGCCCGACGTAAACCCCGACACATTGGGGCTGCCCGATGCGGTGATGATGCGACCGACCGTGGTCGCAGTAGTCGATGGTGTAAAGGGCGAGATTATCATTGTCAGCCCGGTTTGGCATAACCGCGAAAAATCGGCCCGTGCAGCCTATGCGCAAGCCGGTGAACGGGTGATGAACGCGGTCCAGAACCTCGACCGTCCCCTGGCCGAAGAAACCCGCGATCCAGGCGCGTTGAAAACCACAGGCGATCCGGTGTCAAACACCAGCAAAGAGCGCTATTTCGAGATGGTCGAAACCGCCAAGAGCTATATCCGAAAAGGCGATATATTTCAGGTGGTCCCCAGCCAACGTTGGACACAGGATTTCCCGCTGCCGCCGTTTGCGCTGTACCGGGCGTTGCGACGAACCAATCCGTCGCCCTATATGTTCTATTTCAATTTTGGCGGTTTTCAGGTCATTGGCGCCAGTCCGGAAATCTTGGTTCAGACCACGGGCAACAAAGTAACAATACGCCCGATCGCCGGCACGCGGCCGCGCGGAAAAACTGTCGAACAGGATCAGGCTTTTGAAGCAGAATTATTGGCCGACCCCAAGGAATTGGCCGAACATTTGATGCTGCTTGATCTGGGCCGAAATGATGTTGGCCGTGTGGCCAAAATCGGGACCGTTGATCCAAACGAGCAGTTCATTGTCGAACGCTACAGCCACGTTATGCATATTGTATCAAATGTCCAAGGCATCCTGAGTGACCAGCACGACGCCTTGTCTGCGCTGCTGGCAGGGCTACCGGCCGGTACAGTGTCCGGCGCACCCAAAGTCCGCGCTATGGAAGTGATCGACGAATTGGAGAGCGAAAAGCGTGGCGTATACGGTGGCGGTGTCGGCTATTTTTCGGTCAACGGCGACATGGATATATGCATCGCCCTGCGCACGGCGGTCACCAAGGATGAAAAGCTGTATATCCAAGCGGGCGGCGGCGTTGTTTACGACAGCGATCCGGAGTCGGAATTTCAGGAGACGGTGAACAAGTCCAACGCGTTGCGCCAAGCAGCGCGCGATGCCGGATTGTTTGTCAAACACAGAACCGGCAACTAGGGCAGTCATTGGGTTCCGCTATTTAGGAGCCCGAATTTAAGGCCGCGTTGAAACGCTGACCCGAGCCCTATCCGCCTGATTTCATGGTTGCCGACACCGGTGCGATGGCCACTGACTGTGCGGCGCGTCCCTGTGACCATTTCAACACCGCCTGGATCGTCCGCTCGCGGGTTGTGCCAATGACCAGAACATGACCTTGTTGCTGGGCTTCGGCTGCGGCACGGTCCAGATGTCGTTGAATAGACTTATCTGCCTCGCCTTTCTGGTCCAGAACTCGAAACACCAAACTGGCCGGTACGCCGATCTTGTCGGCTTCGCGCTTGGCCACATTCAAACCCTGATCATATGTCACCAAACCATGACCGCTCTCGGACAGGGATCGCATGACATATTTGGACAAAACGCGATCGTTCTGCAATGTTGCCTCTGACACATCCAACAGACCAACGGACTTTGGTAAAATATCAAAGAAGTCTGACAATAGTTTCGACACCTGCTCCTGAGATTGGCCACCAGACAAGCTCATCTGAACGCTGCGCGGTGACAAAGCCAAAACTTCATGTCCGTTTTCGGAATATCGTTGTGCTGCAAGCGCGGCGTCTGACCGGTCAACTGGAACAGCAAAGGTTAGCGGTAGCTCGAGCGTGGCAACGCTGTTCAAAGGTGCGCCGCTATTGCCGACGTCAATAAGGATGATTGACATCAAGGGTTTCGCGCCGACGTCATAGCCGATCGCATTCTTGTCTATTGCGCGCAGAACCGGCGCCGGAGCGATGTCAACTGACGCCAATGTTTTGTCCGCACCGGTGTCTGGACCGGCCTCTTGTGCGGGCGCGGTATCAGATTGCGGCACTTTTAATCGCTTGGCAATTGCCGGACCGGCTTGGCCATTCAATTGGTCCTGCGGGATCAAGGGTGCTGACACGCCAATAGCTGTCACCTTGGGCAACGACGACGCGCGTTTGCCAAAAAACGAATTTTTGGTGCTGGCGGCCACGTCCGAAACCACCGGCAGTCGGGTCTTGCGGCTGGTCGGGGCAACCGCAACGTCCTTGGCGATCGGAGATGTTGCGGACGGTTGAACCGGTTTTTCCTCTACCGCTGGGCTTGCGGTCAACGGTTCGGGCGTAGGAAGCAGGATTTCCGCGGTTTTGATCGGCTGAGCTGGTAACATCTCGTCCGATTTCAGTTTTTCGACCGGTTTTAAGTTTTCAACTGGTTTTAGCAGCGCCACAGGAGCCTGATCCAGATTGGGCGCGACCTTTGCGGTGTCTGTTGTGTCTGTGGTGTCAGGTGTGGCTTTAAACGTGATCAACGGCTTTGAAACCGGTGCCAGTTCGGGGGCCGGTTTAGGGTCCAGTTTTGGCGCCGTGTTGAAAACGGATTTTTTTAGGACCGGCGCTGCCGCAGGGTCTGCTTCGGCTTCCGCCAGAGGTTCCGGTGCAGGCGCAGGTGCAGTGATTTTGTCAGCCAGAACGATCGGATCCACTTTCGAAGTATCCGGCTCAGCGGCAATGATCCGGGTAGTATCGGCTTGTGGGGCCGGTTTTGGCTCCGGGGCCTGTGCCGAGACGCTTGGCGAGACCTGAGCCGTTACATCCGGCGACGACGGTGTACCCTGCGCGGTCGTGTCAGCACTTCTGGTTTCGGCAGTTCCGGTGTCAGGCGCGGAATATAGGCCGATCAGTGTCAACAGGCCGACGCAGACAATCAAGCCGACGCCAAAGCCTGCTAGTTTGCGGCCAAAGCCTCGCGGTTTGCGAGGCGCATCCGGTGCCGTGTCCGCGATTGTGTCTGTCTCTGACATGTTATTCCAACACTCTCTCTGTCTCGTCGCTCTTGACCATTGTGCCAAGTCTATATTTTGTATAACTGGGAACAGCCTAGCGATCACCCCTATACTAGTACAATTGGAGAAGTTTAAAAATGCTGTTGTTGATAGATAACTATGACAGTTTTACCTATAATCTGGTCCACTATCTGGGCGAGGAAGGTGCAAACGTCGTTGTAAAACGTAATGATGAGCTAAATGTGCAAGACGCAATGGCTCTGCGCCCGTCGGCAATTATGCTGTCACCTGGGCCCTGCGACCCTGATCAGGCCGGAATATGTTTGGAAATAACCGCCGCGGCCGCGCAAACTCGCACCCCGCTCATGGGGGTCTGTTTGGGCCACCAGACAATAGGACAGGCCTTTGGCGGAACGGTCAAGCGATGTCACGAGATTGTCCACGGCAAAATGGGAACAATGCATCACGACGGCAGCTCGGTGTTTGCAGGACTGCCCAGCCCGTTCGAGGCCACACGGTATCATTCGCTGGTGGTTGACCGCGCCACCCTGCCCGACGCCTTGCAAATCACCGCCTGGTTGGACGACGCGCAGCAAACAATCATGGGCCTGAAACATCGCGACCTGCCCATACATGGTGTACAGTTTCACCCCGAAAGCATTGCCTCTGAACATGGGCACAAAATGATCCGAAATTTTCTGGAACTCGCAAAGGAACCGGCATGAGTGACGCGCTGAAACCACTGATTGCCAAAGCAGCCGATGGCCCTTTGACCCGGGCCGAGGCCCAGCAAGCCTTTGATATCATTATGGATGGCCAAGCAACATCGGCCCAAACCGGTGGCTTGTTGATGGCACTGCGCACACGCGGCGAAACCATTGACGAATATGCAGCAGCAGCGGCTGTTATGCGCGCCAAGTGCCTGCCCGTTAAGGCCCCTGTGGGTGCAATCGACATTGTGGGCACTGGCGGCGATGGAAAATCCACACTGAATATATCGACGGCAACGGCCATTGTTACGGCTGGTGCCGGTGTCACCGTGGCGAAACACGGCAATCGCAACCTGTCGTCCAAGTCAGGCACAGCCGATGCGCTGGGCGAACTGGGTGTGAATGTAATGGTCGGACCCGACGTGGTGGAAACCGCCATCAATCAGGCCGGTATCGGGTTTATGATGGCGCCTATGCACCACCCTGCGGTCAAACATGTTATGCCCGCAAGGATCGAGCTGGGCACGCGCACGATTTTCAATATATTGGGCCCGCTGACCAATCCCGCAGGCGTGAAACGTCAGCTCACCGGCGCATTTTCGCGCGCGATGATCCGACCAATGGCCGAAACTTTGCTGGAGCTGGGGTCTGAAAAAGCCTGGCTGGTCCATGGCTCGGATGGCACAGATGAAATAACCATCTGTGGTGTAACCTGGGTCGCCAAACTGGAAAATGGTGTGGTAACAGATACGGAAATGCATCCCGAAGATGCAGGTCTGACGCCACATGCCTTTGAGGACATCATCGGCGGCACACCTTCGGTAAACGCAGCCGCATTGCGGGCTCTGCTGGACGGCGAAAACTCGGCCTATCGCGATGCGGTTCTTCTCAACACGTCCGCCGCGCTGCTGGTCGCAGATTTTGCGACAGACCTGCGCCAAGGCGTTGAAATGGCACGCCAAAGCATCGACAGCGGTGCTGCCAAAGCCAAACTGGAATTGCTGGCCAAAATTACATCAGGTTCGGACACTTAATGGCTGATATTCTTCAAAAAATCAAAAACTACAAGCTGGAGGAAATCGCCGCTGCCAAAGCAGCACTTCCCTTGGCCGAGGTCGAAGCCACAGCCCGCGCCGCAGATCCGGTTCGCGGTTTTGCCAAATCGCTGATCGGTGCATCCGCAACCGGTTATGGTTTGATCGCAGAGATTAAAAAAGCCAGCCCGTCCAAGGGTCTTATCAGGCCGGATTTTCATCCAGCTGCGCTGGCCAAAGCCTATGAATACGGCGGAGCCACTTGCTTGTCGGTTTTGACTGACACGCCCAGCTTTCAAGGTGCGCCAGAGTTTCTGACCGTTGCGCGCGCGGCCTGTTCCCTGCCGGCGCTGCGCAAGGATTTCATGTATGATACCTATCAGGTGGCCGAAGCCCGGGCATGGGGGGCCGACTGTATTCTTATCATTTTGGCGTCTGTGTCCGACACCCAAGCAGCAGAACTGGAAGATGCGGCATTTGGCTGGGGCATGGATGTTTTGCTGGAAGTACACAATCAGGCCGAACTGGACCGGGCCTTGCTGCTTAAATCGCCGTTGATGGGGATAAACAACCGCAATCTAAAGACTTTTGAGGTCACATTAGACACAACTCGCGTCCTGGCACCTCAGGTTCCTGACGATCGGATTGTGGTAACAGAAAGCGGTATTTTCACCCCTGACGACATGGCCCAGATGGCCGCTATTGGCGCGCGCAGCTTTTTAATCGGCGAGAGTTTGATGCGCCAAAACGATGTGGCAGCGGCGACAAGGCTATTGTTGAAAAACCCTGCCCTAGCAGAGGCCGGATAATGCCAAAACTAACCCATTTCGATGACGCAGGTGCTGCACAAATGGTCGATGTATCTGACAAGGACATCACCCAGCGGATCGCAACTGCCAAGGGTCGCATTGTAATGCTACCGGCGACATTGGCGATAATTGTCAAAGGCACTGCCAAAAAAGGTGATGTTTTGGGCGTGGCACGATTGGCCGGCATAATGGCGGCCAAGAAAACAGCTGACCTGATCCCCTTGTGTCATCCACTGCCGATAACCAAAGTCTCGGTTGAATTGGTGCCGGACATGGACAAAAACGCAGTCAATATAGTCGCAACTGTCAAGACAACAGGCCAGACCGGCGTGGAAATGGAAGCCCTGACTGCTGTCAGTGTTACGGCTTTGACTGTATACGATATGGTCAAAGCTGTGGACAAATCCATGCAAATTACAGATATTCACGTATCGCTTAAAGATGGCGGTAAATCAGGGCGTTACGAGACACAGTGATGATTTCAGTTGAACAAGCATTGGCACAGGTACTGAACCTGTTCACCGCTCTGGACACAGAAGAAGTCGCCGTGTCACAGGCGCGCGGGCGCGTGCTGGCCGAAGATGTAGTTGCAACCCACAATCAGCCCCCCTTTGCGTCCTCGGCAATGGACGGATATGCGATCAAACGTGCCAACTATGATGATGGCGCTCAGCTGACTGTCATCGGCGAAAGTGCCGCCGGAAACCGTTTCCATGGCACTGTCGGCGATGATCAGGCCGTTCGCATATCCACCGGCGCGCCGGTGCCTTTGGGTGCAGACATGGTGCTAATTCAGGAAAACACCCGCCGCGATCCCAGTGATGCCGCGTGTATCTACATATCGGACGGCGGCCAATCCGCCGATTATATTCGCGCTGCAGGTGGCGATTTCAAAATCGGAGACCGGCTCGGCGCACCGCGCTGGCTTGGACCTACGGATATCGGTCTCATAGCGGCGATGAATTGTCGGCGCGTCAGTGTTCGGCGCAAGCCACAGATTGCGCTGTTGGCCACCGGCGACGAATTGATGCCACCAGGCGGCGGGCTCGGACCTGATCAAATCGCGTCCTCCAACAATTATGCGCTGCAGGCGCTGATCGAGACCTATGGCGGAACGGCCCGTGTGTTGCCAATTGCGCGCG
This sequence comes from uncultured Myxococcota bacterium, assembly GCA_964196455.1. Lineage (GTDB taxonomy): Bacteria > Pseudomonadota > Alphaproteobacteria > Rhodobacterales > Rhodobacteraceae > Amylibacter. The sequence goes on along the minus strand of CAXMUJ010000048.1, from coordinate 18,763 downwards.
ACAATGCAGATAGCCTCCGGCAAGTGCTGTCCCTGGCCAAGGGGGCTGACGCCATTGTGTCGCTTGGCGGGGCCTCGGTCGGGGACCACGATCTGATAGGCCAGATGACCGAGGATAGCGACCTGCAGACCGCGTTTTACAAAGTGGCAATGCGGCCGGGAAAACCACTGATGGCGGGGCGGTACAACGGCATACCTATGATCGGTCTGCCCGGAAATCCGGTGTCTGCTCTGGTCTGTGGTCATGTCTTTCTACGTCCTGCACTGAACGCTATGTTGGGACTGGAGCGGGCCGCATTGCCCCGCGAAGAGGCCACTTTGGCAGGCCCGCTGCCGGCAAACGGCGCGCGCGCCCACTATATGCGCGCCCGGCTTGAGCCTGTGCACAATCGCCCGCATGTCACCGCTTTCACGCGGCAAGACAGCTCTCTGCTGAGTGTTATGGCGCAGGCCAATGTTCTGTTGGTCCGACCCGCAGAGGATCCGCCGCGCAAGGTTGGCGACACTGTTGAAGTCATCAGGATATAGCCGATGCCCTATGATGTCGGATTTATGATCGCTGCCGCGTTTGTCGTGTTTATTGTTGGCCTGTCAAAATCCGGCCTCGCGTCCGGGCTTGGGTCGTTGGCGGTGCCATTGCTGGCTTTGTTTTTACCCCCCCTCGTTGCCGCGGCAATTCTTTTGCCACTGTTGACGACCATTGATGCCGTAGTCATCTGGAAATACTGGAAAAAAATCCGAAGAGATCTGGTGCTGTTGTGCCTGCCTGCCAGCCTGTTAGGTGTGGGATTGGCCAGCGTGTCCATTGGTGCCTTTGATCCCGCATGGGTAAAAATGATTGTCGGCCTGATCGCCATTTGGTTTTCAGCGCTCTATTATCTGGGCCATCTGCTGCCCCGCGTCCGGGTCGAACTGGGGGTCAAGTCCACGCTCATACTGGGTACGATTTCCGGGTTTGCGAGCTTTTTTTCGCATTCCGGTGGCCCGCCTATGCGGGCGTTGCTGTTACACCGCTTGCCAGACAAGAGCGTCTATGTCGGTACGTTCGGAGCCATATTCGGCATCGTAAACGGCGCCAAAATGATTTCCTACGCCCTGCTCGGGCAATTCACGACACAAACACTGACGGCCAGTATAGTTTTGGCACCATTTGTCATTTTTGGGATCATTGCCGGCCTCAAACTTCACAAAATCATTGATCAAACACTCTTTACGCGGTTTGCCTACGCCATGCTGCTGTTGGCGGGTTTGAAGCTGCTCTTTGACGCCTCAAAAGTGTTGATTTAGAAAAAAACACCAATTTGTTGACACAAAACAAGAACACTTGTAGAACGGTGACGAACGTAAGGGATACAAAAAGGGATTGGAGCAGATCAATGTTGACTCGCAAACAGTTGGATTTACTCAAATTTATCCACGAGAGAATGCAAGACGAAGGCATTCCACCGTCTTTTGACGAGATGAAAGAGGCGCTGGATCTAAAGTCGAAATCGGGTATTCACCGATTGATTACAGCCCTTGAGGAACGCGGCTTTATCCGACGCCTTGCGCACCGCGCCCGCGCCATTGAAATTGTCCGGCTGCCTGACTCGCTGATCGATGGATCCGGGAAATCCGGCTTTCAGCCTCGTGTGATAGAGGGCGACGCAAGCCCACCACCGCGAAACGCCATACCGGTTGAAGCCACCCATGCGCTGACACTGCCCGTTATGGGCAGGATTGCGGCAGGTACACCGATAGAAGCAATTCAACAAGTGTCGCACAATGTTGCCGTTCCTGGCGATATGTTGGCCAATTCGGGTCGGCATTATGCGCTCGAAGTCAGGGGCGACAGCATGATCGACGCCGGCATCAATGACGGTGATATTGTGGTCATCAACGAGCAGAACGACGCCAATAACGGTGACATTGTCGTGGCTTTGGTCGAAGATCAAGAAGCAACACTGAAGCGTTTGCGAAAACGTGGCTCTGCAATTGCACTGGAGGCCGCTAACCCTGCGTACGAGACGCGGGTTTACCACGACGATCAAGTCAAAATTCAAGGCCGTCTGGTTGGGCTGATCAGAACTTACTAGCCGCTCTGATATCTTTGCTATTCCACAACCGCGCACCGGTGGCCTGTTGCGCGGTTGTCAATACTGGCCCACCGGGCGACATGTCTATGGCCAATGATCCTGACTGACGCAGAAAACTGGCGGACAGAACTTCGCAATTTCCAGCGAAAATTTGGTCGCCCTTGGGTGCCACCAGAATGTCGACTTTCCCACAGATATCCCGGCCGATGCCTTTGGGGTCATCCTTGCTCCAGAAATAGCCGATGCTGGCGCCATTTTGCGTAACAATGAAGTTGTCCGGCTCAAAGCTGCCGCGCGATTGCGCCACCAATTGATCCGCCGGATCACCGTCATTTTCCAACCAGGTATTGGCGGCAAACCCGTTGCCCCGCTTTCGGGACAGTGCGCGGCCCGCATCGCTCATTACCCCGACCATACGCCCGTTGTCGGTGATCAGGATATCGGGCCGGTCAGCCAAGTTCCAAATCAACAAGCCGGACATCGCGACTGCAATTCCTATCCAGCGCAGCCAACCCTGCCACAGTGCGAAACCGATCATTCCCGACGCCATCAGTGCCAGCACTATTTCCGGCGACGAGGGCACCAGCCGCACCGACCCCTCGATGCCCGATATCCAATGGGCGACGGTCAGTATCCAGCGAATTCCGGACTGCATAACCCACAGAGCGACACCCTCCAGACCAACCAGTGACAGGATTGCCGCGACCACGGCACCGGGCATCACTGCCATCCCCATAACCGGGACCGACAGCAGGTTTGCCAACAGTCCAAGCTTTGCCAACTGATTGAAATGAAATGCAGCAATTGGTGCGGTTGCAGCCCCCGCAATCGCCGACGAGGCAATAACCGCGATCACCGGTCTCAAAATTTTAAACCGCCCCCGGTTTAGCGCAGTCCACCAGGTCACATGACGCAGGTAGTCAAAACTCGACACCAACGCCGTGGTTGCAGCGAAAGACATCTGGAAGCCCGGCTCGACAATCGTTTCCGGCCGCAGCAGCAGAATAATCAACGCGGCAACCGCAACCGCGCGCAGGGTGATCGCAGGCCGGTCCAGCAAAACCGCCAACAGCATAACCGACACCATAATAAAGGCGCGTTGGGTGGCGATACTTGCACCAGATATTCCCAGATATCCAAGTCCGACACCAAGAGCACACAGTGCTGCCAGTTTTTTGGTCGGGAGGCGCAGCGCAACAAAGGGAAACAGCGCCAGCCCGTAGCGCACCAATGCAAATACAAACCCGGTCAACAAGCCCATATGCAGACCGGATATTGCCAGGAGATGCGCTAGGTTGGACCTGCGCAAATCTGCCAATAATTCGGGATCAATGGCCGAGCGGTCGCCGGTAATAATCGCCGAAGCAAAAGCGCCTGCCTGATCCGCCAACCGATCCCGAATTGCGCCGGACAGTCGCATGCGCAAATCAAATAGCCGGAGCGAAAAGCTGTTCACATCGGCAGGTTCCGCCAACAGTGCCGGCGCCCGAGTGTATCCCACAGCACCCAACGCGCGAAACCATGCCAAGCGTCGAAAATCAAAACCACCCGGCTCTACCGGCCCCGATGGCGGAGACAGCCGTGCTGTGACCATAATTCGCGTTCCGGGTTTGGGCGCCAGAATACCGCTGTCAGAATGCAGCGATATGCGCACCAGATTTGGGGTCCGGTCAGGGTTAACCTTGAGCAGAACCGGATCCGCCAGCGTCACACGCGGCTTGTCGCTGCCGGACCTGTCAAGCGCAACAACGGTGCCTTCTACCGGCCCGTAATAATGCCAGCCCAAAACCGGACCGGCCACGGTATGCGCCCGCAATGTTGCGTTGAGAAATCCCAAGGCGACAACAATGCCGGCGTAGACAATAGGTCGAATGGACACTGGCAAGGCGCGCGCAAACAGCAAGGCCATCAAGGCCGCCAATGCCACACCGCCAACATCAACCAGCGCAGGTTCGAACCGGATGGAGAAATAGCACACAACACCGGCCCCGAAAAACACCGGAACCCAGAGGAAAAACCGGGTACGCTGATCCTCTATTCCGCCGAAACCTGTTAACGCTTTCACGTCTCTTGTCCTTCGCTTTGCAAATGCCTAAGAGAGTATACAAACTGTCCTCCAACATGGTTTCCAGAAAGTTAATGCTTATGACTAATTCGCCGGTCGTTACCCGTTTTGCACCCTCTCCAACCGGGAATTTGCACATTGGTGGCGCGCGCACAGCATTGTTTAACTGGCTTTTCGCAAAAGCAAATGGCGGAACTTTTTTGATCCGCATTGAGGATACAGACCGCGAACGGTCCACGCCCGAGGCGACACAAGCTATATTTGACGGTCTGGGTTGGCTCGGCCTGCTGGGCGACACCGACCCCGTCAGTCAGTTTGCCGGTCGTGAACGCCACGGCGAGGTTGCAAATGCAATGGTCGACGCCGGCACTGCCTATCGCTGTTATGCCACTCAGGCAGACATCGAAGCCTTCCGCGAAGACGCCCGGTCCAAAGGCACATCCACCCTGTTTCGCAGCCCCTGGCGTGACACAGCGCCAGACGATGCGCCCGACCTGCCCTATGTCGTTCGTCTGCGGGCTCGGCGCGAAGGCGGGGTTACAATACGCGATCAGGTTCAAGGCAAGGTCAGCTGGAAGGCCGACACTATGGATGATCTGGTACTTTTGCGGTCTGATGGCACCCCGACCTACATGCTGGCCGTTGTTGTGGATGATCACGATATGGGCATTACCCATGTCATTCGCGGCGATGATCACCTGATCAATGCTGGACGCCAGAGCCTGATCTATCAGGCCAACGGCTGGGACGTTCCGGCCTTTGCCCATATTCCGCTGATCCACGGCGAGGACGGCAAGAAACTGTCCAAGCGCCACGGCGCCACCGGCGTCGATGAATACCGCGACATGGGCTATATGGCAGAGGCCATGCGCAACTATCTGGCCCGTCTGGGTTGGAGCCACGGCAATGACGAGCTGTTTACAACCCAACAAGCGATCGAATGGTTTGATCTTAAGGGGATTGGCAAATCTCCGGCACGTCTGGATTTCAAAAAACTCGACAACGTCTCCGCCTTTCATATCAAATCCGCCAGTGATCAGGACCTGTTTGCGGCACTGGAGACCTATGTCGCTGCCATGCCGGATCTGACCTATTCGGAACCGCAGATGCAAGCGGTCAAAAATGCACTTCCGGCGTTAAGGGATCGCTCAAAACGGCTGCCGGATATATTGGCCAAGGCGCGCTTTGTTCTCGACCAGCGCCCCCTTGTCGCTGACGAGAAAGCACGCAGTATTTTGGATACGGTATCCCGTGGCATACTGACACAATTGACCTTTGCACTCCAAGATGTTAGCTGGACCCAACAAAACTTGGAAGCCACCGTAAAAAACTTTGCGGAGGACCACAATCAGAAGCTTGGCGCAATTGCGCAACCGTTAAAAGCGGCGCTGGCCGGCACACTCGCCGCACCTTCGGTTTTTGATATGATGGTCATTCTGGGCCGAAATGAAACATTGGCAAGGCTTCGCGATATAGCGTCATAACCGCGCCACTGATAAGATTGAAGTTGTATCGTCGGGCGCTACATATTAGTTATACGCTGGAGATACTTATAGACAGGCCGCTAGGGCCGGAACAAAGAGGAACGCATGACAGACACTGCACGGACCGCCATACTTTCGATCGATGACGACACTTTTGAATTGCCAATTTACTCGCCTTCTGTTGGTCCCGATGTTCTGGATATCCGCAAACTATATGGCCAAGCTGGCGTATTCACCTATGATCCCGGCTTCACATCGACTGCGTCATGCGATTCAACTATTACCTATATTGACGGTGGCAAAGGCGAGCTGTTGTATCGCGGCTATTCGATTGATGACTTGGCGGCGAATTCCAACTTCGTCGAAGTTTGCTACCTGTTGCTGAATGGTGAATTGCCAAGTGCGTCAGAGCTCAAGGATTTTGAAAACCGTGTGACCAGGCACACAATGGTGCACGAGCAAATGCACCACTTCTTTCGCGGCTTCCGTCGCGATGCGCACCCTATGGCAGTTGTTTGTGGCGTTGTCGGCGCCATGTCGTCGTTTTATCATGACAGCACCGATATCACTGACCCTGTTCAGCGCGAAATTGCCACGACACGGATGATCGCAAAGATCCCGACAATCGTGGCCATGGCCTATAAATATTCTGTCGGCCAACCATTTGTTTATCCCGACAATGATCTGGATTACGCCGCAAACTTTTTGCGGATGTGTTTTGCGGTTCCAGCCGAAGATTTCAAACCGAATCCGATCCTGGCCAAGGCGATGGACAGGATATTTACCCTGCACGCCGACCACGAACAGAACGCCTCGACCTCGACGGTACGTCTGGCCGGTTCATCCGGTGCGAACCCCTTTGCTTGTATCGCGGCCGGTATCGCGTGTTTGTGGGGACCTGCGCACGGTGGCGCCAACGAGGCTGCGCTGAACATGCTGCGTGAAATCGGCACAGTTGACCGCATTCCTGAATATGTCGCCCGGGCCAAAGACAAAAATGATCCGTTCCGTCTGATGGGTTTTGGTCACCGCGTTTATAAAAACTTTGACCCGCGTGCCAAAGTACTTAAAGAAAGCGCCGACGAAGTTCTGAGCCTGTTGGGTGTTGAAAATAACCCGACCCTGCAAGTTGCCAAAGAGCTGGAGCGTATCGCGCTCGAAGATCCGTATTTCATCGAGAAAAAGCTCTATCCAAACGTCGATTTCTATTCCGGCATCATTCTGGATGCTATGGGTTTCCCGACGTCGATGTTCACACCAATCTTTGCGCTAGCACGGACCGTTGGCTGGATCGCCCAGTGGCAAGAGATGATCGGCGACCCTGCCCTGAAAATCGGCCGGCCGCGCCAGTTGTACCAAGGTAAAACGCGCCGCGACTATGTCGGGCTGGACGTGCGCTAGCAGATTGCTACGATTTAAAATTGCCAAAGGCCACTGTATACCAGTGGCCTTTTTCTTGGTGCCCGTCTTGGCGTCGTAGTCGTCCGAGCTAGCTGTCCATAATCTCTTGCAGTCGCTGCTTCTCTTGTTCTGACAGGGATTGTTGGTGCACCGGTCGGCGGCGTCTGATGTAGACCAGCGCCGCGGCGCCGCCAATCAAAAACAGCACCGGCCCGGACGCCCACAAAATCAGATTGGACAAACTGCGCGCCGGACGCAACAGCACAAACTCGCCATAGCGATCAACAATAAAGCCAATCGCGTCTTGGTTACTGTCCCCAGCCACAAGGCGTTCACGTACCAACAACCGCAAATCGCGGGCAATTCCGGCGTTAGAGCTATCAATGTTTTCGTTGCGGCACACCAGACAGCGCAGATCTTTGGATATATGGCGCGCGCGCGCCTCCATCACCGGATCGTCCAACAACTCGTCCGGCTCAACAGCAAAGGCGGGGCCGGCGAGAAGACAGACGACAAGAATATACTTGAGCATAATTTATTCCGCCGCCACAGTCGCAACTGATTGTTTACGTTTGGCGACACCGACCCGGTAACGCCGGTCCGTCAGGCTTAACACGCCACCCAATGCCATCACAATCGAGCCAATCCATATCCAGTTCGAAAACGGCTTGATATAGACCCGCACGGCGTAACCGCCATCGGGTTGTTTGTCGCCCAATACCAAATACAGATCACGGGTTAACCCAATGTCAATCGCGGCCTCTGTTGTCGGCATGCGTTGCACCGGATAAAACCGTTTTTCTGGAAACATTTCAGCAACTTCTGATCCATTCTTAAACGCAGTAAACACCCCTTGGTCGGCCGAATAATTCTTGCCGGGAAGGCTGCGAACAGCATCGAAACGGAACTCGTATCCTCCGACTGCATATCGATCACCAATTTGGGCTACGCGGATGTCTTCGACTTCCCAAGCTGTGATTGCGGCAATCCCGAAAATTGTTAACCCAAGCCCGGCATGGGCCGTCGCCTTGCCCCAATCAGCGCGCGGCATATTTCTGACCCTGCGCAGAACTTCGGTCAATGGCGCCTTGCCAAACCGGGCCCGCGACAGCACGTCAGCCACCGCCCCCAGAACCAGCCAAGTGGCCAAAATTATCCCAACAGGGGCCATCATCCGGCCGCCGGTTTGCAGCACCCAAACCAGGGCACCCAAAGCCACTGACAAGGCCAGAACGCCCCACAAAGGCTGTGCCGCCTTGGCCAGCTTGCCACGTTTCCACGGCAGCATTGCCCCTAGGGGTAGAACCATCGCCAATACGATCATAAACGGCGTAAAGGCCAGCTCAAAAAACGGTGCGCCAACAGACAGTTTTTTGCCCATGACAAGTTCGGCGACCAGAGGCCAAATCGTCCCGAAAAACACCACCGCGGTTGCCACGACAAGCAGTAAATTATTGAGCACCAAAGCGCTCTCGCGGCTGACCGGTGAAAACACGGCAGGCGAGGCCAAACGCCCTGCCCGTGCCGCATAAAGTGTCAACGACCCGCCAATAGCCACCGTCAAAATTCCAAGGATAAACACGCCCCGTTCTGGGTCATTGGCAAAGGCATGAACCGACGTGATGACGCCCGAGCGCACAATAAATGTTCCAATCAGGCTGAACGAAAACGCCAGGATCGCAAGCAGGACGGTCCAGCTCTTTAATGTGTCGCGCTTTTCAACCACTATGGCCGAATGCAACAAGGCCGCCGCGATCAACCAAGGCATAAAACTGGCGTTCTCAACCGGGTCCCAAAACCACCAACCACCCCAACCCAATTCATAATAGGCCCACCATGATCCCAGTGCGATGCCAATGGTCAAATTGATCCAGGCCAACAACGTCCAAGGCCGGACCCAACGCGCCCAGGCCGCATCAACACGGCCCTCAATCAGCGCCGCCACGGCAAAACTGAACGACATCGACAGGCCAACATAGCCCAGATACAGAAATGGCGGATGAAACGCCAAACCCGGATCCTGGAGCAGTGGATTAAGGTCATTGCCGTCAGCAGGAATATCGATCAACCGCTCGAACGGATTTGATGTGAAAATCAAGAACGCCAGAAACGCCACCGAAATCATCGACTGAACCGACAGCACCCGCGCCTTGAGCGTCGCTGGCAAATTGTTCCCAAACCAGGCGACCAGGGCGCCATAAAACGCCAAAATCAGGATCCATAACAGCATCGAGCCTTCGTGGTTGCCCCAAACACCGGTTACTTTGTACAACATCGGCTTTGCAGAGTGAGAGTTCAGCGCCACCAAGAGTACCGAAAAGTCCGACACAACAAACGCGACAGTCAACATTGCGAATGCAATTGCAACCAAGGCAAATTGGGCAATTGCCGCTGGTTGCGCCACATCCATCCAGTTGGACCAGCGTTTTTGCGCCCCGACCAACGGCACGATTGCCTGCACGATTGCGATGGCAAAGGCCAGCAATATTGCAAAATGTCCGATTTCGGCTGTCATGGTTGCTCCGCGCTTGTTTTGCACAGACTAACGCGCGTGCGCTCTAACCTCAATTCACGAAACCGCCAAGTGTCACTTAGCCGCTATCCCTGTGTAGCGCGACGCCAGTCATCTAGGGCGGCGTTTGCATCCACGCCACCCGATTGATGGGATTGGACCAAAGTTTGAGGCATCGGTGCAATAGTCACTGGACGCGGGGCAATCGCCATATTTTTCATAGCAGCCCGCCCGTCGCGGAAATGGTGCAACTCGCGCGCGCCAAAATAAAACGAGACAACCGCCCCCAAAAGCCACCACAGCGGATCGGGCACATAGCCAAGACCCTGCATTCGTTCGGTAAAGCCGACGGGATCAATCATCGCATAGACAAACAAGCCCACGGTTCCCAAGGCCAGAACAGGCCGCGGCAACCGATTGAGAGCGTTGACAAAACGATCAAAGGGGCCGCTTGACGTCTGTTGGAACTCTGTGCTGAATTGTTCCAGCGCAGCTGTAAATTCCTGATGTTGCTGCAGGCTCTCTTTGGTTTTGTTTGGCAGGAATATTTCTGCGACCCGCTCCACTGCGCTGCCGATGCTGCCGGCGGATCGGCCAAGCCCCAAAATACTGGTTATCAACCCCATGATTTGGTCCGTTCTTGGTGCTGTTTCAGGCTAAGGTGATAGCGGGCGGCGATGAATTCTTCTGCCCGCTTGATCCAGCCGCCCTTGCTGCCCGATTTTGTACGCGCATATTTGCGCGAAGCTGCACGTCGGTCGGCCAGTTTATAATAGTAAATCCGCCGCTCTATCCCATAGGCATCCACCAGATGGTCCGGTGCCATCTGCAATGCAGAATAGACGGATTTAATCGTTTTCGGCCCAAGGGCGCCATCCACGGCAACCGCCATCCCGATCCGGCCAAGCAACCGTTGTAAAATTTTGACCCCATGGCCGCCGGCATTAACATACATATCAAACACACTGGGCTGCAAAACCGGCGGTAATTGATCCAGTTTCGGACCGAAAAAATAGTGTTTGAGGAAAATTTCAGCCGCTTGCGCTTCGTCCAGCATCCGCACATCGTTTGCGTCGACTTTGCCATCCGAATTCAGATCAAACCCCAACCGGCGCATGGTGTGAACCGTTACACCATGTTTTGTGGCGCCACCGGGATCATCCGGGTCGTTCACATAGCCGCCTTCGCGGCGTATAATTTCGCGAGCTATGTCTTGTACTGACTGCATTGCACCCGATTCCTTGTTAAGATCGGGTAAATGTTAGGAAATATTTACTTAATTTTTCGCTACTCGGCGTACGGTTTAAAAACGCCCTGTTCTTTGAGCGCGTCGGCGACCTCTTTTGGCATATAGTTTTCGTCGTGTTTGGCAAGGATTTCAGTGGCTTGAAATGTACCGCTGACCAATGTTCCGGTGGCAATCATACCGGTGCCTTCGGAAAACAGATCCGGCAAAATTCCGGTAAAGACCACCGGAACCGAAGCCCCGCCGTCGGTTACAACAAACGAAATTGTTTCGCCATCACGGATCAAGCTGCCGTCTTCGACTAACCCGCCGATGCGAAAAACTTCGGTCGCGGCAGGTGCCTTTTCAACGACTTGTGACGGGCTGCGAAAGAACTCGACGCCCTCGCGGAAGCCATAGCCGACCAAGACACTGGCCACCGCAATCAAAACAAATCCGACGACGACCAGTTGGATGCGGCGTTTTTTCTTTAGACCAGCCACAGCGACCTCACGGGAACAGCGGCGCGAATTCAAGCCCCGCCGTCTCGTCCAACCCCAGCATCAGATTGGCATTCTGAACGGCTTGCCCAGAGGCGCCCTTCATCAGGTTGTCCAACGTCGAAATGATGATAGTCCGCCCCTTGATCCGGTCTGGCTTGACCCCGATCAAACAATTGTTCGAGCCACGCACATGCCGTGTGGCCGGCATTTGACCCATTGGCAAAACATGCACAAAACGTTCGTCGACAAAGCGCGCATCAAGCGCCGCCCAGATTGCCTCGGCGTCACCCTTAACATAGATGGTTGCAAAAATTCCGCGGCTCTGTGGCAACAAATGCGGTGTAAAGCTGGCCGTGACGCCAACTCCGGCCGCTAGGCTCAACTCTTGATCCAGCTCGCCCATATGACGGTGATGCGACACGCCATATGCGTGAAATCCGTCTGTGATCTCGGAAAACAAAATCGCTTCCGACGGGCTGCGACCGGCGCCTGTAACACCGGATTTGGCATCAATGATGATATTTTTTGGCTTGATCACGCCGGCCCGCAATCCTGCGATCAGCGGCAACAATGCGGTGGCTACATAGCAGCCGGTGTTGGCCGTAATCCGGGCTTTTTTTACATCTTCGCGATAAAATTCCGGTAGACCGTAAGCGACGTCCGGCTGGACATCCATCGCGGTATGTTCCAACCCGTACCACTTTTTATAGTCTTGGGCATCGCGCAGCCGGAAATCCGCCGATAAATCAACGACCTTGACGTGCTCGGGCAAGGTCTTTACCAGGCCGTGCGTCACGCCATGTGGCAGGGCGCAAAATGCCAAATCAACTCCCGTAAAATCAACCTCGTCAATCTTGGTCAATGTCGGCAGGTCCAGATGGGCCAGATGCGGGAACACATCGCCCATTTCCATACCGGCTTTGCGGGCTGCCGTCAGCGCCACAATCTCCATATCTGGATGGGTCGCAATTATGCGGACCAATTCGGCTCCGGTGTATCCGGATGCGCCTAGAATAGCGATGTTTTTGGGCTGAGCCATTTGGCCACTCCTTGTCAATTCAATAGCGATGTAGGGCATTTTCGGGGCTCGTGCAATCAGGCCTGTTCGAAAACCACATTTTTCCCGACAAAATGTGATGCAGCGTGTGTAACAGCGACCGGATCACCGGTTGTCAAATAGCGCCTGGGGCCATCCGATCCGCGCATATCCGGATGTCGTTCCAAATAGTCCTTCAGGCTCTTTGCAACAATTGTCCCCTGGGCAAAAACTTGCACATCGTGACCAAGTGCATCCTGAAAAACCTCACGCATAATCGGATAATGGGTGCAGCCCAGAATGGCCGCGCCCGGATTGGGCATACGTCGCTGCAACGCCGCAACGTGGCTGCGCACCAGCTCTTCTGCCAGCACCAGATCACCATCCTCCAGCGCATCGACGACGCCGCCACAGGGTTGCGCTTCGACATCGACACCAATCGCCCGAAACGCCAGTTCGCGCTGAAACGCCCGGCTGGCAACGGTGGCTGGTGTGGCAAACAGCGCGACCTGATCCACAGCAACCTCGCGCGGAGCTGCTGTATCACCCCATTTGCGTTCCGTCAGAGCTTCGATCAGTGGTACAAAAACGCCCAAAACCCGTTTATCCTTGGGTAACCACGTTTCCTGCATCCGCTTTAACGCAACCGCAGAGGCCGTGTTGCAGGCCAGAATAACCAGATCACAGCCTTCGTCCCAAAGCCGTTCAACATGCTGGCAGGTAAGCGTGTAAATTTGCTCGGGATCGCGGACGCCGTAAGGTGCGTGTGCATTGTCGCCCAGATAGATCAATGGCTGCTCGGGCAATCGTTGCCGGATCGCTTGCTGGACCGTAAGGCCACCTATTCCTGAATCGAAAATTCCCACCGGCATGCGTTTGTATCCCTTAGCCTACCCAGAGCTTTTCATCCCATTTTTCCATAGGGTCAAGAGACGGTGTTGGCATTGCAAATTTAGTTTTTCGAAATATCCACGATTGCATACAGTTCAGCGGCCGAAATAAAGTGCGGATTGGTTTGAAAAACCAGAGTACTGCTTTTGCGGTTGGTGTCAGCAGGCATCACTGGCCCACAAAAAAGGGCCACAAAATGCGGCCCTTTTCGTAAATAACGGGAAACTTAACGTTTCGAAAACTGGAAGCTCTTACGCGCTTTGGCACGACCGTATTTCTTACGTTCAACAACACGCGCATCGCGTGTCAGGAAACCGGCAGCCTTCAGCGGCGTGCGCAAAGACGGCTCATACAATTGCAGAGCTTTGGAAATACCGTGCTTAACCGCACCGGCCTGACCAGACAAACCGCCACCCTTGACCGTTGCCATTACGTCGAATTCGCCTTCGACACCAGCAACAGAAAACGGCTGACGCAGAACCATCTGCAGAACCGGACGCGCAAAGTAAACGCTCATTTCGCGACCGTTAACAGTCACTTTACCGGAACCTGGTTTGATCCAGACACGGGCAACGGCGTCTTTACGTTTGCCTGTAGCATAGGACCTGCCCAATGCATCACGAACGGGTTCGCGTGCAATCGTAACTGTTTCCTGAGCCAATTCAACACCCTCTACGGCGTCTTTCAGATCGTCCAATGATTTGATTTCATCGCTCATGTTTATGCGCTCCGAGTGTTTTTCTTGTTCATGGCTTTAACGTCCAGAACAGTTGGGTTTTGGGCTTCGTGCGGGTGTTCTGCACCAGCGTAGATGCGCAGGTTCGTCATTTGCACACGGCTCAACGGGCCGCCTGGCAGCATACGTTTGACAGCTTTTTCCAGCAGGCGTTCTGGAAATTTACCTTCCAGAATTTGACCAGCTGTACGCTGTTTAATGCCGCCCGGGTGACCGGTGTGCCAGTAATGGATTTTGTCTGTGCGTTTCTTGCCTGTCAGCTGGACCATGCCGGCGTTGATGACAATTACGTTGTCGCCCATATCCATAGATGGCGTAAAGCTTGGCTTGTGCTTGCCACGCAGGCGCATGGCAATAATTGACGCCAAACGACCCAATACAACGCCTTCAGCGTCGATAATCAGCCATTTCTTGTCAATATCAGCAGGTGTCGCTGAAAAAGTTTTCATTGGTTCATTCCCATAAAGCGAGGACGCAACGTGCGTCAGAATTCGATTTAGCGGTTTTAGTCGACTGGTCGCGCAAGTCAACTGCAGTTTATACCATTAAATTGTTATAAAACAACAACTTATAAAATAGGTATTATTATACCCCATTTTTGCGGCAATATCTCAGCCTGTGTCTGGCAACAGGTTGGAGTTTTTTGGACTAACATGGACTGCACTAAGATCGAACACCCGGTTTTGAAGACTACCACGGGGCCGAAATGTCGGTTGACGCTCGACAGCCCCAACACGCTATATGCCCGGTACAATGCTATAATACGTGACACCGCCGAGTGTATTTCTGTTTCTATCGAACGGCGCAAACCGGACTGGTCCCAGGACTTGCCACAAAATTAGCACAGAATTAACCACGAAATTAACGCAGGCTCTGTGCTTTGGGATAGGTTGCTTCAAAGCGCGCACGCAGTATCAGGACAATAACCAAAATCGCGCCAATTTGGTGAAAAATTGCGATCTGCCACGGGGCCGCATAGAGCACGGTTCCGATCCCCATAACCATCTGGCCGAACACCATCACCATAACCCAGTCAAACGCCTGTTTGACCTTGCGAAAGGCGCTTTTTCGGCTCTGCCACCAGACAAGGCCAGAGAAGAGAAAGACCGCATATCCAACCATACGGTGATTGAACTGAACAAGGGCCGGATTCTCAAAAAAATTGGTCCAGACAGGCTCATAGTCAAAGCTCTCAGAGGGCAGAAATTCGCCCGCCATCATCGGCCAATCGATATAGCCGCGTCCGGCGTCGATACCCGCCACAAGCGCGCCCAACAGGATCTGAGCACCACAAAAGACCAGCAGAATACTTGCCAGTCGGGACATGCGCCGGTCTTGCTGCCGACGCGATTGAAACATATCCATTTCGGACCTACGCAATTGCCATGCAAACCACACAAGAACCGACAGGATTAAAAAGGCCAGTCCCAAGTGGATCGCCAGGCGGTACGAGGCGACATCGACCATCCGCCCCGACAGGCCGGACGACACCATCCACCAGCCGACCGCACCTTGCACCCCGCCCAAAACCCCGACCGCAACCAATCGGCCAGTCCAGCCTGTGGGGATGCGTTTGGTGAACAGAAAGAAAAAGAAACCGACGGCCCAGACCAGTCCGGTTGCGCGGCCCAACTGGCGATGTCCCCATTCCCACCAATAGATGGATTTGAACTCGGTCAAGGTCATGCCTTTGTTTTGCAACTGATATTCAGGGATTTTCTGGTATTTGGAAAACTCTTGCTCCCATGCCGCTGGGTTCAGCGGCGGGACCGATCCGGTAACCGGCTTCCATTCTGTGATCGCCAGTCCGGCGTCGGTCAATCGCGTCAAACCACCAACAAGCACCATCAATGTCACCAGCGCGAACAATACGAACAACCAGTTGGCCACCAGACGCCGTGCTCCGGATTTTCCGGTATCGATCAGCCCGCCCTTGACGGCTGGCTCCGCGGGCTTATCGCCCCCGACGTCTTCGAAAATGCTGCGCTTGTTGCTCATTCATCTGCTCCTGAAACTCTGCACGAACCTAAGGCGCACGCGGCGTACCGACAAGGCTCCGTCATACTTTGGGGCGTGGTTTTTTTTCGCTCAGCGCCCGGATAACTCCTTGAAGCGTGCGGATATCCGCGTCTGTCATCGGCATGCGTGAAAACAGATTGCGCAGTTTCAGCCGCATAGACTCTGCTTTGTCGTCAGGCCAAAAGAAGTCAACTTTGTCCAGACTGCTCTCCAAGCGTTCCAACAGCTTTTGGACTTCGATGTTTTCAGCTTGGCGCGAGCCCGCCATTTCCATCACTTCGGCCGGAACCTCTGCGGTTTGTCTGCGCCATTCATAGGCCGTCAACAATACGCATTGCGCCAGGTTGAGCGACGAAAAAGCCGGATTGACGGGAACCGAGATCAAGGCGTTTGCACGAACGATGTCCTCATTCTGCATCCCGGCCCGCTCCGGCCCAAACAATACGGCTACGTTTGCTCCACCCTGGACCAGCGCACGGGCGTGTTCCATTGCACGTTCCGGCGTCATCACCGGCTTGGTCAAATCACGGTTGCGGGCTGTTGTCGCAAAAACATAATTCATATCGGCCAAGGCGCTGTTTGTGTTTTGGTGTAGCCCCAAGCCGTCGAGAACCCGTCCCGCCCCGCTGGCCATCGCCACGGCCTTTTGATTTGGCCAGCCATCGCGGGGGTTTACCAACCGCATCCGATCCAAACCAAAATTCCACATCGCCCGTGCCGCGGCACCGATATTTTCGCCCATTTGCGGTTCTATCAAAACAAATGTCGGCTGTGGTCCACTCCAGACTTGGTCGGCGTTGTGATCGGTTCCTGACATCTGGTTCTCTCTGGGCAACTGGTATTTTTTAATATCTTTCGGCGTGATAAGCTGTTCGCACTATCTTGGCAAGGAGGACACCGATGGCCTACGACGACGGTTTGGCGCAGTTGCTGCGCGACGATCTGGCAGAAACCTTGGGCATCGCCGAAAAACCCATGTTTGGCGGGCTGTGTTTTATGCTCAACGGCAATATGCTCTGTGGCGTTGGCACCTCATCCCCGATGTTCCGGGTCGGTAAGGAACGCGAGGCCAAAGCGTTGGATTTGGACGGGGTCCATCCGCTGTCGTTCACCGGTCGCAAAATGGGTGGCATGGTGGAAATGGAGGACGATTTCTTTGTTGAAGATACCGCACGCCTTGCCTGTCTGGCACTTGCGGTTGCCTTTGTTTCAGGGCTGCCGGCCAAGTAGTTCGATTGTACAGTATACCTCTGCATACCATGTTGTTCTACAGCAGATAATCAAGTACACAGACTTATCGATTCTCATTTGGCAGAGGACCCTATGAAAAAAATCAAAGTGGACAACCCCGTCGTCGAGCTTGACGGCGACGAAATGACCCGGATTATCTGGCATTTCATTAAGAAAAAGCTCATTCTTCCCTATCTGGATATTGATCTGCACTATTATGATCTGGGAATTGAAGAGCGCGACCGCACCGACGACCAAATTACCGTTGATGCCGCGATGGCAATCCAAAAACATGGTGTTGGTGTAAAATGCGCCACAATCACACCGGACGAAGACCGCGTCGAAGAGTTTGGGCTGAAACGCATGTACCGTTCGCCAAATGGCACGATCCGAAACATTCTGGGCGGGGTTATTTTCCGTCAACCGATCATTTGCAAAAACGTACCACGGCTTGTCCCTGGTTGGACAAAACCGATCGTCGTCGGCCGCCATGCTTTTGGTGACCAGTATCGCGCCACAGACTTCCGTTTTCCCGGACCGGGCAAACTGACAATGAAGTTCGTCGGTGACGACGGCGCAGTAATCGAGCGCGAAGTCTTTGATGCCAAAGCTGCCGGTATCGCACAGGCTATGTACAACCTCGACGATTCTATCCGGGATTTTGCCCGCGCGTCTTTGAACTACGGTTTAAACTTGGGCTGGCCGGTTTACCTGTCGACCAAAAACACAATTCTAAAGGTCTATGACGGCCGCTTCAAAGATATCTTTCAGGAAATCTATGAGGCCGAATTCGCCGAGGCTTTTGAAGCTAAAAAAATCTGGTACGAACACCGTTTGATCGACGATATGGTTGCGTCTGCCCTTAAATGGTCTGGTGGTTATGTCTGGGCCTGTAAAAACTATGACGGCGATGTACAGTCCGATACCGTGGCCCAGGGTTTCGGCTCATTGGGCTTGATGGCATCTGTACTGATGACGCCAGATGGCTCGGTTGTTGAGTCCGAAGCCGCCCACGGCACAGTGACCCGTCACTATCGCCAGCACCAGAAAGGCGAGGCAACATCGACCAACTCGATTGCATCGATCTATGCCTGGACCGGTGGTCTGAAGCACCGTGCCAAACTGGACAACAACACCGAATTGATGAATTTTGCCAATACTTTGGAAAAAGTCATCATCGACACGGTTGAAAGCGGCGACATGACCAAGGACCTTGCACTGTTGGTGGGGCCAGATCAACGCTGGTTGACGACCGAAGGTTTCCTGGAAAAAATCGACGAGAACTTGCAGGCGGCACTGGGCGTGTAAGCGCTATATCCGTTTTGAATACAGTCGGGGCGCGGTCAGCAATTGACCGCGCCCCATTTCTATTGATCAGACAGAAACTATGCCATTAACCTAAACCGGCTTGGTTACCCAAATGTTAAACCCCACGCCCAAACATCCGCCGCGACACATTTATGCCTCTTCGACGATTACCAAATCCCGCTCGGCAGATATGTCTGCAAATTTTCGGGCTTGTGCATAGCGCGCAGAATTATAGCACTCTACTGCGCGTTCCAAACTGGGGAAGCGTGCCACAACATT
>CAXMUJ010000047.1:0-21600 GCA_964196455.1 uncultured Myxococcota bacterium | reverse complement strand
GAGGTAGATTGGGAAGGATGTAATCTGAGCGACGCTAACCTGAGCGAGTTGGACCTGACCCGCGCGAACATGGGCGGCGCCAACCTAAGCGGCGCCAACCTAAGCGGCGCTAACCTAACCAACGCGATACTGACCGGCGCTAACTTGAGTGAAGTGAACCTAAGTGACGCTAACCTGTACTACACGAGACTGAATGACGCTAACCTGAGCGACGCTAACCTGAGCGGCGCTAACCTGAACCGCACGGACCTGAAAGACGTGAATCTGACCGGTGCTAACTTGAGCGAAACAAACCTGCAGGCCGCGACTCTGACCCGCGTGAACCTGATCGACGCAAACCTGACCGGTGCGAACCTGGATTCCACGATTTTGACCGACGCGAACCTGCGCAACGCGAACCTGAGCCGCGCAAAAAACCTACGCGGTGGCGGGGAATATCTGCGCGGTGCAAAACTGAGCGGGGTAACATGGGCCGATGGCAAGATATGCGCAGCGGAGTCAGTTGGAACCTGCGACTAGCCCACAAGCAATATCAACACGGGTGGCCTAACCGATCAGCCCATCAATCTCCCGGGCTTCACACGACCGCATACTGCGTTGTGAAGACATGCAAAAACTGAGCGCCGCCATCGTTTGCCAAAAAGCCTTCGAAACACACGCAATAGCGGACCTTTGTGCAACTGCAGCGAACTGGCGCTTTGTCCCGCTCAGCCGATTTTGTGGCAACAGAAATGCTGCAAAATCTACCAACGGCTGCTTTGGGGAAGCTGCACTGCAGCGCACTGGCGATCGATCAAGGTCGGCTATGGGCCGTTCGCGTCAATTGGTCTGAAATATCCAACGGCGAGTTTGTCCCGCAGAGCGGTCATCCAACACCCTCCAACCCCAACCCCAACCGCTTCAAATACCGCTTCATATTCGCCCCGCCAGAACAGCCCTGAAAGCTCCACAGCGACCTGTCCTCAATCACCACATGGCGAACGTAAGGCCAGTACTCAGGCGGCACGGCCCGTGATAATTCCCGATACAGCGCCCCTTGGTCTAGCCTGCCTTCGATGCCTTCCGATTGACCACCGTCCACGCGTTCCCGGTAAGTCGGTAAGGTCGAAGCACCCAGCGACTGCCAGTAGGCCTTTCTTAATTTGCAGGCGGCATGGAACTGGGTGTCTGTCAGAAGCTTGCGGCCCCAATATCTTTCCAGCCAAGGCATGCCGCGTGGAAACCTGTCTATGCTCCGGTTTTTCTTCTTGGGCTTGGGCGGTGCGTCTTCCCAGGGTGGTGTCGGCAGCGTTACCGGCCTGCCCATGAAAAGGCCTCCCGTGCATTTACTTCTGTGTCAAACATCGCCAGCGCCTTCACGGCTTTGCTGGTCGTGGTATTTGCTGAGAAATGGACAGCGCGGCTTGGCCCGTCTTTGACTTCCTCGCCAATGGCACGGCGTAGACGATAGGTCCGGTTTGGGTGCTCAGCAAACCAGCGGTGGTCGTCTTGCTCTGATGGGGTCATTTTAAACCCCTCGCCAACGCTGAGTTCTTGACCGCATCGGTTGCTAATACAGCGCCGGTCTTTGCCTCTTTCCTATTCCTTCTAGGCAATCCACCGTTCGGGCTTGGTGAACCACTAGAAGGCTTGTGAGCAAAAGCTTCAAGAATCGCCGTCTTTTCTTCGTCTTTGTATTCGTATTCGTCTCCATCTAGGTCTCGTCTCGTCTCATCTACGTGTGCCCCCACCCTGTCGGCACCCTGACCGCACGGTGGGGTTGATTTTGACTTACGAAGTTCCAAAAGCGGCATGAACAGAGACACTATTTCGGCTTGAACCGCTTTTCCGACGTTATCCAGTTCCGTATTCAAAGCGCATAGAAACGGTTGGCCTTCGTCTTGGTAGACTTGCGCAATGAATGGTTTAAATGCATCCCTAAGTTTGGGCCATTCGGTGCTGTCAGGTTTCCAGCCTTGCGCTCGTCGGACGCTGCCTACGATGAACTCGGAAACCGACCGACAGTACATTCCAGCATCTTCGAAGTCCCGTAGGCTGTAATCTCCAATTAGGCTGATAACCCGGCTGGCGTTTTCCGGTGCATTTTTCTTGTGATACCAAGAGATGATCCTGATTATTTCCTCTTCCATGTCATATTCAACCAAACCCGCACCTGTAAGGTCGGCGATGCAGTCCGGTATCTGCTCTAGCGATTGCCCTGCGTCACTTGCCCAAATAGACAACGGGTATCGGAACATGCCCGAATAGTTGCTCAACTCGGAAAGGTGAGCGCAGATATACGCCCAACGCGAACTATCAGATTTTAGGCTGCGGATTTTCTTGGATGAGGTCAGGCTGAACGACAGCATTGCAAAGGATCTACTCATCGGTGCTTCCGATCCGTTCGGGCAAATGGTCGAACATATTGCCCAGCGCCCCGGTATGCGTTCGCCAGACGCGGTTGAGGGCTTCTCGCGTTGTGCAGTACGATTTCGACTTCCATTCCGCTCCACGAACGCCACAATTGGCTCTCTTCTGGATGATCCACTGAATCCCGTCGCGGCATTCAATGATGCGCCAGCCCTTGTGCCGGTAGATCACACAAGAATAGTTGTCTGCGCTTTCGTGGTTGGTTTTTCCATAGACCAGCATCACGCAGCCTTCCCAATGGGGGTGCCATTTGGTGATTGCGTCCGGTTTGATTTATTGTTGCCTGTAAACATTTCATGATCCTTGTGACCAAGGCGCAAAGGCGATACCCGTCATCCCCGCCATTTAAGCTGAGATGACCTTTTCACCGTCCGCACCAATTGGCTGCGGGTGAATATCTAGATGTAGGTCGAGTGGCCTAGATAGAGCTTGTCGCACTGTTCGACAGAGAAGTATGAACAGCCCGCCACTTTTCGAGGGGTCAAGTCGCCACGCTCTATCGCACGGTACACGCCGGACCTAGATGTGCTGTAGGCAGCGATAACGTCCTTCATTCGGATTGCTTTTGTGTTCGCTCTAGATTGAGTCGAGAGATTACTACTGTTCGGAATATTTGGACTCGGCATTTTATTGCTCCATTTGATGAGCAAGGGTAAAGCGGTTGACGTGAAAATTAATGTCGAATATCCTGTATGTGTTCGAGGAAAGACACGCTTAATCCCTTGCGGATTAATTATGATTTTTCTTTTTCAGGGATGGTCGTTGTGAAGGACGGCCGTCCCGTTTTATTGCGTTGAGTATGCACCTCCCAAGTCTGTTGCGGTCTATATTTAGTAGTTCACTGTCCCATGGCACAGCATCTTGTGCCATAGCATCAGGCAAGACGCATAACGGGTCAACAGGCAATTCTGCGGAGAAAGGCCAAATCCGTTTATTACGGGTTAAATCATGGCTTAAGGAAATAAAGTGAGCACAAGTATGCATAACCCTGCAGGGACGTGCACAGAAGCGAAAATGACATTTTCAAGGCGTGCAAAATTTCTTGATAGTCCCTAAAAATATTTGAAGAGCGACCAACTTTTGGAATTAAATTGTCCGAATCCTCAAAACTTGCCCACCTTCACCCAACACATGTGAAGCCCATCGTTCCATCAAAACGCGGCGCTGTTCAAGGTAATCTGTCCGCCGATATGCCAATTCAACTTTACCGCCCGATACATGCGCCAATGCAGTCTCTGCAATTTCTCGCGGCGTGTCGGTCGCTTCGGCGCACCATGTTCTAAAGCTGGACCGGAACCCATGTGGCCGCGCATCAAGCCCAAGACGTGCCATGTATCTGCTCATTGTCATATCCGAGATAACGCCCTTATTTCGATTTGGAAAAATAAAGCCATCACGCTCAAACAAACGCGCTTGAGCAATAACCGACTGCGCCTCTTTGCTCAGAGGAACCCGGTGTTCAATACCACCCTTCATCCTTGCCGCCGGGATACACCAAGTATCGCCGTCTATTTCATCAAGGTGGCACAACCTGATTTCTCCGGACCGGCATGCGGTTAGGATCGTCAGCCGCAGTGCCAAGTGGTTAATGGTTCCCTCTGACAGTGTTTCATAGAACGCAGGAACCTCCCGCCAGTCCATTGATGGAACATGCTTTACTGACTTCGTTTGCGCACCTAACAGCGCCTTGGCCTTTTCCGTTGCCTGCAGATCCACATCATACCCGGCTGCTGCCGAATGCTTCATGATCAGACCAATACGATTAATTGCTTTTCGCGCGGTAACCATCTTCTCGTGCCATATCGGCCCAAGTGTACGCTTGATCTCATTTTGAGTTATGTCTTCAACATGCATCTTACCCATAGTGGGAAGCACATGAATGCGAAGCGGAGAGCACCAGCTTCCCGTTACATTGCCATTCTTCAATTGACGCCGCCTAGCCTCGAATGTCTCATCCATCATAGCCTCAAAGGTCGGACTGACTTTCTTCGCATCCAACTTGATTTTTTGGCGTTCAGCCTTGGGATCAACACCCAGCGATACCTGACTGCGCATCTTGGTCGCTTTTTCCCGAGCCATCTTCAATGAAACTTTGCTGAGACCCCCAAGAGATATTTCGTATCGCTTAGCGTGAATTGAATATCGGAGCAGCCATTGGCCACCACCATCCGGGCGCTTTATCAGCCACAGCCCTCCGCCGTCGCAGTGCTTGCCGGTCTGCAATGCGTCAAACTTGTTCTTCGGGTTAGGTAGTCGGTTTAGATTTCTCAAAAATATACACCCCTAATATACACCCTTTTTTCTGGTATATAGTGGCATAAGATGGAACGCAATGAAACAGGTTATTTACCAACCGCCTAATAATAAAGGCTTTATGGTACAGAACGGGGCACGCTGAAACCGTAGTTCTATGACCTCTCGGTTCACCATTTACCCACCAGACTGGACGACTGCAGCGTCGCGGGATACCGCCAATGCCACAGCGCTGGCGCGCGGTCAATTTGGACCCGTGGCTACGACCCGATCCGGCCTCGTTTCACCGTTTAGCCATCAGCCATCGGGAGTGGAACAAAGTGCGCTGTTTGCGCCCGAAGCCCTTGGCTATTGTCGAATTGAGGCACCTAAACCGGCAAACCCGTTCGGGATGGACTGCTTTTCAATACGACAACAGTGGTGGTATCAGGCCAGAGCCGACATCACCAAGTTAGCTTCTCGAGCCGGATATCCAGCCTCGAGACCTATCTTGCGCAGCGAACAACACAGAAAAGTTGCATTTGAAACTGTTGATGCGTTAAGTTGGCACAAACCAACCATCGGACAGGACGCCATTTGACCCTTCAAACCACTGGCCACAATACCGCAGACGCAGCGTTCGAGCTTCAATCGTTTTTGCCCTATCTGGTGCGGGTGTTTTATGTCGATGTCTCTTCCAAAGTGACCAGCACCTATGAAACGCAGTTTGATATGTCACCGGCTGAATGGCGAACCATGGCGATCCTTAGGCCTGGCCGATCCTTGTCGGCGACCCAGATTGTCGAAAAATCCAGCATGGACAAAGTTATTGTCAGCCGCGCGGTCAGCAAGCTTACGGCGCGCGGCTGGATCAAGATCGAGACCAATAATCAGGACCGGCGCAGCAAACTGCTCCACCTATCCCAGTCAGGCGTAAAAGTTTACAGAACGATTGTTCCAAAGATCCAGTCAGCCGAAAAAGAACTGTTGCACGGGCTTAGCGAGGATCAAATCGAAACGCTGATCGTTCTTATGGCCAAAATCAGGCAAAATTGCCTGCCGTAAGCACGGGCGCATCCCAAAGCCGGTAACGCCCCGCTGCATTTTATCTTGCTCGAAAGGCTTATGCATCGTTAACGCAGCTCGGGGTCAATCAGTAGCGACTTCGCGACGATAGCCTAAGGGGGGCGCTGCGACAAAGAGGGGGAAATCGGGTCGGAGCTGTGTTTGCGACGACATGCAGGTACCCTGTTTGGAGTGCCTGTCGTTTTCGCGCCGCTTTTGACCCGCGTTTATTTCTGCGCCACACCCGCGATATAGGTCTGGGCAATGGCCCGATCGTCGCCCATTATTTGCAGAACGAACAGCTCTTCGGCCAAGGACTGACAGCGCTGCATCCGCAGGTCCATCGCGCTGGTTCCCGCACTGTTGAGCACCACGATATCCGCCTCGGTTCCGGGGTCCAGCGTTCCGATCTTGTCTTGCAACTGTAGGGCTGCTGCATTGCCGCGCGTGATCCAGTAAAAAGCCCGGAATGGATGCACCGACTGTCCGCGCAGCTGTAAGACCTTGTAGCCTTCGTTCATGGTTTGCAGCATCGAATAGCTGGTGCCCCCGCCAATATCGGTTGCCACAGCGTTTTCAATGCCGCGCGCGCGCAGTCCGGCATCATCGAACAGCCCACTGCCCAAAAACAGGTTGGATGTCGGGCAAAATACCGGATGCGAACCGGTCTCGGCGATCTTGGCTATCTCGCGCTCTTCGAGATGGATGCAATGCCCCAAAAACGTCTTGGGGCCCAGCAGGCCGTATGTCTCATAGACATCCAGATAATCCCGCGCATCGGGATACAGGTCCAGCGTCAGGGAAATCTCGTCGCGGTTTTCGGACATGTGCGTTTGCACGAAACAGTCGGGATATTCCGCCACCAATGCACCCGCCATTGCCATCTGTTCCGGTGTGGATGTAATGGCAAATCGCGGCGTGATGGCACACTGGGCGCGTCCCCGACCATGCCATTTGTCGATCACGGCTTTGCTGTCATCGTAACTGGATTGTGGCGTATCGCACAGCCCGTCCGGCGCGTTCCGGTCCATCATGACCTTGCCGCCGATCATACGCATATTGCGCGTGGCGGCCTCGGCAAAATAGGCCTCTGCCGACGTCTTGTGAACCGAGCAAAACGCCATCGCCGTTGTCGTGCCATGTGTGGTTAGCTGATCATAGAATGCCGTTGCCATTAGCGCCGCGTGGTCGGGATCGGCGTAACGGGTTTCCTCTGGAAATGTGTAGGTATTCAACCAGTCGAGCAATTGCGCCCCCCAAGACCCTACGACTTGAACTTGCGGGAAATGAATGTGCGTGTCGATAAAGCCTGCCATCAACAGATGCGGCCTGTGGTCGGTTTCTTGCGCGCCGATTGACCCTAACGCCAGATCGCCATAGGTCCCGATCGCGGCGATCATGCCGTCGTTGATCAGTATTGCGCCGTCTTCGATATAGACAAAAGCATCGGTATCGTCGGGCGATTGGGGTTCGCGGCGAAAATTTAGCACCCGCCCGCGCAACAGTGTTTTGGTCATTGGTTGGCTCTACTTTCGGTGTCTGGTGCGGGCCGGACACGGCTCGCACCTGTATCATACTATCGATTTATACTGACAGCGTCATTCTATTGTAGATCGGGCACCGGCGCATCCGTAACCACGTTTTCATTCTCCAATTCATCCTCGTTGTGAAACATCGGATAAATATACAGGAACGCCGCAGCCACCAGATAGCCAATTGTGATCGTGCCCAGTGTCGGCCAATGCAAGCTGGCGGAATGCACGATGCCGATCGACGACATAACACCCGCTGCCAATGCAAAGCCGCCGGCGTTTCTAAATCGCCCGTCAATGACGCTGGCGACAATGGCGCCCCAGACCAGACCGGTGATTATGGCGCCTTGGGACAGCGCCAGATGGCCCTCGAAATGCGCACCCTGCTGCAACAGGGCTGCGGTCAGGGCCTCGTCACCCAAACTCGGCAACCCTTCAACACCTGATGATCCAAGTGCATTCATCAGCGAGCCCCATTTGACCATGAGAAAAGCCGAGACATGCGGCATCATCGCAATGGCAACAGCAGCCATATGGGCGGGTTTGACGCTGATCGATGTGTTGGTGATCAGGCTGATTGCCACAAAAACCAGAACCGGCGCGGCCGCGGCCACAGGGATCAAGTTGTTCAGGAACGCCAACAGTCCGAAAAATGCTGCAATCGGCAAAACAACCCCAACTCCCATAATATACCCGGCATGCGCATCCATCCGTTTGTAGGCAGGATGGCCGATGTAAACGGTTGTGGGAAACGGCGAGCCAAAGACCGCACCGATCATGGTGCCGACACCGTCTGTTACCTGACATGTGGCAACCGGATAGTGGTCGCCTGCTGCTTCGGCACTTTCGACATTGTTCATTGTCTCGATGAAATTATAGATTTGAACTGGCACCAGAACAAGGAACAGCTCGGGGTTGGCAAACAGATGCTGAATACCGACAATCAAGTCGCCAAAATACGGCATTGGTGGATAAAACCCGACACCCTCCATACTGATCGACGCCTTGCCTGAAATCAGCGCGACAACCGTGCCCACCAGCAATGCCAACAGACCGGCAGGTATATTATAAGGCAGCCGGAAACGCCCAACCAAGCCCCACAGGATTATGATCATCGAGGCAAAACCGATCAGCGGGTCTTCGAAGACGATGGCCAGCGGTACGGTTCCGATGAAGACCAGCGCGATACCACACAGCGTGCCCAACATGCCGGCCCGCGGCGTTACCCGTTTCAATATCGGGCCGATGAGCGCGCCAAATGCGGCAACAACACCGCCCATAAAGCCGGCGCCGATCCCGACTTGCCATGCCAGCAACGGGTCATTGGTCGACCAATAGATCGGGCCGATGACGCCGAACAAATAGACAAACATCACCGGTGTGGAAATGCCGTATGGCAGCGCCGTCACATCGCGGCCAGTTTTGTTGGCCACCGATTTCGCCATCCAGATATAGACGGCAATCCCAGCCATAATGGCTACGGCGGCACCCGGCACAATGCGGCCATAAACAATCTCGACCGGCATTTGAAACACAAACTGGCAGACACCTGCCAGCACCATCAGATTGATCAGGTTGTCCGTGAACAGAGCCCAAAAGGCGCTGACATCACTGGGCACAACAAGTTTGTAATTATAGTCCTGTGTACGCATGTCAAAGTCTCCTCCGCTTGACATTCTGACCGCTGTTCCGGCCACTAATTAAAAAATTTGTCTGTTCAGCCAACCGCAAAGGTTCGCTGATGCACGCGCCTGTCAACCGACATGGCGGTCAGGGCCGTCAGGGCCGTCATCACTTCTGCGGTGATGAAACTGGCGATCACCTCGGGGCGTTTGTCGACGCTGCCCGTGGCACCCATCGGGCAGATCAATGCTCCTGTGTCCACAGCGGCACTCTGGGTCCGCACCCAGCTGTTGAAACTGGCGCGTTTGGTGGCCGACCCTATCATGCCCACATAGGCGGCATCGCCCTTGGACAATGCCTCTGCTGTCAGCAAAAAATCCAAGGCGTGATCATGGGTCAAAACGATAAAGGCGCTGGCGCTTGGGGCGTTGCGCACGTCGGCCTCGGGCAAGACCGACAGCCGCTGCTGCGCCAAAGCACTGGATTGTGACAGCTCCTCGCGCCGGCTGTCTATCAGTATGGTGTTTACCGGCAAGCGCTCGAAACATTCGGCCAAGGCTCGGCCGACATGGCCTGCGCCAAGGATATAAACATGCGGTTGCGCGGCATCAGATGCACGCATGTCGTCCAAAGCCTGCGACCTGTCATCGTCTGTCATCCGGGCGATGGACAGCTCGACGCGCCCACCGCAGCACTGGCCGATCTCGGGACCAAGCGGCACGTCCATCAAGGCGGTATCCACGCCACGCGACAACATCGCGCGGGCCTCGTCAATGGCCATATATTCCAGCTGGCCACCGCCAATGGTTCCCAGCGTCGCAGTGGCCGAAACCAGCATCCAAGCACCGACATCGCGCGGCGATGATCCGCGCACGCGCGTCAGCCGCACTTGCGCAATTGCGCTATGCTCGGACAAAAACCAGTTCAGATCACCGAACCGAAACATGATCAGCCCTGCCCCGCTTGCAAACGCTCAACCGCCAGCAAAACACGCTCGGGCGTTGCCGGTGTATCCAGACGCGGGCAATGCGCATAGCCCGCCACACTGGCCACAGCCATGGACAGCGCTTCGAGCACCGAAATGCCCAACATAAACGGCGGCTCGCCCACGGCCTTGGACCGCTTGATAGTCAATTCGCGGTTTTCCGACCAATCAGCCAGTTTGACGTTGAATTCCCGTGGCCGGTCAGAGGCCAGCGGAATTTTATAGGTCGATGGCGCATGGGTGCGCAAACACCCGTCCTTGTCCCACCATAATTCTTCTGTGGTGACCCACCCCATGCCTTGGATAAAGGCGCCTTCAACCTGACCCTTGTCCAATATCGGGTTCAGCGAGCGACCGACGTCATGCAGAATATCGGTGCGATCCACCTGGTATTCACCTGTCAGCGTATCGATGCTTACTTCTGATATCGAGGCGCCGTAAGCATAGTAATAGAACGGACGGCCCTTGCCTGCGGCGCGGTCCCAGTGGATTTTGGGTGTCTTGTAGAACCCTGCTGCCGACAGTTGCACCCGGGCCATATAGGCCTCTTTGATGAAGCTCGCAAAAGACATCACCTGATCGCCGATGCGTACCGAATTGGGGATAAAGGCGACCTCGTCAGCGCTCACGCCCCATTTTTCAGTCGCGAAATCAATCAGTCGCGCCTTGATCTGGTTGGCAGCATCCAAGGCCGCCATTCCGTTCAGATCGGAGCCGCTGGACGCAGCTGTGGCCGATGTATTGGGAACTTTCTCGGTCGTGGTTTTGGTAATTTTGATGGTGTCAAAATCCACTTGGAACGCTTCGGCTACCACTTGTGCCACTTTGGTATTCAAGCCCTGCCCCATTTCCGTACCACCGTGGTTCAAAGCCAGCGACCCGTCATTGTAAATATGAAGCAGCGCGCCGGCCTGATTGTACCAGGTCGCTGTAAAGGAAATGCCGAATTTGACCGGCGTCAGGGCGATGCCTTTGCGAATGATCCCGCCCTTGGCATTGTGATCCAGTACCGCCTGACGGCGCACCTTGTACTGTGCGTCCTCGGCCAGTTCATCCACCAGACGGTCAATAATATTGTCTTCGACAGTTTGGTGATAGGGTGTCAGGTCACGCCCTGCGTCGCCATAGAAATTTGCTTTGCGGACGTCGAGTGGATCCATGCCCAGTTTATAGGCGATTTCCTCAATCATCCGCTCGGCCACGATCACGCCCTGAGGCCCGCCAAAGCCGCGAAACGCCGTGTTCGACACGGTGTTGGTTTTCAACGGGTGCGAGACCAGACGGACATTTGGATAGAAATAGGCGTTGTCGGCATGGAACAAGGCGCGGTCCGTCACGGGACCTGACAGGTCCGACGAAAAACCACAGCGCGCGGCAAAATCACCGTCCACTGCCAAAATGCGACCGTCATCGTCAAAGCCGACGTCGTAATCGACAACAAAATCATGCCGCTTGCCGGTTGCCGTCATATCGTCATCGCGATCCGGGCGAATTTTCACCGCGCGGTTCCATTTCTTGGCCGCGACTGCTGCCACCGCACAGAACAGGTTCATCTGGGTTTCTTTGCCGCCAAAGCCGCCGCCCATACGGCGCACGTTGACAGTAACCGCGCTCGACGACACGCCCAGAACATGAGCCACCATATGTTGGGCCTCGCTAGGGTGCTGGGTTGACGAATAGATCGACACATCCTCGTCTTCGCCGGGAATGGCAAAGGCAATGTGACCTTCCAGATACATGTGATCCTGGCCGCCGACCTCCATCTGGCCGGAAATCCGGTTCGGTGCACTGGCAAGGGCCGTGACTACATCGCCGCGTTCCAATTTCAGGGGCGCAGTGACATTTGGATACCCAGCCTGCTGGGCGTCGGCGACGCTGATGGCATGGGGTAGCTTTTTATAGCCGATCTTGGCCAATTTTGCCGCGCGACGGGCCGCGTCGCGGGTTTCGGCCACGACGGCAAACACCGGTTGGCCCCAAAACTCTACCTTGTCAGTTGCAAAAATCGGTTCATCATGAAGCCCGGTCGGGCTTACATCGTTCGATCCGGGGATGTCATCTGCCCCGAGCACGCCAACAACGCCCGGCGCCGCCAAGACCGCGCTCAGATCAATGGATACGATATCGGCATGTGCCACATCGGACAGGCCCAGATAGGCATGCAATGTTCCAATCGGTTCCAGTACATCATCGGTGTATTCTGCCGCGCCAGTTACGTGTTTAGTCGCACTGTCGTGGCGCAAATTTGTGCTCACGGCACCTTGGATTTTTGTGTTGGCCATTGTCTTACACCCCCGCCACTGCTGTTGCGCTCAGCCGAACCGGACCATCCGAGCCACTGTTTTCAAGATAGAACCTTCGGAACATATTCTGAGCCACCCGCAGACGGTACGGCGCCGACGCGCGCCAATCCGTGAGTGGCGAGAAGTCCTCGGGCAATGTCGCCGCTGCACCGACCAGAGCTTCTTCGCTCCATTTTTTGCCGATCAGCGCTGCCTCGGCGTTTACCGCGCGTTTTGGCGTTGCTGCCATGCCGCCGTATGCAATACGCGCCGCAGTGATGACCCCATTTTGAACGGTCAGATTAAAGGCACCGCAAACAGAAGAGATATCCTCGTCCTTGCGCTTCGAAATTTTATAGGCCGCGTGGATTGCATCCGCAGTTTTTAACGGGGTGCGGATAGTCTCGACGAAATCGCCGGGCTGGCGGTCCTGCTTGCCGTAATCAATGAAAAAATCCTCGATCGGCAGGGTGCGGCGCGTGTCGCCTTTGCGCAGGGTTACCTCGGCGCCCAGCGCGATCAAAACCGGTGGCGTATCGCCGATCGGTGAGCCATTGGCGACATTGCCACCAACCGTTCCCATGTTGCGAATTTGCCAACCGGCGATCCGGTTCCAGAACTCGGTCAAATGCGGGTAATTCTCGGTAAATACCTGCTCTGCATCCGTATAGGTTACGCCCGCGCCAATCGTAATATGGTCGGACGTTACTGTTATGTCCCGCAGCTCTTCCAAATGTCCGACAAAAACCACCACCGGCAAAGCTCGCAAAAATTTGGTGACCCAAAGCCCGACGTCAGTTGCGCCGGCAATGATTGTCGCGTCAGGGTTTTCCTGCAAAACAGCGGCCAGATCATCAACATCAAACGGCAGAATAGCGCGGGTGCCATTGCCACTCACCTCGACCCGTTCGCCCGACTGCATCGCTTGCAAAGTTGCGGTGATGGCATCGCGCTCGGTAGTCAGCAGGTCCGCTGTAGGCGTGCCATAGTCACAGACCGCCATTGCGGCGTTGATAATCGGTTGATAGCCCGTACAGCGGCACAGATTGCCTTGCAGAGCGGTTTCGACCTGATGTTCGGTCGGAGTGGCGTTTTGCATCCACAAAGCATAGAGCGACATGACAAAACCCGGGGTGCAAAATCCGCACTGGCTGCCATGATGGTCGACCATTGCCTGTTGAACCGGATGCAGCTTGCCATTTTCGCCCGCCAGATATTCGATGCTGACCACGTGACAGCCATCCAGGGACGCCAAGAACCGGATGCAGGCGTTTACTGCCTCATAGACCAGTGCACCGTTCGCGATACGCCCGACCAAAACCGTGCAGGCGCCGCAATCGCCTTCGGCACAGCCTTCTTTGGTACCGGTCAGACGTCGATCCAGTCGCAAAAAATCAAGCAGTGTATCGGACGTGGACACCTCGTTCAGGGTCACTTCCCTGTCGTTCAGCAAAAATCGGAGCTCTGTTCTGGTCGTCATCTGTACCCTCACACGGTTATATTTTGGTTCATTGGCCATTTCATCGACGCATCGGCGGTTCATCCCCACCATAGCGCATTTTTAATTTCAACAAACCGAGAGATATTGCTAAACTCTTTCAACGTTTCATTGATAATAGCGCCTGACAGGGGAAACGATTGCCATATCTAGAGAGTATTCGCGTTTTTGTTCGGGTTGTCGAGTTGGGCAGTATTACATCGGGCGGTCGGGATCTGCGCCTGACCCCGGCAGTTGCCAGCAATCGGGTCAAGGAACTGGAACGCCGGTTGGGCGTGCGCCTGTTCAACCGCACGACCCGAAGTTTAGCACCCACCGAGGTCGGACAGGTGTTTTACGACCATGCCAGACGCATCGTTGATGCGCTGGAACAGGCAGAAGCAGTGATCGCAGGCTATTCAAATCGTCCCCGCGGCGCGATACAGGTGGCCGCGCCTTTGGGCATAGGGCGGCGGTTGATTGCACCGCTTGTTCCGACATTCAACCAAAGCTATCCCGAAATAGAAATCCGGCTCCGCCTGTCCGACCGCAAAGTGAATATTCTGGAGGACCGGATAGATGTGGCGTTTTTTCTGGGTGAGGTTCAGGACTCAAATCTGAAACTACGCCAAATCAAGTCTTGCCGGCGGGTGCTGTGCGCATCGCCTGAATATTTGGCCCGCAAAACCACACCACAGACACCACAAGCCCTGATCGACGATGATCATAACTGTCTTTTGCTGCGCTATCCGCGTTCGCCGGAATATTTTTGGGTGCTGGAAACCCCGGACGGGCCTTTGAAACTGGAAGTATCGGGCCAGTATGATGCCGACGACGGCGATGTTCTGACGCAATGGGCCTTGTCGGGCGACGGCATTGCCAACAGGCCGCGATTTGACGTCGCCGACCATCTGGCATCTGGTCGATTGATCGAGGTTCTGCCCGACACGCCACCTGTGGCATCGCGATTTGGCTGCCTGTATCCGCACCGGAAATTACAGGACCCCAAGATCCGCCTGTTTGTGGATTACATGGTCAAGGAATGCCGCAAAGGTTTGGCGACTTGATCGCCTAAAACCGCACCACCTGTCGTCTATTCTCCGTAAGGCACCCAGATGTTCTTGACTTGCGTGGCGTGGCGCAAGAATTCACGGCCCTCGCTTTGGTCACGACTATGCCAGTCCCGCGCCAAGCCGCCGGACACCCAGCTGCGTTTGAGGTTAGCCGCAGAGGCATGCTCGACCTTGGCACAGCCCTCTGCCGGTCCATCATACCACAACGCCGAGACGCCATAGTGATCTGCCAGCGTTTTCGCCAACTCGTCCCTGTCGCCAGTGACAATGTTAACCACACCGGCGGGCAGATCCGAGGTCTCGAGCACCTGATACAGGTCCGTTGCCGACAGCGGGTGCAGCGGTGATGGAACCGCCACGACACGGTTACCGGTCGCAATCGCGGGCGCAATCATCGAGATCAACCCCAGCAGGGGCGCTGCATCCGGACAGCACAGGCCCATCACCCCGTTGGGTTCATTCATCGCCAGGGCGACGCCGCGTATCGGCACAGAATGAACCGCCCCGTCGTGCTTGTCGGCCCAAGCACCATAGGTGAACAACCGGCTGACGGTGGCCTCGACTTCTGAGTGGGCCGCTTTGCCCGACGCGCCGGTCATCTGTCGAATACGGTCGGCAAATTCATCGGCGCGTACAGACAGGTTTTCCGCAATGTAATACAAGATTTGCGCCCGCAAGTGACCGCTGGCCGATGCCCAGCCGGCGGCCTTGGTCGCGGCCTCGACGGCGTTGCGAATGTCCTTGCGATTGCCCTTGCCAACGTGGCCCAGCAGGGCGCCTTTTGACGACAGAACCGGCGTCGAATAGCCGCCATCGGGTCGGGCCTGTTTTCCGCCGATATACATCTTTGCCGTCCGGTCCAGCAAACCGTCGGATGCGTCGGCAAGCGTTGCGCCGGTCTGTGCGACTTTTGCAGCCACTTTGGCCGGTTTCAATTTTGCCAGATAACTCGGTTTGACGTATTCAAACAGACCTTCTCGACCCCCCTCGCGGCCAAAGCCGCTTTCGCGGTAGCCGCCAAAACCGGCAGCCGCGTCAAACAGGTTTGTCGAGTTGATCCAGACAACGCCGGCCTGAATTTTCGGGGCCAAATCCAACGCCAGATTGATATTTTCCGTCCAAATGCTGGCCGCAAGACCATAGCGCGTATTGTTCGCCAGCGCCGTGGCCTCGGACGGGGTGCGAAAGGTTGTCGTGACCAGAACCGGGCCAAAAATCTCTTCCTGAGCCGCCGCCGAGGCGGGCTCGACATCAACCAACAGGGTCGGGGGATAGAAACATCCCAACTCCGGAACGCTGCTGGACTGGATCAAGCGCGCGCCATCGCGGACACCGGCATCGACAAGGCTGGCAATGCGATCGCGTTGGGTCTGATCAATAATTGCACCGACATCGGTACATTTGTCCATCGGATCGCCCAACCGCAATGTCGCCATCCGCGCGGTCAGCTTGTCGATCATTGTATCTGCGACGGCCTCTTGCACCAACAGGCGCGACCCTGCGCAACAGACCTGACCCTGATTAAACCAGATCGCATCAACTACGCCCTCGACCGCGCTGTCCAGATCAGCGTCGTCAAAGACAATAAACGGAGATTTACCGCCCAGTTCCAGCGTCAGCTTTTTGCCCGATCCTGCGGTTGCCTCGCGGATTTTACGACCGACATCGGTGGAACCGGTAAAGGCGATTTTGTCAATGTCATCATGCGTGGTCATCATCTCGCCGACACGCCCGTCGCCGGTTATTATGTTCACCACGCCGTTGGGCAGACCGGCCTCGGCACAGATCTCGGCGAATAATAGCGCCGACAAGGATGTCTGTTCGGCGGGTTTCAAAACTACCGTATTACCCATAGCGAGGGCTGGTGCCACTTTCCATGACAACATTAACAGCGGAAAATTCCACGGGATGATCTGACCGGCAACGCCCACGGCCTCAAAGCCAGCCATTTCGCTTTCCATCAATTGCGCCCAACCGGCGTGGTGATAGAAATGACGCGTCACCAGCGGGATATCAATGTCGCGGGTTTCGCGGATGGTTTTGCCATTGTCCAGACATTCCAGCACCGCAAATAGGCGTGCATGTTTCTGCACCAGCCGCGCCAAAGCATAGAGGTATTTGGCCCGTCCATGCCCGCCAAGAGCCGCCCATTTGGACTGGGCCTTGCGTGCGGCTGCAACCGCGGCATCAACATCTGACGTAGTGGCCTGCGCGATCTGTGCCAGCACCATTCCGTCAGCCGGATTTACCGTGTCGAACCGGTCTTTCCCGGCGCTGGTAAATGCCCCGTTCACATAATGGCCGAACTGGCCGTCATGTGCAGAAATCCAATCCAGAGCCTCGACACGGCCTTCGGGGGCCGGGCCGTAGTTCATGGTGTCAAAAATCGTATCTATGTTCATGTCTGACCCCTATGCCATCGGATGGCGAAAGCTGGCCGAATAGCGGCCGGTTACAAAATGTTCCAACTGACGCTCGATATCGCCCAGCAAGCTGGAGGCACCAAACCGGAAGAGGTCGGGCTTCAACCAGTCGTTGCCCAGCTCTTCTTTGATTAAAATCATATAGGCCAGCGCATCCTTGGCGCTGGAAATTCCACCCGCCGGTTTATACCCGACATAATGACCGGTGCGGCGGTGAAAGTCGCGGATCGCGCGGATCATGACCAAAGTCACAGGCGGCGTCGCGTTCACCGGCTCCATCCCGGTCGAGGTTTTTATGAAATCCGATCCCGCCATCATCGCGATCAGGGACGCCCGCGCCACATTGCGCAATGTTCCCAGCTGGCCGGTGGCCAGAATGGATTTCATATGTGCAGAACCGCAGGCCAGCCGGAACGCGACCAGCTCGTCATAGAGCGCCTGCCAGTTTTGGTTCAGGACATGACGCCGTGAAATGACAATGTCGATCTCTGTGGCTCCGGCGACGACCGATGCTTCGATCTCTGCGATGCGCAGGTTGAGCGGCGAAAGTCCCGCCGGAAACCCTGTTGAGACCGCCGCCACAGGTATAGATGTGCCTGCCAGCGCATCCACAGCCGTGGACACCATGTCGTGATAAACACAGACCGCACCTGTGGTGATACCCAGATTTTCCGCGCCCAACGCCAGCAGTAAATCCGGGCGCAAGGGCTGACGCGCCTTGGCGCAAAGCCGCCGAACACGATGTTGGGTATCGTCCCCAGACAAGGTTGTCAGATCCATCAACGTAATCGCCCGCAACAGCCATGCAGCCTGATACTCTTTTTTGACTGTGCGCCGCCCACCGATGGTTGCTACACGCCGTTCCACCGCGCTGGTGTTAACCTGAACCCCGCTCACCCAATCCAAATCCAGATCTTGACCAGGATTGCGTGGATGTACATCAACGCGGACCAGCGCCCCTGACACGGGCTGATCTGACACTGTTGTTTGGTCTGTTTGGGTCATTGTGGCTCCGATCTCGCAGCTAGGCACTCAGTGTAATCAGCTTTTGACCCCCGTGCCAGCCGCAATGTCGCGACGTTGGCTATTGAAAGTCAAATGCGCTTAATCCCATGACCATATCGTCCAGACCCAGCGGCTTGGTGATTGGTGGCTCTGCGCGTGACAGACACCCCTGACGTTCACACAATCGGCAGGACACGCCTATTTCGGTTGGATTGGCAGCCGCATCGACGCCCACTTTATAGACCGTGTTATGACCTTGCTCTGCCAAACATCCCAGCAACAGCGCTGTTCTGCGGATCCGGTCTTTAAAACCTGCCTTGGGACCGATCAACGTGCGTGCGATCACCAGATATTCGGTTTCATCGGGGGCGATCACCTGTTCGGTCAAGACCTGGCCAACTTGCGTAAAGGTCATATGGATCGGCAGTTTCGGACAGGCGCCACCAAAACTGGACTTGGGATAGCCATCGACACCCATTTGGCGCAAAACATTGCCGGCCTGATCCACTTCCATCAGGAAAAAGGAAACGCCGGTCTTTCCACGCGCCGGCAGGCTGACCAAGCGTTGCGCGGCGTGCTCGAATGACACGCCAAACCGGCCCGACAACACATCAACGTCATAGCGCACCCGCTTGGCGCCGACTTCGAATTTCTGCAAGGGCATCATGACAGCCAGCGCTGCATAGCGGGCCAATTCAAACCGGGCGATGCGCTTGGCTTCGTTGGTCGACAGGCGCAGGCGCTGAACTTCTGCATCAATGGCATCAGGCATCACCAACAGCACCGCCTCGATGGTGATTTCAAGTGTTTGATCCGACTGCGGCAGGCGTTCGGACACAAACAGCCGAAGCGTGTGTTTGTCAAACCTGCGACGCCACAACGGCATGACATCTACCGGCAGGGTCCGGACCGATATGTGATGCGTGGTCTTCATCCATTGGGTCACGCCCCGACGGACATCGCCTGCAGGTTCCAGCGTTTCCGCGAAACCCGTCGCCGCCGACTCGATTTGCGGAAAGTGATAGCTGCGCGCGGCCAAGGATTGATGAACTTCGTCGATTGGCAATTTGGTGGCAACCAGCGCCGTATCGCGCCCCTCTTGTGCCAACAAGTCCTTCAGATCGGTCATCCGGTCCTGGGCTTCGCGATAGGCGCGATAGAGCTTTACCATTCCGTTTGCCGCATTTGGTGCCGCTTCCGCCAATTCAAACAGCTCTTGCGGCCCCGGCAATTCCCCGGACAGCAAAGGGTCGGAAAACACTTCTTTTAGTTCTGCCACCGCATCGGTGACTTCGCCCTGCAACTCGTCGAGATCAATTTCATAGTTGCTGCTGAGCTTTAACAACAGCTGCACAGTCAACGGGCGCTGATTGCGTTCAATCAGGTTCAAATAGCTCGGCGAGATGCCCAACTCGCCCGCCATAGCGGCCTGTGTCAGCCCTAAACCGTTGCGTACACGACGAATTTTAGGCCCTGCGAAGACTTTGTGCTCTGCCATTTTCACCCTTTTCAATGCCGGAATTTCGGACCTGCTCACTTTACACAACTTTACATATTTACAGGACAATCTTTACAAAATCGCACAAGATTACACGATTTTACAGTTATAAGTCAACAATTTGCGTGACCATTGAGGTCGAATCAGTAAATCTTGTCACAAGTAAAGCTTGTCACGTATCCCTCTGCCAAGACCGGAACTTAATAGGTGGCAGGCTTTCAGACCAGAGGCAGTTTTCAAACACTGTCTCTGGTCGGCGACATCAAAAGTGCCGACCGGCACCTAACCCAAGGGGGCGACCCCGTTCATCGCGAAGGAGAATTCCATGACCACCAAGGCCTCGATCAAAGAGCGCACACATGCGATGGCTGAAGGGAAAGAGCCAGCTGCTGAATCCGCCATCCGGATGCTGGCAAATGACCTGCACCGTTTGAACCAATCCGTTATGCGAGCTGTGGACGCGGGCGTATCAGTAGAGCTGATCCGGTCTGCACGCCACCACTGTGGCGACGGCAACTGGGGTGACCTGTTGGTGCCTGTCATCGTGAAAAATAACGCCAGATAATCCACATCGCTAGCTAAAATATCAAAAGGCCAGCGAGAGTATTTCTGCGCTGGCCTTTGTTTGTGCGGTGTCTTACCGGCGCTAGCTGCGCCGGTTCATCCGGTTGGCCACCAGATCGTCAACCACCTCTGGTTCTGCCAATGTCGATGTATCCCCCAAAGAGCCTGCATCATCTTCGGCGACTTTGCGCAAGATACGGCGCATAATCTTGCCAGAGCGTGTCTTTGGCAGGCCCGGCGCCCATTGGATAAAGTCCGGGCTGGCAATCGGGCCAATTTCCTTGCGAACCCAGTTGCGCAACTCAACGCGCAACTCGTCGCTGGGGCTTTCGCCGCCCATCAGTGTGACATAGCAATAGATGCCCTGACCTTTGACGTCATGCGGATAGCCGACGACGGCGCTTTCAGACACTTTGGGATGTGCGACCAAGGCGCTCTCGATCTCGGCTGTGCCCATACGGTGACCGGACACGTTCAGAACATCGTCCACCCGACCGGTGATCCAATAATAGCCGTCCTCGTCGCGGCGGCTGCCGTCGCCGGTGAAATAGTAGCCTTTATAATCCGAGAAATATGTCGCCACAAACCGCTCGTGATCGCCATAGATCGACCGCATCTGGCCGGGCCAGCTGTCTTTGATGCACAAGACACCTTCGGCGGCGGTCGTGGTGATTTCTGCGCCGGTCTGGGGGTCCAGAATAACCGGCTGAACGCCAAAAACAGGCGTGGTTGCCGACCCCGGTTTGGTCGCGGTTGCGCCGGGGTATGGTGTCAACAAATGCCCACCGGTTTCAGTTTGCCACCACGTATCAACGATTGGGCAATTGCCCTTGCCGACAACCTCGTTGTACCAATTCCAGGCCTCGGGGTTGATCGGCTCGCCCACCGTTCCCAGCAACTTCAGCGATGACAGGTCAGCTTTTTCAACGAATTCATTGCCCTTACCCATCAGCGCCCGAATGGCTGTTGGGGCGGTATAAAACTGATTGACCTTGTGCTTTTCAACGACCTGCCAGAACCGGCTTGCGTCGGGATATGTTGGCACGCCCTCGAACATCAGCGTTGTCGCTCCATTGGCCAGCGGCCCATAGACGATATAGCTGTGCCCGGTGATCCAGCCGACATCGGCGGTGCACCAGTAAATGTCCTCGTCCTTCAGGTCGAAAACGGCGTTGGTCGTCGCGTAGACCTGAGTCAGGTAGCCGCCCGTAGTGTGGACGACGCCCTTCGGCTTCCCAGTCGTTCCCGACGTGTAGAGGATGAAGAGCGTGTCCTCGGCGTCCATGGGCTCCGGCGGGCATATGTTGACACCATACCCCGGCGCAACCGCAACCAAGCCGGGGTCGGCAACCACGCCTGTTTTTGGCGTTCAGCCAGTTATTCTGGACCCCCAGACCGGCGCAGAAATCACCGCGGTCGCCGCCGAAGGTGT
>CAXMUJ010000046.1:0-19210 GCA_964196455.1 uncultured Myxococcota bacterium | reverse complement strand
CTTAAACCCCATTGCCCGCGTGCTGGGCGGGGCGTCTGCGGGTGTTGCGCCAAGGATAATGGGGTTCGGACCAGCCCCTGCATCGCAAAAACTGATGGCCCGATTGGGATTGAGCCAGTCAGACTTTGCCGTGATAGAGTTAAACGAGGCTTTTGCGTCGCAGGGCCTGGCGACATTGCGCGCCTTGGGCATTGCCGATGATAACGCCCGGGTAAATCCCAACGGCGGTGCCATTGCACTGGGACACCCGCTGGGCATGTCCGGCACGCGCATCACAGGAACTGCGGCGTTGCAGTTAAAATCAGGTCAAAAATCGCTCTCGACCATGTGTATCGGTGTTGGTCAAGGGATTGCCATTGCGCTCGAGAGAGTGTGACCGCGCTCAGCACAAGCACCACAGACTGGGCAGGCCATTTGAGCCGGTTGATCTGTGTCCGTTAAATAGATAGGTCTGGCAGCAGAAATTTTTAACAACGGAGGAAAGTTTGCCCGATTATGTGTTCCCCCCACCGCCTGTAGCTAGGTTGCCTATTGCCAATTCCGATCAGGTATTTCCGGTTCGGCGCGTGTATTGTATCGGGCGCAATTATTCGGCCCATGCTCTTGAAATGGGACATGATCCAGACCGCGAACCGCCGTTCTTTTTCCAAAAAAATCCTCACAATCTGGATCCGTCAGGCACATTCCCCTATCCGACACAATCTGCGGATGTGCACCATGAAATAGAAATGGCTGTTATGCTTAAAGGCGGCGGTGTAAACATCCCGTTGGATCGCGCGCTGGACCTGGTTTGCGGATATGCGATTTCGTTAGATATGACGCGCCGGGACCTGCAATCGACCATGAAAAAAATGGGTCGCCCGTGGGAAATTGGCAAAGCATTTGAGCGTTCTGCACCGATTGGAACTATCAGGCCAGTGTCGGACATTGGCCATCCTGACAAGGGTCGTGTTCATCTGAAAGTTAATGGCCAGACCCGCCAAGACGGTGATCTGGATCAGATGATCTGGAAAGTACCCGAGATGATCTCGTACCTGTCAGAATATTTTGAATTGGCCGCCGGCGACGTCATATTATCGGGCACGCCCGCAGGTGTAGGCCCTGTCGAAAGAGGCGACGTGATGAAGGCCACAATCGACGGGCTTGGCGCGTTGGTTGTTACTGTTGTTTAAACAGGTGTTCATATGAACCGCTTGCCGACCAAATAATGATGCGGCCATGCACAAGGCCAACCAAGGGTTGCCTCAGCGGGTTTCAAACCGGTTCCAAAGTCGGTATCGCCGTCTGCTGCAACCAGGTTTTCATAACCTCGATGTCAGGTTCAACATAGACCGCCATGTCGCCCGAAAACTCTAACAGTGCTTGCTTGTTCATCGGGTTAACACCAACAATGACTGGGATATCGCGACCGACCGCCTCGGCGATCAAATCGCGAAACCCTTTGCCGCTGGCCTCGTGTTTGCCGAATTTATTCAGAATGAGCACATCGGTGTCGCGGCTTAAGCCACGCGTGACCTCGGCGACAGCGGTCTCCAGCGCGCTGGCGTCCAGTCTGCATCCTCTGGCGTGTTTTCCCAAATGCTGCGAGATACGATAGACCGGCCCGTCTGGCAATACTTTGACGTCCATATCGCAGGCATGGCAATCCTCGCGGTCGGTATTGATCTGGACCACGCCCGCCAAGCGGATGCCGTCTGCCAACAGCGCCTGAGCCAGTCCGGCCAGTATCAAATCCAGATCGCCGTTTCCGGCTGTCATTGTATATGCGAGTCTCATGTCTCTTGTCCTATTCCAAGCGTCAAAAGTTCGGCTCAAACAGCAAAAATTCCAGCCGCTCGCCGCGTTTAACGGTTTTAGTTTCGGCCGGGATAACAACCATGCCGTCCGCCCCCGCCAAGGGTAATAATTTCGCAGAATGCGTGGCAGATCCGGCACTGACTACGTCACGCCCGCAGTCGTCAACGGCCACAATTTTGGCTGGTCTGTATTCACATCTGCCCAGTTTATGGCTGAGATTTCGATCTGCAACAACCTGTCTATAACGCGCGGTGTACTGTTTCGATCCGGCAAGACGAGCCGCAATAGGCTTGCCAAAAATCGTCCAGGTAACAAGGGCCGATACCGGATTTCCGGGTAGCCCGACAACACAACACTGCCCAATACGCGCCAATGTCAGCGGCTTGCCGGGTTTAACCGCGACGCCGGCAACCGATATTTCGCCGCCTGCGGCGTGTATTGCCGCATGCATATGGTCCTCTTCGCCAACCGAAACGCCGCCGGTGGTGACAATCAGGTCAACCTGCATCGACAGTCGGCGCAAACACTTTTCCAGCGCTTGGGCATCGTCGGCAACGGTTTGGGTTGTCACAACTGTTGCAGCGCCAGACAAGGCCGCGATCATCATCGGTGTATTCACATCCCAGATGCATCCCCGTTCTAACGGCTGTCCGGCGGGCTGCACCTCGTCCCCTGTTGTCAAAAGTGCAATGCGCAGCTTGCGGTGTACACAAACCGCACCAGCCCCAGCCCCTGCGGCCAACGCGATATCTCGTGGCCCCAAAACCTTGCCAATTGGCAGGACCTCGGCGTTACAGGCGATGTCTTCACCGCGCCGTCTGATGTTTTCATCAAAGTCGGGGCAATGGTCGAGTGTTATATAATCGCCTTTGCGCTCAACAAATTCCTGCATAACAACTGCATCGGCCCCACAGGGCACTGGTGCGCCGGTAAATATGCGCGCAGCGGTGCCCGCCGGCAAGTGTGGATTATTCGGACTACCAGCCGCTATGCGACCGGATATGGCAAGCGTCCACGGGCCCGCCCCCACCAAATCGGATCGGCGCAGCGCATAACCATCCATGGCCGAATTGTCAAACGGCGGCATCGCGGCCTTGGCCCGAACGGCAGCTCCAAGCACGCGACCACAAGCCGCTGATACGGGCACAACCTCGCACTGGGTTATCGGACCTGCCAGCGCCAATCCCGCCGCCAACGCCTGCTCAACCGAGGCCAGACCCACTGTAAGCGCCGGCGTATCACACCCGCAGCTTTGTTTTTCAATGTCCTGAGCCAGTGTCATCACGTATGCCCGCTGTTGCGTCGACCTTGGTCAACCGAGCAATTCAGATCGCGCAATAAACCGTTGCGCAAACTGTAAATTAATCCGTGAACAGCGACATTCTGCCCACGTGCCCAAGCCCGTTGCATGATCGGGGTTTCTGACACCCGGTGCACGCCTTCGATGACGTTATATTCCGCCAACATATTGCGCTTGCGATCCAAATCTACTTCTTGGGCCAGATCAATGGCGTATTGGCGGGCCAACCCTCTGATCGGCTCCAGCCAATGATCCGTCATTCCGTGCGGCAGGTCCTCGGTCGCGGCCTTGACCCCACCGCACCCGTAATGTCCGCAGACAATGATCTCTTTGACTTGCAACGCTTCAACTGCAAACTCCAACGCACTGATCAGGTTCATGTCTGACGAATGCACCACGTTGGCGACATTGCGGTGGACAAAAACCTCGCCGGGGTCGAGCCCGGCAACGACATTGGCCGGAACCCGGCTGTCAGAACAGCCAATCCAGAAAAACTCCGGTTCCTGACGGGTTTCCAGCCGTGCAAAATACTCCGGCTCGGCCGCCAGCTTGCCGTTTGACCACGCCACATTCCGTTTGAGAAGGTCGTCCAACATGCGCCTGCAGCCCCTACCCGCGCACAGTCATGTCAATGCCCGAAATTTTGGCCTCGTCAACCAACCGATTGACAAAGGATTTCGCCGCCTGTGCCCAACCTGCCTTTTCCAGTGTCTCCGCGATTTGACTTTGAACCGCGCTCAGCGGCAGCACATCACCAACAGACTTGGCATCCAGCCGTACAACGTGAAACCCATAACGGCTCTCGACCGGCTTGGGGCAAATCTCGCCGGGTTGCATGTTCGCGAGTGCGGCCTCGAATTCCTGCACGGTATCGCCGCTGACAATCTGACCCAGCCTGCCGCCGGCCTCTCTTGACGGGCAATCACTGAGCTCTTTTGCCAATTGGGCAAACTGGTTGGGTGCCGTATCCAGTGCCTTGAGCGCGGCAGTCGCGCGGGTTTTGGCCATGGTGCGCAAATCTGTATCCTTGGGATCAGCAACAAACAGGATATGCGCCGGCTCGAACAGCGATGGTGC
Organism: uncultured Myxococcota bacterium; assembly: GCA_964196455.1. Lineage (GTDB taxonomy): Bacteria > Pseudomonadota > Alphaproteobacteria > Rhodobacterales > Rhodobacteraceae > Amylibacter. Next base: position 15,036 of record CAXMUJ010000046.1, on the reverse strand, counting down.
CCGAAACCGCTCAGGATTGGCCGCATAAATGCTTTCGATAGTGGTCTGTGTCGGCTCCACCGTTTCAACGCCCAACTCCATTGACTGACGGATCAGTGCCTCGTCCGGTGTTTCGACTTTTCCGCGCGCAACTTCTTTGGGATCAGGCTGTAGCCCCAGGCGATCCGCCTCTTGTAACATCAAGGACCGGATCACCAGCGCTCTTGCTGCAGCTTGCCAGGCCTTGCCAGGCTTGCCTTGTGGAGCGGCGTGGTTTTGAGCCTCTGCCGACACTTGGGCGGCAGAGATTACTTCGTCATTCACAACGACATCAGGGAATAGGGGTTTGTTCATTTGCTCTTATCCGCAGAATTGGTGCGGCGGGACCGCACGATTTGATACCCCGGCCGGACAAAATAACGCGCCGGAAACGACAACATGTGGACCAGTCGTGTGAACGGGAAAACCAGCATGATCGTCAGACCTACAAACAAGTGCAGTTTGAAGATAATATTGGCATGGGTGATATAGTCGGCCGCCTGACTGTCAAAGGTGAAAATTCCCTGCGCCCAAGACATAAACGTTGTCATTTCATGGCCGTCGAGATGTTGAAGCGAGACAAATATCGTTAGCAGGCCCAAGACCAGTTGCACCATCAACAGTGCCAGAATGCCGGTGTCGGCAAAAGTTGTCGTTGCCAGAATGCGCGGATCTGTCATCCGTCGGTGTAGCAGCATTCCGCCACCCACCAAGGCCATAGAGCCCGCAATACCACCGGCGACAATCGCCAGAACCTGTTTCGCTCCGTGACTTATGCCGAGCGCATCAAACAGAGCAATCGGTGTCAGCAGTCCGACCAAATGACCAAAAAAGATCACCAGAACACCAACATGAAACAGGATAGATCCCATGATCAATTGCTTACGTCGCAACAACTGACTGGACGAGGTTTTCCAGGTGAATGGATCCCGCTCATAGCGCGCAATTGATCCGACAATCAAAACGGTCAGAGCGATGTAAGGATATATACCAAAGAGAAAATTATGCATTTTGGGCCTCCACTATTCGGCTGCTGCAACCGGGGCAGAGCCCGGCGCAGGGGTTACAGGGACATCCATGTTGGCCAGAAGGTCACGCACTTGCGGACATCCCGCGTCCGGGTCAGGACCAAAGGTAACTTGGCTCTCTTCCCAGACCGCGTCCAAGGCCTCCAGATCGTCGGGATCATCATCCTCGATCGCCAAGAGGGCCGCGACCGCCTCGGCATCTGCCGGCTGGCTGGACAACTGCAACAAAGCAGTAAACAAAACACTGTAGCCGCTCTCGCGGCGCTCCAGTCGCTGGCGCAAGGATTCAAAAATATGTGCCGCATCCGACAGAGTTTCCCGGGCTTCGCTCAAGGGGCGCGACGACAAAAACTCTAGCAGAACCGGCAAGTGATCGGGCAGCTCGGTCGAGACTGGCTCGAAGCCGCCATCACGATAGTTCTGCACCAGATCGACCATGGCCCCGCCCCTGTCGCGGCTTTCGCCGTGAACATGCTCAAACAGGTTCAAAGACAGGGTCCTTGATCGGTCAAACAGGCCAACATAACGCTCTTGCAGGTCATAGAGGTCACCGTCGGCAAGTTGCGCCAACAGCGGTTCAATTTCCTGTCGTGCCGCGACCGACACCAGATTTTCATCTTCCAGAACGGTGCCAATTTCGGATATCGCTTCTTGCAGCGCTTTGCTGGGATAGGACAGCAAAGCCGACAGCGCTTTAAAGGTCATCAACATTACATCGCCTCCGTTGGAAGTTTAAACGACTTCTTTTTGCCACCAAACATCGAGCCTTTGTTGATGCCCGATGAACAGCCGTTGCCGTCGGTAAATCCACAGCCCCCCCGTATGTCTGCCGCTTCTTCGTCATGTTCGCGGTGGGTCGTTGGAATATTGAACCGGTCTTCGTAATTGGCAATCGCCATGATCTTGTACATGTCCTCGATCAGGGCGCTGGTCAGACCGACGCGTTCGGCAATGCCTTCGTTGATCACGCCGTCCACTGTTTTGGACCGCATATACCCCCGCATGGCCAGCATACGTTCCAACGCCGTTACAATCGGTGCCTCGTCGCCTGCAGTCAGCATGTTCGCCAGATAGCGCACTGGAATTCGCAGAGATTTAACATCCGGCATCTCGCCGTCGTGACCAATCTGGCCAGCCTCGGCCGCATTCTGAATCGGGCTAAGTGGCGGGATATACCACACCATTGGCAGCGTCCGGTATTCAGGGTGCAACGGAAAGGCAATCTTCCAGTCCATAGCCATCTTGTAAACCGGACTGTTTTTCGCAGCTTCAATCCAGTCGGCAGGAATGCCTTCCTTCAACGCTGCTGCCTGAACCTCAGGATCATGGGGATCCAGGAACATGTCCAGTTGTTCCTGATACAGATCCTTTTCATCGGGCGTGTTTGCCGCAGCTTCGATCTTGTCCGCATCATACAGCACGACACCCAGATACCGGATCCGTCCGACGCATGTTTCCGAACAGACCGTTGGATTGCCGCTCTCGATCCGTGGGTAACAGAACGTACATTTTTCGGACTTGCCGCTCTCCCAGTTATAATAGATTTTTTTGTAGGGACAGCCCGACACACACATGCGCCAGCCACGACATTTTTCCTGATCAATCAAGACAATGCCGTCTTCTTCGCGTTTGTAGATCGCACCCGATGGGCAAGATGCCACACACGTCGGGTTCAGGCAGTGTTCGCACAACCGGGGCAAATACAACATGAATGTATTTTCATATTGCCCGTAAATCTCTTTCTGAATGCCCTCGAAATTATAGTCGGCAGAGCGTTTGGAAAACTCGCCGCCCAAAATCTCTTCCCAGTTTGGGCCGTGCTCGATTTTCTCCATCCGTTTGCCGGTTATTTTGGATCGCGGACGTGCGGTTGGAAATGCCGTCATTTCCGGCGCCGATTTCAAATGGTCATAGTCGAAATCGAAGGGCTCATAATAATCATCGATTTCCGGCAGATGCGGGTTGGCAAAAATATTCGCCAATATCCGCCATTTTGACCCTTGTTTGGGTTGCAACTTGCCGCGCTTGGTCCGTTCCCAGCCACCGTTCCAACGGGCCTGATTTTCCCAGTCTTTGGGATAGCCAATGCCCGGCTTGGTTTCGACATTATTGAACCACGCGTATTCAACGCCATCGCGGCTGGTCCAGACGTTTTTACAAGTCACGGAACAGGTGTGGCACCCAATACATTTGTCCAGATTCAGGACTTTTCCGATTTGAGCACGAATTTTCATTCCGCTGCCTCCGTTTTGGTTGCCGGCTCGTCGAGCCAGTCGACATTGCGCATTTTGCGGACGATCACAAATTCGTCACGGTTGGACCCAACCGTCCCGTAATAGTTGAAACCATAGGATTGCTGGGCGTAGGCCCCAATCATATGCGTCGGTTTCAGAGTTGTTCGCGTGACCGAGTTGTGGATACCGCCACGATTGCCGGTTTTCTCCGACCCCGGTGTATTCACGATCTTCTCTTGCGCGTGATACATAAAGATCGAGCCGTCTTTGATCCGCTGAGACACGATAACCCGCGCCGTCAAAGCACCATTGGCGTTGTAACACTCGACCCAGTCATTATCGATCAGCCCTGCTATTTTCGCGTCATTTTCAGACACCCAGACCACCGGCCCGCCCCGATTCAATGTCAACATCATCAGGTTGTCAGAATAGGTGCTGTGAATGCCCCATTTCTGGTGCGGTGTGATAAAGTTCAGGATGACATGCGGCTCGCCTTCGTCGGTATTGATCTCGGAATTGATCGTTTTGAGGTCAACCGGAGGACGATAGGCACAAAAGCCTTCGCCAAAAGCTCGCATCCACAAGTGATCCTGATACAGCTGCTGTCGCCCGGTCAGGGTGCGCCATGGGATCAGCTCGTGCACATTGGTATAACCGGCATTGTAACAGACGTGCTCGCTCTCGATCCCGGACCATGTTGGTGACGAGATGATTTTTCGCGGTTGTGCGGCAATATCCCGGAACCGGATTTTCTCGTCTTCTTTCGGCAAGGCCAAATGGGCATGTTCGCGCCCGGTTGCCTTGGACAGTTCTTCCCAGGCTTTCACGGCCACTTCACCGTTTGTTTCGGGTGCCAGCATCAGGATCATCTCGCAGGCATCAATCGCTGTATCCAGCTTGGCCATACCCTTGGATACACCGTCCTCCAACACCACGCCGTTCAAGTCACGCAAGTGCTGTACTTCAACCTCGGTATTCCAGTTGATGCCCTTGCCACCATTTCCCAGCTTGTCCAAAAGCGGACCAATCGAGCTGAACTTTTTGAAAAGGTTGGGATAATCCCGCTCGACCGCAATATAACTTGGCGCGGTTTTACCGGGGATCAGTTCGCATTCACCTTTTTTCCAGTCCAGTACCTGATCTTGTGCGATCTCTGCCGGTGTATCGTGCAGAATAGGCAGCTGCACAATGTCGGTTTCAACCCCCAGAATTTCAGGCGCAACTTCGCTGAATTTTTTGGCAATCGACTTGAAAATATCCCAGTCAGACCGGCTCTCGTACGCTGGATCAACAGCGGCTTGCAGCGGGTGAATGAACGGGTGCATGTCCGATGTGTTCATGTCGTTCTTCTCGTACCAAGACGCCGTTGGCAGAACGATATCAGAGTACACAGCCGTGGTGGACATGCGGAAGTCGATGGTCACCAACAGGTCAAGTTTGCCCTGCGGTGCATCCTTGTGCCACTTGGCTTCTTTTGGCATTTGGCCGCCTTCTTCACCCAGATCTTTGCCCAGAACACCATGATCGGTTCCAAGCAGGTGCTTGAGGAAATATTCGTGGCCTTTACCAGAAGACCCCAAAAGATTGGATCGCCAGACAAATAGGTTACGCGGCCAGTTTTCCGGGGCGTCCGGATCTTCGCAGGACATTTCCAAATCGCCGGATTTTAGCTGTTCAGCAACAAAGGCCGGGATCTCTTTTTTCGCGGCTTTGGCGGCTTTGGCCACCTCTAGCGGGTTTGTTTTAAGTTGGGGTGCCGACGGCAACCAACCCATACGCTCGGCCCGGATATTATAGTCGATCAGACTGGCATCCCAGTCGCCCTCTGGCGCTGTCGGAGACAGGATTTCATCGGCACCAAGCTGTTCATAGCGCCACTGATCCGTGTGGGCATACCATGCGCTGGTAGAATTCATATGCCGCGGTGGACGCAGCCAATCCAGCGCAAAGGCCAAGGGTTGCCAACCGGTTTGCGGACGCAGTTTTTCCTGCCCGACATAGTGGGCCCAGCCGCCGCCCGATTGACCAACACAGCCGCACATCACCAGCATATTGATAATGCCACGGTAATTCATATCCATGTGGTACCAGTGGTTCAAACCGGCCCCGAGGATGACCATGGACTTGCCTTTGGTCTTTTCGGCATTGAGCGCAAATTCCCGCGCGACGGTGACGATCTTGTCAGTGGATACACCGGTGATTTTTTCAGCCCAAGCGGGTGAATATGGCACATCCTTGTTGTAGTCATCGGTGACCCAATCGCCGCCCAATCCACGATCCAGACCGTAGTTAGCGCAGTACAGGTCAAACACTGTGGCGACCAAAATCTCGCCTTTGTCGGTATTTATCCGCTTGACCGGTACATTCTTGGTCAAGATATTAGGGTGCTCACATTTCACAAAATGCTCGGTTGCTTCGCCGCCGAAATACGGGAAATCCACCCCCATGACATCGTCATGGTCGCCGTTCAGCAGAAACGTCAATTGCAGTGATGTATCGGTGCCTTTGGCACGCTCTTCCAGGTTCCACTCGCCATCTTCACCCCAGCGATAGCCAACAGAGCCGTTCGGTGCGACCAACGATTTGGTTTCGCTGTCCCAGGCAACTGTTTTCCATTCCGGATTGTTCTTCTCGCCCAATTTTCCGCGCAGATCATCCGCCCGTAAAAAGCGACCCGGAACCAGTTTCCCGTCTTTTTCATCCAAGCGAACGAGCATCGGAAAGTCGGAATATTTGCGGGTGTAGTCCTCAAAGTACTCGGCCTGCCGGTCCAAATGGAATTCGCGCAAGATCACGTGGCCCATGGCCATCGACAGCGCACTGTCGGTCCCCTGCTTTGGTGCCAACCAGACATCGCCGAACTTGGCGGCTTCTGAATAATCCGGACAGATGACAGCTGATTTTGTTCCGCGATAGCGGGCTTCTGTGTAAAAATGCGCATCCGGGGTCCGCGTTTGCGGAACATTTGATCCCCAAAGCAACAAAAACCCTGCATTGTACCAATCGGCACTTTCGGGAACGTCGGTTTGTTCGCCCCATGTCATCGGACTGGCGGGTGGCAAATCGCAATACCAGTCATAGAACGACATGCATACGCCGCCCAACAGGCTCAGATAGCGCGATCCCGCCGCATAGCTGACCATCGACATTGCCGGGATCGGCGAGAAGCCGAAAACCCGGTCGGGACCGTATGTTTTTACGGTATAGGCATTGGCCGCAGCCACAATTTCGGTTGCCTCGTCCCAACTCGCCCGTACAAAACCGCCCTTGCCGCGTGTCTTGACATAAGAGGCCCGCAAAATCGGATCTTCTTGCAAGGCTTTCCAGGCAGACGTCGGGTTCATTGTTTCGCGCATTTTGCGCCACGCACGCATCAGCTTGCCCCGAACTAGCGGGTTTTTCACACGATTGGCGGAATACAAATACCAGCTATAGCTGGCGCCGCGAGCACATCCGCGGGGTTCGTGGTTAGGCAAATCGGGCCGCGTGCGGGGATAATCCGTTTGCTGGGTTTCCCATGTTACGATGCCTGATTTTACATAAATCTTCCAACTGCATGACCCGGTACAGTTTACACCGTGTGTCGAGCGTACGATTTTGTCGTGCCGCCACCGGTTACGGTACACATCCTCCCAATCACGGTTTTCTTTTGTGGTTTGGCCGTGGCCATTTGAAAACTGGTCCAGTTCTTTGGATTCGAAGAAGTTCAGGCGGTCGAGCAGATGGCTCATGTATATCTCTCCTAAAAGCAGGTTCCCTGCCCCGGAACGAACCCGGAGCAGGATGTTAGAATTGGATCAAGGGTTCTTGATGTAGGCACCGGGGCGCAGATAGAACCACCAGTTGATGACGATGCAAACCGAATAGAACACCGCGAAACCATAGAGCGCGTATTCAGGCGTGCCGGCACCCATTTGTTCGCCGAACACTTTGGGAATGATAAACGCGCCATAAGCTGCAACAGCAGAAGTCCAGCCCAGTACCGGCCCCGCTTGTTCCTTGTCAAACGCCACCGCGATGGTGCGGAATGTCGAGCCGTTGCCGATACCGGTTGCGCCAAACAGCACCAGAAACAGCACCATAAACGGCAGGAACATGGTTTCAGGTGTCGCCGACGAATAGGCTTGCTGCAAAATCCACGCCAGCGCAACGGCACAGCCAACCATGACAAAGCTGATGATCTGGGTGACTTTTGCGCCGCCCATCTTGTCGGCCATCATGCCGCCAATGGGGCGGATCAGGGCGCCAATGAACGGTCCCATCCAGGCAAACATCAGGGCCGACGGGCCATTGGCGTTCACTGTCGAGTGGGTCATAACCCCATCCACCAGCAAGTGCTGGAACCCGAAGACAACCTTGATTGTCAGCGCGAAAGCCGCCGAGTAACCAATGAACGAGCCAAAGGTCATAGTATAGATCACGGTCATCGCCCAAGTGTGCTTGTTACCAAAAATCTTGTATTGGCGTGTCAGGTTACGACCAACCGCACCCGGGATCAGTTTCAGCAAGCCAACGGTCAATGCGATAACCAATGGCAGCACGATCCACTTGGAGACACCAAAACCGGATCCGCCGACTTTTTCAGGCAGCATCAGCCACAACCCAAAGGCCGCAGTGATCAAGCCAACAAAAAGCATAAAGCTGATGATACCAAACGCACCAAACGGCGATGGAATGTCAGGCGACACATGTTCGTCACGGATATTGTTCAATCCGAACCAACCGGCAAAGGCCAGAGGCACCAGAAACAACAGCCATACAAATCCGGCATTCTGGATATATGTCTCGGTTCCAGCCGGAATTTTCCCGATCAGGGTTCCCGACGTGTTGACCAGTGTCAGGCTTTCTCCGCCGAACAAACCAAAGGTCATCACCAGCGGGATCAGTATTTGCATGGTGGTCACACCAAAGTTGCCCAGGCCTGCATTCATACCCAACGCATAGCCTTGGATTTTTTTGGGAAAGAAAAAGCTGATGTTAGACATCGAGCTGGCAAAGTTACCGCCGCCAATACCCGACAAGAAGGCCAGTATCTGGAACTTCCACATCGGCGTATCCGGGTTCTGCAGTGCAAAACCGGTCCCTATCGCGGGGATCATCAACAAAGCGGTGGTAAAGAACAGCGTGTTGCGGCCACCGGCGATCCGGATAAAGAAGGTCGAAGGAATGCGCAGTGTTGCACCCGTCAGACCGGCAATCGCACTGAGCGTAAACAGTTGTGACTTCTCGAAGTCAAACCCGAGGTTCAGCATTTGCACCGTGATGATGCCCCAGTACAGCCAAACAGCAAAACCGCATAACAAGCTGGGGATGGAAATCCACAAGTTGCGGTTTGCGATCGCCTTGCCGGTTGACGCCCAATAGGTCTCGTCGTCCGGGGTGTAGTTTCTTAGATCTTGTCCCACTTTTTGTCTCCTCGAGTGAGGTTTCGGCGGGCCATATCAGGCCCACCATTTTGAGTTTTGAATTATTGAACTGGTACGTCCGACAGGTGTGTAGATTCGCGCAGCTCTGGATGTCTTGCGCGGTCCATTTGACGGATGGCCACATGCATCCAGACCGTACTAATCCCGACGATGACAAACATCAGCATGAACACTACCGACCAGACGTGGAAAACATCCAGCAAGATGCCAAACGAGATCGGCAGGATAAATCCGCCAAGCCCGCCGATCATGCCGACAAGCCCGCCTACCGCCCCAACATTCTCCGGAAAATAAACCGGAATGTGTTTGTAAACCGCAGCCTTGCCGAGGCTCATAACAAAGCCCAGAATGACTGTCAGAAACACAAAGGCATAAAGCGGAATACCAAAGCTGAATTCGATCACGCGCGGCGATCCGTCGGCAAAGGGAATACCTTGAACGACATAGCGGGTCTCGGGATAGCTCATGATGAACAGAACGATCAGCGACACTATAAAGGTCAAATACATCACATAACGCGCGCCCCAAACATCGGACATCCAGCCACCCAGTGCCCGAAATACCGAACCGGGAAGCGAGTACATACCGGCGAACACGCCCGCCGATGTCAGTGCAACACCGTAGGCCCCGACATAGTAGCGCGGCAAGAACGAGGCAAAGGCAACAAAGGCACCAAAGACGAAGAAGTAATAAGTGGCAAATCGCCAGACACGAATATCTTTCAGTGGCTCTAACTGCTTTGCCGCGGACACAGGCTTTGCCCCGGTTTTCCGTTGCGCGATACGCACCGGATCCTCTTTGGCAAAAATGTAAAAGACAATGGCCATCACCACGAGGGCAACAGCATAAATTCGCGCCGTATCTTCCCAACCGACAGCGATCACCAGAAACGGAGCCGCAAAGTTGGTCACAGCAGCACCGACGTTACCAGCGCCAAAGATCCCCAGAGCAGTCCCTTGGCGTTCGGCCTCGAACCAACGCGACACATAGGCGATACCAATAATGAACGACCCACCGGCCAATCCCAGCCCCAAGGCGATCATCAGGAACACCGCGTATGTTTGAACGGATGCCAACAACCACACAGAAACGGCCGTGATCAACATTTGCAGCGGCAACATGATCCGGCCACCGAATTGATCTGTCCAGACGCCTAGGAAAATCCGGCTCAGCGAGCCTGTCAGAACCGGCGTTGCAACCAACAGTCCGAATTGCGTTTCCGAAAGGCCCAAATCTTGTTTGATCTTGACCCCGATAATTGAAAAAATGGTCCAGACTGCAAAACAGACTGTGAACGCAAGCGTGCTGAGTCCCAAGGCCCGGTATTGGTCCGGGCGGGTAACGCCTTCTAGATTATGCATTGCTGTCCCTCCAGGAAACTCGTAATAGCAAGGCCCTAATTGGGCTTGGCTTATCAACTGAAGGTCTGGAGAGATTTTTGATTTGATCTAGATCAAATGTCCAATAATTAAGGCAGAAATAATTGACCACACGACATTAGTCGGGTGGAAATCACCAAAAGTCGACAATTATTATTGCCATTATACAATTTTAAACTAGACAATTATCAATTGATCGGTGAATTTAGGAAATTCAATCATTGATCGAGTGGCCATATGCCCGAGTCGAACTACCTCGAGGTCCGCGAACTGGACCTGTTCAAAAATATAAAGGAAGAGCGCCTCAGGGCTCTGCTGCGAAGCTCGTATGTTCAGAGTTTTCCGGCCCAGATCCAGTTAATCGAAGAAGGTGATCCCAGCGATTTTCTGCATATTATGCTGTCTGGCGCAGTAGATCTGTTTGCAGGTTGGAACCAGCGTGAAACCAGCATTGCAACCATCCGGCCCGGATCCAGTTTTATTTTGGCTGCGACGATCCGGGACGCCCCCTATTTGATGTCGGCCCGCACTTTGAAAAAAAGCCGCGTTGTATTGGTGCCGAGCCAAGAAGTCAGGACGGTTTTCGACGAAGATGCCGAATTTGCGCGAGCTGTTGTGGCCGAGTTGGCGCAGTCCTATCGATATCTGGTCAAGAACACTAAAGAGCTGCGACTTCGAACATCGCTGGAACGGCTCGCCAATTACCTGTTGCGCCACCAAAAGCGTGTTGGTGGCGCTGCCGATTTCGAGCTGGAAACAGAAAAAAGGCGCCTTGCGTCGTTCCTCGGCATGACACCCGAAAACCTGAGCCGGGCGTTCAAAGGTCTACAACCCTACGGCGTTTGTGTCGCCGGCAACCGCGTTTCCATTACAGACCAAGGTGACCTAGAACGCTTTGCCAAACCCAGCGCCCTAATTGATGACCATACGATTTAGGAACCAAGACGCGGCCAAACGGAGTCCGCGGGCAAGCTTAGCGTAAAACATGTACTGAACACGGAGCGTGACGGACAATGCGCGCCGCAGTTGACCCCAAAAAGTAGTCACTCAAACCCGGCTTATGGGATCCGACAACCACACAGTCCGCACCAATTTCTGCGGCGTAATTGGTAATTGCCCGACCGGAATGGCCCTTTATCAGCACGGGAATTAAATCGGCATCTCCTGAAATACGCTCTGCCAGCGCATCTTTGGCGCTTTGCAATGCATTGGCCACGATCTCGTCAGAGACATAGACACTGGCCGAGCCCTGAAGCGCCTCATAAACGTGAACCGCAAGAATTTCGCCACCGTCCGAGCACAGCTTGCGCGCGGTTTCGATCGCTTTTTGGCTTATCCCGTGATCTAGAGCCAACGAAACTATGATCTTTTTATACATGGTAATTCCTTCCAGATTTGTCATTTCTTGACGAATGCTTGCGTCCCAAGGGCGTGATTGGCCTTGATCACAGGCTGCAAAGTAAAGGCGGCAAGATCAACCGGTGACAACGCCGCCTCCGAATGCTCCCAACGAAACATTCAGAAAATATAGTGCAAACGACACAACAGCTATTCCCATATACATGGCTCACTCCCTTTATCATTCGACTCGTTCAGATATCGTGCACTTTCATTGTAATCGCTTACATGTATTGATGCAAACGCTTACATACCTACTGTCGAAACCCCTCGGCCCAATGCAACAGTTGATGCGCGTTGAATGTATTGTGCACACGCATGTCATCGGCAAAGTGGAAATCAATGTCCAACGCGGCCCCGAGTGCGGTCAACTGTATGCGGCTCTGTTCAGACTGCTCTAGTGTCGTGCCATATTTTTCGATGAGATGCTCACGCAGGTTCTGACCCTCAGCTGCCATGTCGGGGTTGAGTTCAAAGGGATGCCAATAGATTTCATAATCTGTGCCCCGTGCCACAAGTGCAGTCGCCAATTGACGATATCCGATGATGCACCAGGGGCACATCACGTCCGAAACGATGTCGATACGAAGGGGCGTAGTCATAAAACTGTCTTTCCGGGGGCGGGCTCAGGTAACTTATTGGTTCAGCTAGGGGCACTGCGGTCGCCGTGCAGCCACAGACGCTCATCATAATGGTCAAAAATTAGGGAAATCTAATCGATGACCAAAAACAGCCCCCAACAGCGCGGCCAATTTTACGATGTTCACATTTTTTGGAACCGAACGTAATGGCAAAAGACACACAAAATACTTGGCGGGATAACTGTCAAAAATCCGATACGTGCCCATGCTTTACTGGAAACAGGCAGCCCGCGGCAATCTGGTACTCGAAGGGTTCCAGGCCTGGAACGCTATGGAAAACTTAGATGCGCAGACTTTACCGCAAGCTCTCAGCACCGCATAAACCCTGTTCTTTGGGTCAAATGGACGGCGTCAGACTATCTGACAGACCGGACATGTTGACCTTGCCTAACTGGGCCAGTGTCACGCTGATGTCTTGGGAAACCATATCGGTAAACTGGCTCAAACCCGCCTCGCCGGCAGCGCCGATGGCGTATTGCATTGCCCTTCCTAAAAACACAAAGCTGGCACCCATCGCATAGGCTTTTACAACGTCTTCACCAGAGCGCAGACCAGTGTCATAAAACAACGGGTATTCGGCACCAACAGCGGTGCGGATATCGTGCAGGGCCAGAATTGGCGGCGGTGCACACTCCAATTGCCGCCCCCCGTGCGAAGACACTTGTATACCATCAATACCTTCTGATTTCAGGCGCAACGCGTCCTGAACACTGGTCACCCCTTTGGCAACCAGATTTCCGTCCCATTGATCGCGCAACCTTTGCAAAAACGTCCAATCAGCGGCGGCGCGGCTCTCGGTGCGGTCAAACTCGAAACCGGGTTCGGTAAAATTCGCCATGTCAGGCTTGCCGTGCAACAGGCTCGACAGCGACCAGCGTGGATGAAGCGCGAAATCAACAAATTGTTTTGGTCCGATACTAAACGGCATTTTGAACCCACGGCGTAATTCGCGCGGGCGCCGTCCCACTTCGGGAACATCCAAAGTCAGAACAAGTGTTCGGTAACCAGCGGCCTTTGCGCGCTCGATTAGCCGCGTGGTGCCAGACCCGTCACCGCTGAAATAGAGTTGAAACCAGGCATGGCCCTGTGCCACTTCGATCATTTTTTCAAGCGAAGTCGAGGCAACCGTGGATACGCCCACCGGCGTTTGATGGCGAGCGGCCATACGTGCCAACATCAGGTCGGCACCCGGTCCGGACAGATTACACATGCCCATCGGGCTGATGCCAAAGGGAATTTTTGCAGCGTGATCAAAAACAGGCAACGAAAGATCGCGCTTGGCTACATTCACCAGAACCCGGGGCTGTAACCTGATATCACGCAGCGCAGTCAGGTTCAGGGCCTCGCCGGCACCGCTGCCTGCTGCGCCATCGATATAGTCAAATACCATCCAAGGCAGACGCCGTTGTGCCATAGCACGGGCGTCTGCATAAGAGTGGATTTCTGACGGGCCAAAGAACACGATTGCAGTCTTTAGCTTTGAACCGCGTCCATAAACCGGTCGCGAATGGTTACAGGGTCTTTGGTGATCACGGGAACCTTGATGTTACCGCTCTCGCATTTGCTGACAATAATCGTCATCTTTTTCGACGCGATTGCTGCCTGCAACACTTTGCCGGTGTCTTTGGCCTGACACTCGACCACATTTTCACAGCCACAAGCCGATGCAACAGCCGACAGAGACGTCTTTTTACCCGCATAAGTGGGTTGGTCGCCGGTAGAGCCGTAAGACCCGTTATCAATGATCAGCAGAATAAAGTTATCGGCTACATTGTTCGCGATTGTTGGCAAAGTTCCGAAGTTGGTCAGAACCGACCCGTCGCCATCAATAGAAATAACGGTTTTGTCTTGCGCCAGAGCAACACCCAAGCCGATAGAAGACGACAGTCCCATTGTGCCCAACATATAAAAGTTGCTGGCTTGATCATCAATCATATGCAGCTCTTGGCTGGGCAGACCAATATTACAAACGACCAACTGATCGTGCAGGATCGGGGCAATATCACGGATAATTTCAGAGCGGATCATATTAGTAACCTCCCCAGAATGTTGCATCTGTCAGGATCGCAACGGGCTTGTTGCACATATAGGTGTATTTCAAAATAGCATCGAATTCCTCGACATCATCCTGTTTGTGGAAGTGATAGGTCGGAATATTCAACTGGTTTAACAGCGCCTTGGTGTGCACGGCCATTTCAACCTGACACGATACCGGTTCTTTTAGCTCGCCACGATAGCTGATCAGCATAGGAAGCGGCATGCGGTAAAACTGTGTCAGCGTCACCAGTGTATTTACAGTCACACCCAGCGCCGTGTTTTGCATGATGATCGCGGGTCGTTTACCGCCCATGAACGCACCGGCGCACAGGCCCATGCCTTCGTCTTCTTTGTTGGCGGGGATATGGTAAATCTCGTCGCGCGCCTCTACTTCTTCGATAACGCCACCCAGCTGCTTGCAGGGCACTGTCGTGATGAATTCTACGCCATTGGCGACAAAGTCATCAACAATCCTTTTGCTTATGGACACCTGTATTCACTCCTCATTGTGCAGTCATTGCAATTCAAAAATCTTGTATGACAATCTGACCGGCTTATGCCAGATCGTTCGGCTTTGCGTGGTCCGGGATCAGGACAATTTTCGGCGCAAGCACATTGGCCTGTCGAATATCCCTGAAGGCGTCGGCACCGTCTGCCATCGCGCGCGTCTCGGTCCAGTTGATCGTTCCGAAACGCCCATCAAATATAGCCTGCGCAGTCTGATGGAAATCCTCGGCCGTATAGGTATAGGTGCCGATGAAAGTGATTTCCTGCAATGTCATCCGCCGGATATCCAGACCACCGGTCGACTCGCCCAGTCCGATATGGACAATTGCACCGCCAGGCCGTGTTTGGGCCGAAGCCGCAGCCCGGGT
>CAXMUJ010000045.1:0-49913 GCA_964196455.1 uncultured Myxococcota bacterium | reverse complement strand
TAATAGAACATATTCGTCTCTCACATATTCAACACCGGCCCATCGCAAGCTGGACATCTCCTTACCAGGCCGAATGCCTGAATAATAAATTGTCAAACAATACAACCTAAATAACATCCTATAATCTCTAACATGTCCACCGTCAGCGTGGTGCGCGCTATCGACCCACTCATCTAAAGCTGTTTTTAGTTTTTCGGCTTCTTCTGTTGTGAACGATGGACGATGATTTCTAGTGTTTTTGGCTCTATCAATGAGTGGAATGTTTTCGATAAGGTTTTCGCGTTTCGCGTGTTTGAATATTCCTCGAATTACAGCGAAATCCCGATTGATCGTATTAGCAGATACCCTCGCGCTATGGTCACGATTGATACCCATATTTCTGCGATTTCTTTGGTAAGCTTCAATATCCGAAGTTTTTATCTCGTGTAGGAACTTCCCTTGAAATTCGCGGTTTAGGCACTGATCAATAATCGTTTTGTGATAGTTAAAACTTGCTTGACTACACCTATCCATCTCAACTCTCTGCCGCAGCCAGTCGATGTAACGAGTGGTGGCGGTTTCCCACCGAATACTATTAAGTGGTAACCCTGTTTGCACACGTGCTTCTGCAACTTTGTAATGGTGTATTGCAACCCGTTTTGCTTGGTTGAAACCTCTGGACTTGGTTGATATGCGAATCCTGCCCTTCCCGCTAGCTGTTGTAATCTTTGCTTGCCAAATTGGATTAAGCTTTCCCCTCACCATCTGAGTATAGAGCACGATGTTTCCTTCCCATATTGATCTTGTTTCAGGCTTATCGTTCTTGCTCATAAAAAATCCCTTTCGCGGAGCGCCATTTTAGGTGTTTGTCAAATGTTTGCCAACTGCTAATTCTAACGCATTGAATTCATTAGGTTGTACTTTTATGATTTTAAACCATTTTAATGCCTAAGTATTTGAAATTTGGCTAAGAGTATTTCCTTAGGAGGGGATCGCTCTATCCAGCTGAGCTACGGGGCCGTGGACTAGCAAAGGCCACAATCGGGCGCAAGTTTCAAGCCTGCATTGTGATTTCCGGGCGCCAACAACACCGGCAGGCGCACTTTGCAATCAATATTGGCCCGGCATCGGTTTTCTGTTGATAATTTGTCCACTTTTCAAAATAACAGACAGGAACCCGACCGGAGTTTTTATGCACCTTGAAAGCTTGAAACATGATTTGCGGACGATTGCGCCACAATCAGCACAATGGACTGAATTATCGGGGGGGCGAACCAACAGGGTTTGGCGCGTTCAAGACAGCGCCACCGACTTTGTCTGCAAACTGTACTGCGGCGCCGATAATAACCCGATGTTTGCCAATAACCCTCGGGCCGAATACGCATGTTTGACACATCTGAACGGGCTGAAAATTGCGCCCGAGCCTGTCCGGTTTTTAACCGTGCCGCGTGGGCAGGTTTTGATCTATCGCTATATTGATGCCGATCTGTGGACACAAGATTGCCCGTCAGTTGCGCGAATACTTCACCGTGTTCATACACTGGCGCCGCCGCCCCGCCTGCCAACCTCGCCCATCGGCTCAAAGGCGATATTGGACCATGCATCGGCGATCCTCTCGATGCTGCCAGCGGCCGAGGCTGCGCGCATTCACCCGCTGCGACCCGAACCCGTGGTCGTCCCCCCTGTTGCGCCCGCCTTTGTGCACGGCGACGTGGTTCCCGCAAACGTGCTAAATACCCAAGACGGGGTCGTGTTGATCGACTGGCAATGTCCGGCACTGGGCGATCCGGCCAGTGATCTGGCTTGTTTTCTGTCGCCGGCAATGCAAACCGTCTATGGCACCAGACCGCTGACGGCAGACCAGCAGACGGCATTTTTGGCAAGCTATCCCGACCCCGAAACAACAGCACGTTACCGCCAATTGCAGCCTGCGTACCATTTTCGTATGGCGGCTTATTGTCTGTGGAGGGTTGCGCAGGGAAACCAAGATTACCAGCCGGCGTTCAAGGCCGAGCAATCGGCATTGCTAGCCCAATTGTAACAAGGCCACGACGCAAGCACCAATACCAATCCCCAGCGCCAGATACAGAATACGGGTGCGAATGTGCGCCGCGTATCGTGATGTGTGTACAGGCTTGGCACTATTGATCAGTATGGCTTCGACCATCTGCGGTAGTTTGGGGCCAAACCTGGCCAGCACCATCGCAGTCCGGCCCAAATCGCGGATCAATGAGGCCGGTCCCAGATTGTGCGTGATATAGCGTTCGACCTCGGGTTTTGCCACGTCCCAAATATTCAGCTCGGGGTCCAGTGACCGACCGACGCCCTCGACAACGACCATGGTGCGTTGCAACAGGATCAGCTCGGTGCGGGTTTCCATGCCAAACTGTTCGGTAACATCGAACAGATGCGACAACAGCCGCGCCATAGAAATATGCGTCGCGTCCTGACCAAAGATCGGCTCGCCAACAGAGCGCAGGGCCTGCGCAAACGCCTCTACGTCCTGATCGGCGGAAACATATCCAGCCTCGAAATGGACTTCGGCGACGCGGCGGTAATCTCTGCGGATAAATCCCATCAGAATTTCGGCATAGACACGGCGGGTGTATTCGTCGATCCGGCCCATAATGCCGAAATCCAGCGCCACCAGATCCCCCTCGGGGGACACTTTCAGATTGCCCTGGTGCATATCTGCGTGAAAAAATCCGTCGCGCAAGGCGTGGCGCAGGAACATTTGGACAATACGCGCGCCCATCTGCTTCATGTCGACACCGGATGCGCGCAGGGCTTCGGGATCGCCCAGCGGCAGGCCCTCTTTCCATTCCATCGTCATCACCCGGCGTGCGGACTGCTCCCAGTTAATTGCCGGGACTACAAATCCCTGATCGCCCTTGGTGTTATCGGCGAATTCAGAGGCGGCGGATGCTTCCATCCGCAGATCCAACTCACCACGGACCACGCTGTCAAAATGCGCGATCACTTCCAACGGGCGCAAGCGGCGAGATGCGGGTGACAGCACTTGGACCATTGTGGCGGAAAAATAGAAAGCATCGACATCCTTGAGGAAATCCCGCTCGATATGGGGTCGCAGGATTTTTACCGCCACGGACTTGCCGTTGGACTTCAACCGCGCCTTGTGGACCTGCGCAATGGATGCCGCGGCAACCGGATCGCTGAACTCGGAAAAGATATCCTCGATCGGCGCGCCCAGTTCCTCTTGGATCACGGCGCGGGCCTCGGACATGGAAAATGCCGGCAAGCTGTCTTGTAAAACCCGCAACTCCGTCGCCATGTCTGGGCCCACCACATCGGGACGCGTCGACATCAATTGACCAAACTTGATATAGGCCGGACCCAGTGCGGTGATCGCGCGCAACATCGGTGGTTGTGTCGGGTCGCCCTTAAGACCCAGCCATTTGAACGGCCAGCCCAGCACGCGTGCGGCAATTCGGATACTGGCAGGCGCGTCCAGCGCGGTCAGGGCCACATCCATGGCACCGGTACGTTCAAACGTGGCCCCTGTGCGGATCAACCGCCAAATATTATGTGGTCCGCGCATGGTCTAGATTTTCCAACCCGAATGCAGACAGGCAATGCCCATCGACAGGTTTCTGTATTTGGCGTTTGCAAATCCCGCCTTGCGTATCATGTCCAGAAACCGGTCCTGATCCGGGAACTTGCGAATGCTTTCCACCAGATATTGATAGCTGTCGGCATCATTGGCGATCAGCTTGCCCAGCGGCGGGATGACATTGAAGGAATAGCGGTCATAGGCCCATTGCATCGCAGGATTTGGGATTTTGCTGAATTCCAGAACCATCAGGCGACCACCGGGCTTGAGCACGCGAAAAGCCTCGTTCAGCGCCTCTTGCGGGCGTGTGACGTTCCGGATGCCAAAGCTTATGGTGTAGACATCGAATGTGCTGTCCTCGAACGGCAGGGCCATCGCATCGCCGCAAATCCAGTCCAAATGATCGGCCATATCGGTGGCCTCGGCCCGGGTGCGACCTGCGTCCAGCATCGACTGGGTCATGTCGAAAACGGTGGCATGGGCACCTGGTGCTCGTTTGAGGAAACGGAATGAAATATCGCCTGTACCACCCGCCACATCCAGTAGCTTTTGATTCGATCGTGGCGCCAGCCAGTCCATCATCGCATCTTTCCACAGCCGGTGAATGCCAAAGGACATGGCGTCGTTCATCACATCGTATTTCGAGGCAACGTTCGAAAACACCCCGTGGACCATGCCGGCCTTGGCGTCTTCCTCGACTGTTTTAAACCCGAAATGGGTGGTGCGTTTATCAGCTGAGTTTTCTGTGGACATGATTTTCACCGTTACCGTTCAACGCTTTCTATAGTAGGCAGAGCAGGAAACACAATTGAAAGACGCGGACAAGCGACAATGCGTATCACAAAAGGCTTGATTTGGCTGTTTCTGGTCGGGGCCGTTTTTTTTGGCGGCGCGATTCTGGCAAATCGGCTGGGCTTAGTGCCGGCTTCGATCCAAAAAGGTGGCGACTACGCAGCGGTGTTTGAAATTGGACTGCGAATTTTCGGGACAGTTGTTATCGGGCCGCCAATCGCGCTTGTCGTGATCGCGCTCTTTGCAGCGGGTTCGGACCGGACGTCATTGGACACCCAAGGTTATACGGTTATGCGTCTGCGAAGCGGTGCGCGTATATTCGGGACCCTTTTGAGCCTCGCCTTGTCGGCTTTGTTTCTCCTTGGTCCATACTATGATGCGGGTATCGGCTTGATGTTGTTGCTTGCCCCATTTGGCATTTTCTTTTTGATTGCGGGTCTGTGGTGCCTGGTGGCTAAAGTGGCTTATGACTCACATGAGGTTTCAGCAACAGACTATCTGTTCCGGGTTCGGCGCAACTATTGGTCAGAACTTGAAAGCGTGACTTATGTGCAGGATGCCTTTGAATATCATCTTGGGTTTGAGGGCGGGCAGAAAGCCCGCGTATCTACGTTTTATACCGGTGTAAATCAGCTGATTAGCTTGGCCAATACCAAGCTGGCCGGCCGACGCAGATATTGACCTGATGCAATATCTATGTGTTGTTATCCATGTGTTGTTTCGCACAGCGACAAGGAACAGATCTGTGTTTGAAGTGTTTAAAAAGAAGCCGGTGATACAGCAAACATTGGGTTGCGGCAGCCTGATCGACATTCCTTTGTGCCAGACCTCCCACATCCAACAGATTGCCTGACCCATGCCCGAACTACCCGAAGTTGAAACCGTCCGTCAGGGGCTGACGCCCGCGATGCAGGGCCGCGTAATAATGCGTGCAGATGTGCGCAGGCCTGATCTGCGCTGGCCCTTTCCGGCGCGTATGGCTGAGCGCTTGACCGGACAGAGGGTGATCAGATTGCGCCGCCGGTCCAAATATATTCTGGTTGATTTGTCGGGCGGTGAAACCCTGTTGATCCATTTGGGCATGTCCGGACGGATGACTGTGACGGGCGTTGCCAAGGCCAAGAGCGATATGCTGGGGGATTTTCATCATCTGCATCCAGCGCCAGAAAAACACGATCATGTGATTCTGGACATGGACAACGGCGCGCGCATTACTTTTAACGATGCGCGCCGGTTTGGCGCAATGGACTTGGCCAAGACCCGCGATGTAGATCAACACAAGTTTTTAGCTGCTTTGGGGCCCGAGCCGCTGGGCAATAGTTTTCATACGGCGCATCTACAGACGGCGCTGAAAACACGGAAATCACCAATCAAATCCGCTCTGCTGGATCAGCGCATGGTGGCGGGACTGGGCAATATCTATGTCTGCGAGGCGCTGTGGCGAACCGGTATCGCGCCGACGCGTATTTCCAATAGCTTGTCGAACACACGCGTGGCCAGTTTAGTGCCAGCGATAAGGGATATTCTGACCGAAGCCATTGCTGCCGGAGGGTCCTCGCTCAAGGATTATCGACAGGCCGACGGCGAGTTGGGATATTTTCAGCACAGCTTTGCTGTCTACGGCAGAGAGGATGAGCCGTGCCGTACAGGGGGGTGTTCCGGAAAAATTATGCGCATTGTGCAGTCCGGCCGGTCCAGTTTCTATTGCCCGGCTTGTCAGTCTTAAGATGATTCTGCGTTAAATCGGCGGGGTTTTTAAAAAAGGCTCTGGTTTTTGCAGTTCCACTGCGATATCAGGCTGAAATGGCGGTAAAAGTTGGCGAATATGCGCTTTGGGCCGTTGACTTAAGACCAAAGCGGGCCTAGACAGCGCGCTCATCTTTCGAAAATCGAAGATCAAGGATTTATCATGGCTAACTCGCCACAGGCAAAAAAACGCGCTCGTCAAATCGAACGTCGCACCGAAGTAAACAAAGCTCGCCGTTCGCGGATCCGGACTTTTCTGCGCACTGTCGAAGAGGCCATTACCGGTGGCAACCAGACTGTTGCAGCCGTCGCTTTGAAAGACGCCCAACCTGAAATTCAGCGCGGTGTTTCAAAAGGCATCCTGCACAAGAACACAGCGAGCCGCAAAATTTCGCGTCTTAGTGCGCGTGTGAAAGCAATGGCAGGCTAATCAAGCCAACCAGCTTGGGACCAGATTGAACGAGGCTCTTTGGGCCTCGTTTTTTGTGTGACTAGACCTTTAGACGCAAATTTGCATCAATGAAGTACCGCAACAAAACATAAATTTGCGACATAAAAGTGAATGTTCTGTTTTTGGTCGCCTTGTTCGACTCACCGTCTCTGATTATCAAGGATATGTTCGCCATCAGATAATTTGCAGATGTTGGCACCTCATAGGATTTAGTCCCTGTAAACGCGCCTTAAGTCGAGGTCGCGGCCGGCTGTTTTCATTAAAAAGTTATTAATTTCAGTAATTTAACCATCACTATAGATTCGCTCCAATTAATTGTGAGTCAACAGAGAAGATACGTTGAAAAGCGGTAGCGGCCTTTGCTAGGAACGACAGGTGATTCAAAACCAAAGGGGAAATTCGGTGCCGCCAGTATCAAATTCAGTTACAGAGGCAGAACCGCTCGACATTTGGTCAGAATTGAAAGCATCAGCAGACAGTGTCGTTGTCGATGTCCGTACGCGGGCCGAATGGTCTTTCATTGGGACCGTCAATTTGGATGAAGTGGACCGAAAACCGATTCTTCTAGAATGGCTGCGCTACCCCGATATGTCGGTTAATCCGACATTTGCTGCCGATCTTGCACAGGCGCTTGACGGTGTCGTACCGTCGAAGATTTTCTTCTTGTGCCGATCAGGTGTTCGGTCGTTGTCAGCGGCAGTGAGCGTCGCTGAAATATATGGGGCTCAAGGCATAGAAACTGAATGTGTAAATATCCTCGAGGGGTTCGAGGGAAATTTGAATGCTGACCATCACCGCGGTAGTGCCAACGGGTGGAAAGCCCGCGGCCTGGCGTGGCGTCAAACATAATTTATTTGGATTGTGGGATAGAATGACTAATGAATGCTGGACGGATGTGTGCCAAAAAATGCTGACCGAAGTTGGCAGAGATGCATATAAAAACTGGATAGAGCCGCTGAATTTTGTCGGCGTGAACGACGGTGTTGCCCAGTTTGCTGCACCCACAAGCTTCTTTGGCAACTGGGTGTCGCGTAATTACGGCGACAGTATCCGCTCACATTTTGCAGATCACGGCATGGCGGTTGAGCGACTCGATTTCGTGACACATTTAGCGCCGCAACCGACTACAGGAACCGCCCGTTCTGCCGGGCTTGCTCGACAATCCTCACCACGGCCGGTCAAAGCTCTTGTTGATACAAGTGACTTGCCCGGTGCCCCTTTGGACAAGCGGTTCACGTTCGACAGTTTTGTTGTGGGTAAGCCCAACGAGCTGGCGCATGCGGCATCGCGTCGGGTGGCGCAGGGCGGCCCTGTTACGTTTAATCCGCTGTTCTTGTATGGCGGCGTAGGTTTGGGCAAAACGCACCTGATGCATGCAATTGCCTGGAATGTTCAAGCCAAAGATCCGACAGCGCGAGTGCTGTATTTGTCGGCCGAACAGTTCATGTACCGCTTTGTACAGGCGTTGCGGTTCAAGGACACCATGAGTTTCAAAGAACTGTTCCGCTCGGTTGATGTCCTGATGGTGGACGACGTGCAATTTATTGCCGGTAAGGACAGCACACAGGACGAGTTTTTCCACACGTTCAATGCGCTGGTTGACCAAAACAAACAAATCATCATTTCCGCCGACCGCGCCCCCGGCGAGATTGACGGGCTGGAAGAGCGGATCAAGTCGCGGCTTCAGTGTGGCCTGGTGGTTGATCTGCATCCGACCGACTATGAATTGCGGTTGGGTATCCTGCAGTCCAAATCAGAAGTACAAACCCAGTATTATCCAGACGTTGTTATCAAGGACGGGGTTCTGGAATTTCTGGCGCACCGGATTTCCAATAATGTCCGCGTTCTCGAAGGCGCATTGACACGGCTTTATGCTTTTGCCTCTTTGGTTGGCCGTGAGGTCACGCTGGATGTGACACAGGAATGTCTGGCTGATATTTTGCGGGCTTCGGACCGCAAAGTGACCATCGACGAGATTATTCGCAAGGTCGCCGATCACTATAATATCCGAATGACAGATATCCTTAGCCCGCGCCGCGCCCGATCGGTTGCACGCCCCCGACAAGTGGCTATGTTTCTGGCCAAAAAATTGACAACAAAGTCCCTGCCTGAAATTGGTCGCCGGTTTGGTGGACGAGACCACACAACGGTCATTCACGCGGTCCGAAAAATCGAAGAGCTACGCTCTGTGGACAATCAAATCGCCGAAGATGTAGAGCTGCTGCGTCGTATGCTCGAAGCCTGACACTGCGTAAATTCACTTTCCCTGAAAATTTATGACCTGGTCCTGTCAGGTGGCCTTCTTTTGGTTGATTTTGCGTTGCAACGCCGCGTAATTCCCGTAGGGTAAGCGTCCACGCGAATAAAGGAATGGGACAATGAAAGTCAGCATCGAGAGAAGTGCTCTTCTGAAGGCAATGTCACAAGCGCAATCTGTTGTTGAGCGGCGGAATACTATTCCCATCCTTGCCAATGTTTTGATCGAAGCCGAGGGCAGTGACATCAGCTTTCGCGCAACTGACCTTGATATCGAAGTGGTTGATAAAGTGGGCGGCATGGTTGAACGTGCCGGCGCGACGACTGTGGGTGCACATACGTTGCACGAAATTGTTCGCAAACTGCCGGACGGGTCGATGGTGGAATTGTCCGACGATGGCACGACCGGTCGTTTGGATGTGAAAGCAGGGCGATCAAATTTCTCGTTGGCGACCCTGCCACGCGAAGATTTTCCCATCATGGCCAGTTCTGAATACGAGTGTAATTTTTCCTGCCCCGCACCGGTTCTGCGCCGCTTGTTTGACAAGTCAAAGTTTGCAATTTCCACCGAGGAAACCCGATATTATCTGAACGGCGTTTATATGCACGCATCCGATGCCGACAGCGGCAAGGTCTTGCGGTGTGTGGCCACCGACGGGCACCGTCTGGCCCGCATTGACGCGCCCCTGCCCAGTGGTGCCGAAAATTTGCCCGGCGTGATTGTTCCGCGTAAAACAGTCGGTGAAATGCGCAAGTTGCTGGACGACGACGAGGCAACAATTGCCGTGTCTGTGTCTGAAACCAAAGTCAGGTTTGCCACATCGGAAATTACGCTGACTTCCAAAGTAATTGACGGCTCTTTTCCCGACTACACACGGGTTATTCCAACTGGAAACACCCGGCGACTGGAAGTGGACGCGGCAGAATTTGCACAGGCCGTGGACCGGGTTTCAACAGTGTCCTCCGAGCGGTCGCGCGCGGTTAAGCTGAGCATGGACGAAGACCGTTTGATCCTGTCCGTGAACGCACCCGAAAGTGGTGCGGCCGACGAAGAGGTCGCCGTGGCCTATGCAGATGAGCGGTTGGAGATCGGATTCAACGCCAAGTACCTGCTCGAGATTGCGGGGCAGGTCGATCGCGAAAATGCCGTGTTCCTGTTTAATTCGTCGGGCGATCCAACCCTGATGCGCGAAGGCAATGATGAAACGGCCGTTTATGTCGTGATGCCTATGCGAGTGTAATGTGCCCGCGCTTGCAATTCGCAGCCTGACACTCTCTCATTTCCGGTCCCATAAGTTTGCGCGTTTGGAAGCCGACGGGCGTCCGGTCGTGATATATGGCCCCAATGGTGCCGGAAAAACCAATATTCTCGAAGCAATTTCGCTGTTTTCACCGGGGCGCGGGCTGCGCCGTGCACAGATCGACGACATGGCACGCAAGCCAGAAGAGCTGGGCTGGAAGCTGTCGATGGAACTCGACAGTCTGGGCCATGTGCACGAAGTCGAGACCGGCTATACCGGCACCGGGTCACGCTCGGTTTTGATTGATGGAAAACCTGCGCCCCAGATGGCATTGGGCCGTTTGGCGCGCGTTGTCTGGCTTGTGCCGATTATGGACCGGCTCTGGGTCGAAGCTGCAGAGGGTCGCCGCCGGTTTCTTGATCGCATGACTATGAGTTTTGTCCCCGAACACGCAGAAGCGTCGCTGGCTTATGAAAAAGCCATGCGCGAACGCAACAGAATGATGAAGGACGGCGTTACCGACCCGTCCTGGTATGACGCGGTAGAAGAGCAAATGGCCATGGCCGGTGCCAAAATCGAACAGGCCAGACAAAACACAATCGAACGGCTGATGGCGGCACAAACCGATGGCGGCTCAAGCTTTCCAACCAGTGAATTGTCGGTGGTGCCCGCCGACGGGGCCCAGGTTATTTCGGACAGTGAAGCCTTGCGCGCCGCTTGGGCCGAGGCCCGGCCAAGGGATCGTTTGGCGGGGCGCACATTGCTCGGACCACACCGGAATGATTTGCGGGCCATTTACAGCACCAAAGGCATCGACGCCAAACAATGTTCAACCGGCGAGCAAAAGGCGTTGCTGGTCTCTCTGATCCTTGCCAATGCGCGCGCCGTAACTCAGGATTTTGGCGCCCCGCCGATCCTGTTGCTGGACGAGGTTGCCGCGCATCTGGATGCGGATCGCCTGGCTGTGCTCTATGACGAGATCTGCGAGTTGGGGGCACAGGCGTGGATGACCGGCACAGGACCAGAGCTGTTTGACGCGCTGGGCGCACGCGCACACAGGTTGCATGTCACCGATCAAGACGGGGTTTCGAGCATCCAGGATATATCGTCAATGCAGATTTGAATCGGGATAGTGAAACCAACTTGCAACCACACCTTGCCCGGTGCCTGCCACTTGTGTCAGCATGGGCGCCAATGGGGGACGCTATGGATACGCAGCGCGTAACACTAATTACACTGACGGTGACCGATCTGACCCGGTCCAAGGCTTTCTACAAGCGTCTTGGCTGGACGCAAGAGGCTGGCGGTAACGACAAGATCGCGTTCTATCGGCTTCACGGCCAATTTTTATCACTTTATGACCGCAACGCACTGGTCGCCGATATTGGCCTGCCGATCAAAGAGCGGGCAACAGGTGCGATCACCTTGTCGACAAACTATTCCACGCAAGAGGCGGTAGATGCCGCCTATCAGGCCGCTGTAGATGCGGGCGCCTTGCAATTGACAGTACCGGCCAAGACGGAGTGGGGCGGGTATTCGGGTAACTACACCGATCCGGACGGGCATTTATGGGAAGTTGCACATAATCCGTTTTGGGACCTGGATGCATCAGGGCAGGTGTAGAGCTTTGTCTTTGCGCCAGCGAGTGCCGCGAATAATCCCGTTGGTAGCCGACAACCCTGCCAGCCTCACGCGTGAGTGTGGCGATGTTTTTCGAGCCCAAAGCCACTAGGATTGAATCGTCGGGTTTTTTGCAGTACGCCGGATGGATGACTGTCACATTTTCGCAATTACTGCTCTATTCTGGGGCTCTGCTTATCCTGTTCCTGACACCGGGTCCGGTTTGGGTCGCCTTGATTGCGCGGGCAATGTCGGGCGGGTTCCACGCGGCTTGGCCCTTGGCGCTGGGCGTGGCAATTGGTGATGCGCTTTGGCCGCTGGTTGCCATTTTCGGGGTTAGCTATCTGGTCGGGCTATATGCGGATTTCATGACGATCCTGCGCTATGTCGGGGCGGCAATGTTTCTGTTTATGGGGGCGGCACTGATTTTACGTCCGGCCAAAACACTGCGTGCGGACAGCAGGCTGACAGCACCGGGCATCTGGGCCGGATTTCTGGCTGGTATTTTGGTTATTTTGGGAAACCCGAAAGCGATTCTGTTCTATTTGGGCGTATTGCCAGGGTTTTTTGATTTCTCTCAAGTGAACCGCTACGACATGATCGCGATTTGCCTTGCATCCATCGCCGTGCCTCTGCTTGGCAATGTCATATTCGCGTTTTTTGTCGACAAGGCCCGCAAGATGCTGACCACACCCAGCGCCATGACGCGGCTGAACACCTCGGCAGGTGTGGCGCTTATTCTTGTTGGAATTTTCATCGCTTTTGCGTGATACAAAAACCTGCGTCGGCGCGTGACAATCCGACAGAAAACCCCTATATTCAGCACTGAAATACGGGAAAGAAATCTATGACTGACGTGCAGAGCCAAGCTGAAGAGTACGGCGCAGATTCTATCAAAGTTCTTAAGGGGTTAGAGGCCGTACGTAAACGGCCCGGCATGTATATCGGCGACACGGACGACGGCTCCGGTCTGCACCATATGGTTTACGAAGTGGTTGATAACGGGATCGATGAGGCGCTGGCCAAGCATGCCGATTTTGTTTCCGTTACAATTCACGCCGACGAAAGCGTTTCTGTGCGCGATAACGGGCGGGGTATTCCGGTCGGGATCCACGAAGAAGAGGGCGTTTCTGCGGCCGAAGTTATCATGACCCAACTGCACGCCGGGGGTAAATTCGACAGCAATTCCTACAAGGTTTCCGGCGGTCTGCACGGGGTTGGCGTCTCGGTTGTAAACGCATTGTCCGATTGGCTTGAACTTCGGGTCTGGCGCAACGGCAAAGAGCACACAGCCCGGTTCGAGGGCGGCGATACCGCCCGGCATCTGGCGGTTGTGGGCGATGCAAATGGGGAAAAGGGTACAGAGGTGCGGTTTTTAGCGTCGCTGGACACGTTTTCCAACCGCGATTTTTCGTTCAAAATACTTGAAAACCGGCTACGCGAATTGGCATTTCTAAACTCTGGCGTCAGAATTATCTTGCGTGACGAGCGGCCGGTGGAGCCGTTGGAATCGATTCTGTTTTACGATGGCGGCGTGCGCGAATTTGTGCGCTTCCTTGACCGGTCAAAAACACCCGTTATCCCCGATCCGATTTATGTGATTGGCGAGAAAGACGACATCACGATCGAAGTGGCGATGTGGTGGAACGACAGCTATCACGAAACGGTTCTGCCGTTCACCAACAACATCCCTCAGCGCGACGGTGGCACCCATCTGGCCGGCTTTCGCGGTGCGCTGACACGGACCATGAACAATTACGCCGGCAGCAGTGGTATTGCGAAAAAGGAAAAAGTCAGCTTTTCCGGTGACGATGCCCGCGAAGGCCTGACCTGTGTGTTGTCGGTCAAGGTTCCCGATCCCAAGTTCAGTTCGCAAACCAAGGACAAGCTGGTGTCGTCCGAGGTTCGCCCCGTTGTCGAAAGCCTGATGAACGAAAAGCTGTCCGAATGGTTTGAAGAGAACCCCGGTCCTGCCAAAGAGATCATCTCTAAAGTTGTGGAGGCCGCTTTGGCCCGCGAGGCGGCGCGCAAGGCGCGTGACCTGACACGGCGCAAGACCGCCTTTGGCGGATCATCACTGCCGGGCAAGCTGGCGGATTGCCAAGAGCGTGATCCGGCGAAGTCGGAATTGTTTCTGGTGGAGGGTGACAGTGCGGGCGGCTCGGCGAAACAGGGTCGCAGCCGCGAAAATCAGGCAGTTCTGCCACTGCGCGGTAAAATCCTCAACGTCGAGCGGGCACGGTTTGATAAAATGCTGACCAGCGAGCAGATCACCAACCTGATCACCGCGATGGGCACCGGGATCGGCCGCGACGAGTTTAACATCCAAAAGCTGCGTTACCACAAGATCGTTATTATGACGGATGCGGATGTTGATGGCGCCCATATCCGGACGCTGTTGTTAACATTCTTTTTTCGTCAGATGCCGGAATTGATCGAAGGCGGTTATCTGTATATTGCGCAACCTCCGCTGTTCAAAGTTGCACGCGGCAAGTCTGAAGTGTACCTGAAAGATCAACCTGAATTAGATAATTTTCTTATTAGTCAGGGTATTGAAGGGTCTTCCTTAACGTTAGGTGACAACTCTGTCCTGATGGGGGCTGATCTGGCACGGGTCGTGCAAGAAGCGCGGAACTCCCGCACTGTCCTACAGGCGTTTCCCACACATTATTCGCAGCACGTTCTGGAACAATCCGCGATTACAGGTGCATTGGTACCTGGCAGGTTGGATGACAATCCACAGGCGATCGCCGACGCCGTAGCCGCGCGATTGGACATAGTATCGACCGAGTTTAAACGTGGTTGGATTGGCCGACCGACCCAAGACGCGGGCCTGCGGTTCAGCAGGATGTTGCGCGGTGTAGAAGAAGTTGTGACGCTGGACGGTGCGTGTCTGCGATCTGGCGAAGCCCGCAAATTGAGCCAGATGACCGAGATATTGCAAGAAGTGTACGACAAACCGGCAAGTTTGCAGCGCAAAGACAAAAGTTGGCCAATCTACGCGCCGTCGGATTTGTTGAATGTGATTCTGGGCGAGGGCGAAAAAGGCTTGTCCTTGCAGCGCTACAAAGGTTTGGGCGAGATGAACCCCAGTCAACTTTGGGAAACGACCTTGGACCCCGAAGCCCGCACCCTGTTGCAAGTCAAAGTTGGTGACTTGGCCGAGGCGGACGACTTGTTTACCAAACTGATGGGCGATGTAGTCGAGCCACGCCGTGACTTTATCCAGAAAAATGCACTGAGCGTCGAAAATCTGGATTTCTAGATAGGAGACCCTGATGGCCGTCTTAAAATCACCGTTGCTCTGGATTGCGGCAGTTATTTTTGCTGCGGCCGGCTACTTTTTGGTTTCATTGTTGGCACCGGAGCCAAAGGCCGCTGTCGCAATGGTGCAGGTCAAAGTGCCGGACCTGTCGGTTGACCAATTGGCGGGCGAAAAGGCGTTTAATGCGCGTTGCGCTGATTGCCACGGGGTTAATGCGGCAGGGCAGGCCGGCGTGGCACCGCCACTCATTCATAAAATTTACGAACCGTCCCACCACGGCGATGCCTCTTTTGCGAGAGCCGCCAGGCTAGGGGCGCCAGCGCATCACTGGCCATTTGGTAACATGCCACCTGTTGACGGGATCACCGACGGCGAGATTGCCGCGATCGTTACGTATTTGCGCGCAGTTCAGCGGTATAACGGAATACGCTAGCACCATTTCAGGTGGCGTCTGATCGGCCCCATTGTGCGAAGGGTGTTGTTGAGAGGGTTTCACCGCCGAATCGCCGCACGGTTCCGGCGAAATCTTTGAAATAGTCTTGGGCCTGAACATGGGCGAGCACCTCGGCTGTTTGCCATCGACCGATGTGCACCCGGCCCACGCCGGACTTTGCCTTGTTGATTGAATAGCTGAAACCCTGTGCGGCAACTGTGTCGCCTGCGATAGCGTCCAAAAAGGCCTGACAGTTGGCGGCCCATTCGGTCTCGTCGCCGGTGAAGTCATAGGTGATGCAAATTCCAAATTCCTTCATGCTGTGTCTTTCCGAGTTGACAGATTTATAATTAACGATACTGTTAAATAACAGTAACCGAGAAGGATTTTCTTTGCAACTCCACCAAACATTTTCTGCGCTTGGCGACCCGACGCGCTTTGCAATTGTCGAGCGGTTGCTGACCGAAGGCGAGCAAACCGCGGGCTCGTTGCAATCGGCGGCGGATATATCGGCCCCGGCAATTTCACGGCATCTGAAAGTTCTGCGCACGGCCGGTGTTATTCAGCGGCGCGTTGATGCGCAAAGGCGGATGTACTCGGTGCGACCAGACATGGTTCAAGCTATTAACAATTGGACGTTGGATCACCGGGAGTTTTGGGAAATCAGCCTAAAACGGTTGGAAGCGGCCCTGATGAGTGAAAAGGAAAGAAAATGACCGATCTAACTCTAACGCGCGACTTTGATGTCGATCCCGAGACGGTCTTTGGTTTTATTTCCAAGCCAGAAAACGTGCTGCAGTGGTGGGGCCCCGAGGGCATGACCTGCCCCGAGCATAGTCTTGACTTTGGACAGGTCGGTCCGTGGTCCTCTGTTATGCAAAGCCCGGAGGGAAACCGGGTCAAAGTTACAGGCGAGGTTGCGCATGTTGATCCGCCCAACTCTATCGAAATTACCTGGGCCTGGCATGATGACCAGGACACACGGGGGCACGAGAGCAGGGTCCGGTTTGAACTACGCCCAAACGGAAATGGCGGCACAGAGTTTCGCCTGATCCATTCCGGACTGGCAGACGAAGAAAGTGCAAATAACCACAATATGGGTTGGATATCGTCGCTTGGTAAACTGGCGTCGTTGGTGGCAAAGTTGCCTGCTCAACCCTCTGATTAACTTCAAATTACTTAGGAGAAGAAAATGGCTCAATATTTATTTATCACGGCGGTTCTAAAATGCCGACAGATCCGGCAGAGATGGAACAAATCATGGCGGCTTGGGGAGCTTGGTTTGGCGGGCTCGGTGACGCGGTAATTCATCCGGGCAATCCGGTTGGCAATTCACAAACCGTGTCTGCCGACGGGGTGGCCGACAATGGCGGCGCCAATCCGGCAAGCGGTTTTTCCATAATCGAGGCGGCGGACATGGGCGCGGCGGTTGCGGCCGCCAAAAACTGTCCGATGATTACTGTGGGCAGCGGCACTGTCGAGATTGCGCCAATCGTGGAATTGTAGGGCAGCTAAACTCCCTGGTTTCGTTCGCGAGACCAGGAATACAGACCCGCCCCTATAATGACGAAAATTCCGAATGCCGTCCAATTGTCCGGCAACTCGCCAAAAACCACCCAACCCAGCGCGATGGCCCAGATCATTGACGTATAGCGAAACGGCGTCACAAAAGACATCTCGCCAAAGCGCATGGCGGCGACTGCACAAAAGTAGCCGCCAAACAGCAGCACCGCAGCAAAGGCGAGGCCTGCGACCTGTGTCACAGTCAGCGCCACCCATTGGCCCTGTAGCTGCACCAGAATGCCCGCGACCACTGTGATCAAAGCCGCGGTTACAAATGTGACAAACAACGACGAGATGTCGGACGATAGTTTTCTGACCATGAGGTCCCGAAATGCAACCCAAAAGACAGCCGCCACACCCAACAGGCTGTAACCGTTAAAACCGTCGCCGCTGGGCCGAATGATGCAAATTACGCCAACAAAGCCAAGCACGATGGCCAGCGCACGTTGACGGCCAACGCGCTCCCCGAGAAAGACAACAGCGGCAAGTGTTATAACCAGCGATGCCGATTGAAGGATCGCAGTCAAGTTCGCTAGAGGCATGTGAAATAGGGCGGTCAGAAAACAAATCGTGGCTCCCAATTCGGCAAAAGCCCTCAGGACTGTGAAGCCAATATCTCGCCGTTTCGGCATCTGCCGGAAAATACCCTGATACAGCGCCAATCCGCCGATGAATGCACAGGCAAGCAGACCCCGCACAAAAATTGTCAGAAACAACGGAATGTCCGCCCCGAAATATTTAATAGCGACGTCGTTGAACACAAAGGCCGCCATGCCTGCCGACATTAGCGCCGCGCCGCGCATGTTGGCGCTAAGCGCGCCAGTATTCGCGGAGGTCGGTGTCATTGGGGTCCTGACGTTGCCGGTTTGTCGGCGAACAGGGCGCCGTGAATTCTGTCAACTGCGCAGAGTACATGGCGCCGGTCAACCCCCAGCCGTGTTGGCTGCGAGCAACGCGTACCGGGCACTATAGGAAGTAGAAGTCATCGATAGAGATATCTTCAGCATCGATGCCGGCTAGAATGATCTTGGTGTCGGCAAAGCTGATCTTGGTGCCGCGGGCGACCTGGCTTATGCCGACCTGACCAAAATCCGACAGGTTTTCAATGGCGATCAAATCGATCCCGTCCTCAAAATCCTTTATCCGATCTGTGCCATTTGATTTGTCCGCATCAAAGACAAAATAGTCTGGGCCCGTCCCGCCCCAAAGTTTGTCGTTGCCGCGGTCCCCAAACAGCCAGTCCGCGCCGCCACCACCGCGCAGCGCATCGTCGCCAGAACCGCCATACAAATAGTCCGCGCCGGCATTTCCCAGCAGTTTATCATTGTCGCCCAAGCCATAAAGGTGATCCGATCCGCTTTTCCCCTTTAGCAGATCGGATCCCTTCCCCCCGACAAGCGTGTCATCCAGACCGGTGCCACTTTGGCTGTCGCCAAAGGTCAGATCTGAATAGTCCAGCTGTTCAAATGAAACTGTGCTGCCAGCACTGAGCAAGCCGGTTACAACCAGTTGATAGTCGAAAATTGACGCATACCAGTTGGCGGCGATATCGGCATCCAGCAGATCCGGCAACTCGGTTCCGTCAAAATTGAACACAAACCCCGAGATGTCCGACGTTGTGACATCAAACAATCGCGCCGCACCGGCACCGGCGGCCCCAGACCAAAAATAAGTCCCGACATAAAACAGCAAGTCCGGACTAAATAGTGAAAGACTGGTGTCGCCGGATGTAACGTTGGCGGTGTCAAAGTCCTCTAGATTGAAATCTATCGGGGAAAAAAGCCCCAGATCAGACGGGATGGTGTAGCTGAATGATAAATCATCACCAATCCCTGAAAACTCCAAAACTGCCTGACTATACTCGATCACGCCTTGATCATTCAGCATATAGCTATAACCCGAAAATGATACGCTCGCCATTTCACACCTCACTCGTTTACCCACGCGTTCAGGCTTAAGTCCGCAGGGGTGCTTTAGGCAATGTGAAAGGTTTATTAAACTTAACAGCAGTTTCTAATTGAATTTAAGATAATCTTCTTAAGAGGTACTAACATAGTACTTGCAGAGGTATTTCTAACCAAACAGACCGGACCCGAAGGCCCGGCCAGTCAGGGGAGGATATCCCCCGGAAAACCGCGCCGCTAGTTGCGGACGAAATCCGGATAGGCTTCCATGCCCAGCTCTGAAGAATCCAATCCGTTGATCTCTTCTTCCTGGCCAACGCGGATGCCCACAGTCATTTTCAGGACGAACCACAAAACCGACGATGTCACCAGAACAAAGATGGCTACGACAAGGATCGAGTAGAGCTGTGTGCCGAGGTTGGCGTCGCTGTTGGTCAGAACCACGGCGATCGTGCCCCAGATACCGGCAAACAAGTGCACAGGGATCGCACCGACAACATCATCAATTTTTAGCCTGTCGAGGAAGGGAACCCCAAAGACCACGATGATACCGCCAATGGCACCGATCAAGGTCGCGGATCCCAGCGTCGGTGTAAGCGGTTCTGCAGTGATCGAGACCAGACCGGCAAGCGCGCCGTTCAGCACCATAGTCAGATCGACCTTTTTGTACAGGATCTGGGTCAGGATCAGGGCGGCAACCAGACCGCCTGCAGCAGCTGCGTTGGTGTTGACGAAGATACGCGAGACATCCGCGATATCACCGATCGAGCCCATCGCCAGTTGCGATCCGCCATTGAAGCCAAACCAGCCCATCCACAGAATGAACGTCCCCAGCGTTGCCAACGGCAGGTTAGAGCCGAGGAACGGAATGACCCGACCGTCTTTGTATTTGCCGATACGCGGACCAAGGATCAGCGCGCCAGACAGGGCCGCCCAACCGCCGACAGAATGCACCACAGTCGAGCCGGCAAAATCAAGAAAACCAGCCTGATCCAGAAAACCACCGCCCCATTTCCATGATGCTTGCAGCGGGTAAATCACACTGGTCAGCACAATAACGAATATCAGAAAGGGCCAAAGCTTGATCCGCTCGGCTAAAGCACCCGAAACGATAGAAGCGGTCGCGGCACAGAACATCAACTGAAAGAAGAAGTCAGAGGCTGTTGCGGCATAGGAATAGTCGTCAACACCGCTTGCAGCAACACCAACAGGTTCCATGACCGCAGGACCCCAGACACCGGACAGAACACCTTCGATGCCCCATGTGCCCAGCGGATACATCAGGTTGTAGCCGATCAAATAGTAAAAAATACACGCCAGACCAAACAGCGCCATATTTTTGGTCAACTGCATGGCCACGTTCTTTGATCGGACCAAACCGGCCTCCAGCATGGCAAAACCGGCTGCCATCCAGAACACCAGAAAACCTCCAACCAAAAAGAGAATGGAGTTCATTATAAATATCACGTCGGTGGGAACCGCCGTGGGTGCATCCTGAGCAAAGCCCAGCGCAGGCAGCGCGGTCAGGCTTGCAGCAAGTCCAAGTGTATTGAATTTCATTTTAGTACCCTCTTTTGTCGTCTACAGCGCGTCATCGCCGGCTTCACCGGTGCGCACGCGAATGGCTTGTTCCACGTTGCACACAAAGATCTTGCCGTCGCCGATCTTGCCGGTCTTGGCTGTTGCTTCGATTGTGGATGTGATTGTGTCTGTCAGATCGTCCGGAACAACGATGTCCAGGCGAACTTTCGGCACAAAGTTCACGGCGTATTCGGCGCCGCGATAGATTTCGGTATGGCCTGACTGAGCGCCATAGCCTTTGATCTCGGTGACCATCATACCCTTGACGCCGGCTGCGGTCAGCGCTTCGCGGACCTCTTCCAGTTTGAATGGTTTGATTGTGGCAATGATAAGTTTCATTTTTCCCTCTTCTGTCTGCGAACCGAGCAGTTCGCGTCAACTTGGGTGTCACACAAGGCCGGTGCAGTGCTGGTTTCAAGTCACAGGCGGATATATCGGCACGCACTATCAAATTATGTCTAATTTTTAACCACCAGTACGAAATTGTTATAAAATTAAGCAGAATGGAACCAGAAAATACTCTGCAAGTGCTCTCTACAAACCGACTCAAAGTGACTATCTTGGAAAAAAGCCAAAATGGCAGACACCGGCGAGACACAGGCAGATAAAATGGCGACCCCTCCAAGAAAAAAACCACCTTTGGTGGCCGACAAGCGCGAATTCGCGTCGAAAAAAGCAAAGCCCAAACCTGCGCCCAAACCTGCGCTCAAGTCCGCCAGTACAGCCAAAGCCAAACCTGCGAGCAAGTCCCGTGCCAAGACAAAGCCGAAGTCAAAGGCGAAACCACGGCGCAATATTCTTGTCCGCTTGATGGGCGTGGTTCTGCGGCTGATCTGGTGGACAGGCTCGCGCGTGGCCATCGTGCTTGGTCTGATCCTGGCGGTTGCAACCGGCTATTATTTCACCCAACTGCCAGCAGCATCCAAGCTCATGGACGCCCGTGAACGTGGATCAGTTACGATGTTGGACGCATCCGGCGAAGTCTTTGCTTGGCGCGGCGACCAGTTTGGCGGCATTGTGACGGCCCAGACGGTTTCACCCAACTTGAAAAACGCAGTTGTTGCCACCGAGGACAAGCGGTTTTACCAGCATTTTGGCCTCTCGCCGCGCGGTATCTTGGGGGCGGTTCGCACAAATCTGCGCGAAGGGCGGTCCGCACTGGATGGTCACGGCGGATCAACGATCACCCAACAAGTTGCCAAACGCGTCTACTTTCCCGATCTTGGCGGCTTCGAGCGCAAGCTTAAAGAAGTTCCAATGTCGATGGCGATGGAGCTGAAATATACCAAAGACGAAATTCTGACGATCTATCTAAACCGGGCCTACCTTGGGTCGGGATCCTATGGGTTCGAGGCTGCAGCGCAGCGCTATTTCGGAAAATCGTCGCGCACGGTCACGCCGGCAGAGGCCGCCATGTTGGCCGGTCTGCTCAAGGCACCGTCAACATATGCGCCAACACGTAATCTGGGCCGCGCGCAGGATCGCGCCAATCTGATTGTCGGCTTGATGCATGATCAGGGATATCTGAGCAACGCCGAGAAAATCAACGCACAAAACAGTCCGGCGCGCCTGTCGACCACAGCAGAGCGTCGCGCCGGAGGCTATTTCGCCGACTGGATAATGGAATCGGCGCCAGAGTTTCTGGTCAAGGATACGACCGAAGATTTGCTGATCAAAACCACATTCGACCCGCGATTGCAGCGGGCAACCGAACAGGCCTTGGCCCATATCTTTGAAACCAAGGTCAAAAAGGGGTCCAATGCCCAAGCCGCCATAGTTGTTATGTCGCCAGACGGGGCCGTGCGCGCAATGGTAGGCGGGCGTAAAACCCAGATTGCAGGTGGTTTCAACCGCGCAACACAGGCGCTGCGCCAGACCGGATCGTCGTTCAAACCCTTTGTCTATGCGGCGGCTCTGGAAACCGGTTACCGTTATGACACTGTGATCGTGGACGAGCCGTTAACCATAAATGTGCCGGGGTCAGGCCCGTATAGCCCGAAAAACTACACCCGTGATTTCAAAGGGCCGGTGACCCTGACCGAAGCTTTGGCCAAGTCGATCAACACTGTTGCGGTTCGTGTGTCCGAGAGTATTGGCCGCGAACGGGTCCGCGCCGTTGCCGGTGACTTTGGTATAACAAATGAAGTGGCCGTTGGTCCGGCTTTGGCGCTTGGGGCGTCCGAGTCTACTCTGCTGGACATGACCGGCGCCTATACTGGAATACTGAACCGCGGCCGGGCAACCGTACCCTTTGGTGTTACCGAAATTACAATACAAGGCGATACGTCGGCACTGCTGGGCAAAACAGGTGGTCAGGGGAACCGGGTGATCAACGACATGGCCGCAGAACAATTGATTTATATGATGCACCAGGTTGTCGAGGTTGGCACCGGGCGCAGGGCCAAGCTCGGCACGCGTCAGGCGGCTGGTAAAACCGGCACCACACAGGGCGGACGTGACGCGTGGTTTATCGGATTTACGGCAGATTACATCGCTGGCGTCTGGATGGGCAATGACGACAACAGCAAACTGACCGGCGTCACCGGCGGCGGATTACCCGCAGATATCTGGCGCGAAACAATGACCCGCGTGCACGACGGATTGCCGGAACGCGATTTGCCGATGTCGGTTCCAAAAGCGGTGCTGGCGCGCAGTGACACCGGTTCGGTCAACGTCAAAGACGCGATCCGCAACGACCTCAAAAAACTAGAGCGCAAAATCGAAAAGTCGGGCAAAAGCCTAGAGAAACGGTTGAAAAAACTGTTTGGCATTGGCAACTGAAAACGGCGGGAAATCCCGCCGCCTGTCTTGTCTCTCAATCGTGGTGTGTTGGCTTTAGCCGGCTTTTTTCAAAGCTGTGATCAATTTGTCCACATTGCCACCGTTCTTGTCCAGCATCAGACCAATCTCTTCGCGTTCGGAGCGCAGCATGTTGATGCCCTCGATCACCAGATTGAACATCAAATCTTTGCCGGATTTATCGCTGACAAGCCAGTTCACCTGAAACGGAGACGTCCCCGCCAGCCTCACTGTGCTGTCGACAACATAAAAGCTCTTTTCTTTGCGTGAACCGGTAACTTTGATATCCGACCCGATAAATTCCTTAAAACGCTTGCCGTATTTACGGGCCATATAACCTCGAAAGGCCGCAACATAGGCCTTTTTTTGGCTGGAAGAGGCTGACCGCCATGTTACGCCCAATGTGCTGCGGGCGATGATCGGCACATCTGCATATTTTGCAAAAACGCTCTCGAACTCGCGGTACATAGGCGCGCCGGTTTTGCCCGAATTGATCACTCTCATGACCTCTGCAGTCAAATCATCAACCAACGAACGTGCTTGCGATGCGTTCAGTGCTACCGCTGGCGCGGCCATCAGTATGGCTGCTCCACCGGCAAGTGTCGCCAGCGTAGTGCGGCGAGAATACAATGCCCTAGTTTGCATAAGGGTCCTCCAAGTCTTCTATCGACAGTTTCTTATTTAGTCGGAAACGACGGCTTTGCAAATAGAACGAACGCTGCGTCACGTAACTGTCAGGAGAATTGTATAGCACGTCATCTACGACATCGTCGTAGCGGTTTCTGTCACCAAGCTTGTCCAGAACCCAGACCGCTGAACGATAGGGATCAGCGTTGGGTTCAAGAATATGATCCAACGGATCAAGCAATAGGATATCAGCCACCAGCCCAACGGTATCACGCGCAGTGCTGGACCCAAACAGCGGTAATTCGACATAGGCGCCTTCGCCGACGTTCCATTTGTGCAATGTTTCGCCAAAATCCGTGTCCGTGTCCGGCAGGCCAATAGCCGTGGCCACGTCAAAGATGCCGCCAATGCCCAATATAGTATTTATGGCAAATCGGAATGTCGTTTCAACCGTGCCTTCGACGTTCAACTGCAACACACTGTTGACCAAGCGGTTCGGCATGGTCAGGTTGTTGGCGACGTTCACCACAGCCCGCTTTGCCGGATCTGGAATGATCGTGCCATAAACACCGGCAGCCGGGCTTATCAACGCCTTGTCGATAGTTTTATTAAAACTGTGCACGACGCGATTTTGTTTTTCCAGTGGATCATAGAATTCCTGATCCGGTGACGGCGCAGAGCAGGCCATCAGGCCAAGTGCTACGACACAGGCAAGGCCAGCCGTGCGCACCCAATGAACTGGGCCGCTCGCAAGAAAATTTTCGCGAACAAGATGATTTTCGGGAAGATGATACATAATACAACTCTTACAATTTGGTGCGCGGCTTCCTAAGTCGATAGCCTATCATAGTCCACAGTCCCACGTCGATTTATCTGAATCGCGATTTTTATGCATCTAAAGGCCCCTGCAAAGCCCGCGATTTTCGCTTTGTTAACCAAAAAGGCGTGGAGTCCGTGACAAACACTGTGTAGAGATTCTGTATTATGGCGAAAAGTACACCAGTAAAGTCAATTTATCCGCAGGGCTTGAAAGAGCTGCGCGACATTCGAAACCGCAACGCATCACCCTTTCTGGTGGTCGGCGTGTTTAGTGTTTTTGTGAACCTGCTGATGTTGACCGGCCCGATTTATATGCTGCAAATTTATGATCGCGTATTGGCCAGCAGATCCGAAGAGACATTGTTCGCATTGTCGATACTCGCAGTGACGCTATACGCGTTGATGGGGGTGCTGGACTGGGCTCGCGGCCGGGTTTTGGCGCGTGTTGGTGCCAGGTTCCAGCAAGATCTGGACGAACGGGTGTTTCGCGCCGGACTGACGACGCGCACGCCCCAGATCGAAGGCAAAGCGCTCGATGATCTTGAAGCCATTCAAAAACTGTTCTCTTCCCAAGTGTTGTTTGCGGTGTGTGACATGCCGTGGACGCCGATATTCGCTGCTGCCATCTTCATTTTTCACCCGTGGTTGGGCGTGCTGGCAGTGTGTGGCGGATTGGTCTTGGTGGCCTTGACGCTGCTCAACCAGTACCTGACCCGAGCCCATGTGACCCAAGGTGTTATTGCAGGCATGCAGGCGTCTGCTTTTGCCGGTGGCGCCCAGCGCCAGCGCGAGGCCGTGCGCGGCATGGGCATGGCGCGCGCAGTATACCGGCGTTGGCAAGATATGCGCACAGCCGCCTTGACCGCTTCTCTGGGCGCCAACGACAAGACCGGATTTATCACCGCTTTCACCAAGTCTTTCCGGCTTGGTTTGCAATCGGCAATGCTGGGTTTGGGTGCATTTCTGGTCTTGAAAGGCGAGCTGACGGCTGGCGCAATGATTGCCGGTTCGATTTTGTTAGGCCGCGCACTGGCGCCGGTTGAGCTGGCTATTGGTCAATGGCAGATTGTGCAGCGTGCGCAAAAAGCCTGGAGCGATCTGAGCCAGGTTCTGGAAGTGACCCCTGCTGATACGCCGCAGACGGTTCTGCCCCGACCCAAGGCGTTGCTGCAAGCCACCAACTTGTCGGTTGTGCCGCCGGGTGAATATCAAGCCAGTTTGAAAATGATCAACTTTGTTCTGGAACCCGGTCAAGCGATGGGTGTGATCGGTCCCAGTGCCGCCGGTAAATCGACGCTGGCGAAAGTGATCGCAGGAATTTGGGCGCCAATTTCGGGGAAAATCCGTCTGGATGGCGCGGCGGTCGACCAATATGATGCTGACACTTATGGCCGGTATATTGGGTATTTGCCTCAGGAAGTAACCTTGTTCGACGCTACCATTGCCGAAAATATCGCAAGAATGGACGAAAGCCCTGATTCGGCACAAGTTGTGGCAGCTGCCCAAAAAGCCGGTGCACACGAGATGATTTTGCAACAACCCGAGGGCTACGATACACACCTTAGCGCCGTGTCGGGG
This sequence comes from uncultured Myxococcota bacterium, assembly GCA_964196455.1. Classification (GTDB taxonomy): domain Bacteria; phylum Pseudomonadota; class Alphaproteobacteria; order Rhodobacterales; family Rhodobacteraceae; genus Amylibacter. The sequence continues at coordinate 23,688 of CAXMUJ010000045.1, read as the reverse complement.
CGCCTGTCAGGTGGGCAAAAACAACGTTTGGCACTGGCACGTGCGCTCTATGGTGATCCGTTGTTGCTGGTGCTGGATGAGCCGAACTCTAATCTCGATGCTATCGGGTCAACGGCGCTCAATTCAGCGATCCGCGATCACAAAGCAAAAGGTGGCGCAGTTGTTATCATGGCGCATCGACCTGCGGCCATCGCCGAGTGCGATACGATATTGTATCTGGAAGACGGCACCAGCCGCGCCTTTGGTCCGCGTGACGAGGTGCTCAAGGCGCAGGTGAAAAACGTCGCCCAAATTAGCGAAAGCCTCAAGAGAAAGCCCGCCACATGAGCGATGCAAAGCCTCCTGTCTGGTCTGGCCGAACGCCAACGATTATCGGCGCTACGGCGCTTTTGGCCTTATTTCTGGGTCTTGGTGTTTGGGGAACGCAGAGCCGGATCGCCGGCGCGGTGGTGGCCAGTGGCATGATCCAGGTTGAACTGTTGCGCCAGGTTGTCCAGCATCCCGATGGCGGGGTCGTCGGCACGATCGGTGTTGCCGAGGGTGATACGGTAACAGCGGGCGACGTTCTGATCCGGTTTGATGATACGTTGTTGCTGTCTGAAATGGCGATTGTCGAAGGTCAATTGGCCGAAACGCTGGCGCGCAAAGACCGTCTGCGCGCCGAACGTGACGGCGATGCAAAGGTCACGTTTTCCGATGACTTGCTGGAAATGGTACAGGCTGATCCCGACATAAGGGCCTTGATTTCGGACGAGCAGAGCCTGTTTGCCTCGCGGTTGGAGTTTGTGGATCGCGAAACCGCGCAGCTAAACGAGCGTAAAGTCCAGATCAGAGGTCAGATCGACGGCGTGCAATCACAGCTTGCGGCCTTTCAAACCCAAAGGGATTTGGTGCAACAGGAACTGGCGGACCAACAGCGTCTGCTGGATCAGGGCCTGACACAGGCAACACGGGTTCTGTCGCTCCGGCGCGAAGAGGCCCGTCTGCTGGGCGAAATGGGCGAGCTGCGGTCGGTGGTGGCGCGTGGCAATGCCCAGATGATCGAGACCGATATTGAAATACTGAAGTTACAATCGCAACGCCAACAAGATGCTTTGGCAGAGCTGCGCGAGATCGAGTTCCTGTTGATCGAGCTGACCCAACGACAGCTCTCGGCGCAGGAAACCTTGTCTCGAATGGATGTTCGGGCACCGATGGGTGGCATTGTGCACGGCATGACGGTGCACGCTTTGCGCTCGGTCGTGCGCGGTGCTGATCCGATCCTTTATATCATCCCCCAAGACAGCCCGATGGTTGTCAAAAGCCGGATTGAATCAATCCATATTGATCAGATTCATGTCGGCCAAGAAGCCGCCCTGCGGTTTTCGACATTTGACCAACGCAGAACTCCCGAGGTTATTGGCCACATCTCCAAGGTTTCGGCTGATGTCTTTACCGACGATATTACGGGGCTGTCGTACTACTCGGCTGATATTATGCCCGATCCGGATGAGTTGGATAAACTTGGCGATGTCGAGCTGTTGCCCGGTATGCCGGTCGAGGCATTCATCAAAACCGGTGACCGCACGCCGCTGAACTATCTGGCCAAACCGCTTGCCGATTATTTCAGCCGCGCGTTCAGAGAATCGTAAACAAGCAGCCCAATGGCCGAATCCCTGTTTCTTCTGCCCGCGCAATAATCTAGCCTGTGCCTACCTGATTTCCAGCGTTTCCAAGGAGCCCGAGCATGACCAAGATCATCGAAGACAAACTGAGCGAACTGGGCGTTAGCCTGCCCGACGCCCAGGCGCCTGCCGCCAACTATGTGCCCTATGTCATATCGGGCAATCTGGTTTTTGTTTCGGGTCAAATCGCCAAGGATGAAAACGGGCTTATCATCGGCAAGCTGGGCGAAAATTTCACCGTTGAACAGGGACAGGCTGCGGCCAAGGTCTGTGCCATCAACTTGTTGTCGCAGCTCAAAGCAGCCTGTGGTGGCGATCTGGACCGGTTGGTGCGCGTGGTAAAGCTGGGCGGATTTGTGAACGCGACACAGGATTTCACCGACCACCCTATGGTGATCAACGGCGCCTCCGACTTCATTGGCGCGGTGTGCGGTGACAAGGGTGCACATGCCCGGGCCGCCGTGGGCTGTTCATCCTTGCCATTTGGTGTCGCAGCCGAGATCGAAGGCATATTCGAGATCGCCTAATGACCCTGCACCCTGATTTCCTGACCCGACCGATAACGCATCGCACCTTGCATGATCTGCGCATCGGTCGTCCCGAAAACTCGGTCGAGGGTGCGCGTGCGGCCATTGATGCGGGCTATGCGATTGAAATCGACGTGCAACTGACCCGCGACGACCAGGCGCTGGTGTTTCATGATTACAAGCTGGACAGCCTGACCGGAGCCACCGGTCTGGTCCGCGATAAAACTGCGACCGAGTTGGCCAAAATTCCGCTGACCGGTGGCCCATCTGCGGCACCGTTGCTGACTGATATTCTGGCTTTGGTTGCGGGGCGGGTGCCCCTGTTGGTCGAGATCAAGGATCAGGATGGCGGTTTGGGACAGCGCATCGGGCCCCTTGAAACCGCCGTTTGCCGCGCGTTGGCGGCGTATAGCGGTGCGGTGGCTGTGATGTCATTCAATCCACATTCAGTTGCGAAATGTGCGCAGCTGGCACCGGATATCGCACGCGGTCTTGTCACCGAACCCTGCACGCCACAGATTTGGAAAAACGTGCCGGACGCGGACCGCGATGGGCTGACGCGCATTCTAGACTATGACCGTGTCGGGGCTTGTTTTATCTCGCACAGTGTCAAGGATTTGGCCTCTGCTCATGTTGCCAGGATCAAAGCCAAGGGCGATCCGATCCTGTGCTGGACGGTGCGATCAGCAGAACAAGAGGCCGATGCCCGTAAAGTGGCCGACAACATTACGTTTGAAGATTATTTGCCCGCATTCCCAAAGAACTGAATTTTCGCTTGCGCTAAAGCTATGCGACACCAAGTATACCCCGACATGCCCGATAGCCCCGAAATTGAGATCAGCGTCATATCCTCCGTGTCAGAGCTTTCTGCCACGGATTGGGATGCTTGCGCCATTGGGACGGGTTCGGGCGCGCGACCAGTGGATCCGTTTACGACGCACCGGTTTTTGCTCGCACTGGAGCAAAGCGCCTCGGTCGGGCAAGGATCGGGATGGGCGCCTCGGCATCTGGTGGCCCGCCAGGCTGGTCGTTGTATTGCGGTTATGCCAAATTATGCCAAGGGACATTCGCAAGGCGAGTATGTTTTTGATCACAATTGGGCGCATGCGCTCGAAAATGCGGGCGGCGAATATTATCCTAAATTGCAGGCGGCGGTGCCGTTTACACCGGTGACCGGACGCAGGTTTTTGTGCCAAGACGGGTTTGAGAAAATCGGTCAGGCAGCGCTGGTGCAAGGTGCGGTTCAGTTGGCCGCGAATAACGAGTTGTCCTCGCTGCATATTACCTTTTGTTCCGAACAGGAATTCCAAGCCGGGCAGCAGATGGGATTGATCGGGCGTCTTGGCCAACAGTTTCATTGGTTCAACCGGGGCTATCGCGATTTCGACGGGTTTTTGGCGGACCTGTCGTCGCGCAAACGTAAAAACATCCGCAAGGAACGACAGCAAGCACAGGATTTTGGCGGCACGATCCACAGGTTCACCGGTGATCAGATAGAGCCGGAACACTGGGATGCGTTCTGGCGGTTCTATCAGGACACCGGATCGCGCAAATGGGGGACCCCCTATTTGACGCGGGCGTTCTTTGCTCAGGTGCACCAGACAATGCGCGATGATGTCTTGCTGATCTTGTGCGAACGCGATGGAAAATTTGTTGCCGGTGCGTTAAACTTTATCGGCGCGGACGGCCTGTTCGGGCGCTACTGGGGCTGTGTAGAACACCACCGCTGTCTGCATTTCGAGGTGTGCTATTATCAGGCGATCGATTACGCGATTGAACACGGGCTGTCGCGGGTCGAGGCCGGTGCGCAAGGGCCGCATAAACTGGCGCGGGGCTATTTGCCGACGCCGGTCTATTCGCTGCACTGGATCGCGGACCCGGGGTTCAAAGACGCGATAGAGCGGTATTGCCGCGCCGAGCGCGACGCAGTCGATGATGAGATCGAGGTTTTGACGGACTATGGACCCTTTAGACGTGTAAAAGGAGAAGCAGGTGGCTGAACGATTGAACGCACAAGACAGGTCCGCGCATCTGCCTGGGCTGGTGGCCAGTGGTTGGGTGGCGGTTGACGGGCGCGATGCGATCCGCAAAAGCTTTGTCTTTCGGAATTTTGTCGAGGCTTTCGGCTTTATGACCCGCGCTGCAATCTGGGCCGAAAAATGGAACCACCATCCTGAATGGTCGAATGTCTACAAGACGGTCGAGGTGACCCTGACAACCCATGATGTGGACGGATTGTCAGAGTTGGATATCAGAATGGCCAAAAAACTGGACGCCTTGGCGGGATAGCGCCTAAATCTGATCCAGAATGGTTTCGGCGCCGGAAATGTCGCAGACACCGCGTTCAACCTCGGCATTGATCGACTGGATCACACCGTCGCGCAGCAGAATGCTGTGACGTTTGCAGCGGCCGTATAGCCCGCCGGCAGGCGCATCAAACACCGTACCGGACGCCTTGGCGTAACTGCTGTCGGCATTGGACAGCATCAAAATGCCGGCGTCATGCGCGCCGGTGTCGGAGCCCCAGGCCTGCATTACCGCCGGATCGTTCACTGAAATACAAGCAATGATATCAACGCCTTCTGCACGCAGTTTATCGGCGTTGCGCACGAAGCTTGGCATATGGGCTGTCGAGCAGGTGCTGGTGTAAGCACCGGGCAGAGCGAACAGAACAACCGTTTTACCCGCGACCAGATCGCGCAGCGAGGTCGCCTGCACGCCACCCTCAACACTATGCAGCAAAATGACGTCAGGCAGCGGTCCGCCGGTTTTGAGTTTCATATTCTGTGTTTCTTTCGTTGTGATCATAGCTATTGCCGTAATATAGGGTGGGCAGAACGAAGGGCCAGCGGAAATCGGGGCGAAAAAATGCGTATTGTCGGTGGAAAACTCAAAGGAACGGCGCTTGCCCCGGTTGGCAAGGGCGATGCTGTTGCGCACTTGCGCCCGACGACCGACCGGGTGCGCGAAAGTATATTCAATCTGTTGATCAACGGCGGCTATGGCGATCCGGTGACCGGGGCGCAGGTTCTGGACCTGTTTGCAGGAACCGGTGCGCTGGGGTTTGAAGCTTTGTCGCGCGGGGCCGCACATGTTCTATTTGTCGACGACGGTGTCAAGGCGCGGGCGTTGATCCGTGAAAACATAGACATTTTGCAGGCGATTGGCACAACAAAACTGTACCGCCGCGATGCCACGCTGATGGGGCCGACGCGCGATGCGAATTATGATCTGGTTTTTCTTGATCCGCCCTACGGCAAGGGTTTGGGGGTGAAAGCTTTGATCTCGATTGCGCAAGGTGGATGGTTGGTCGACGATGCGCTGGTGGTCTGGGAAGAGAATGCCGAGCAGCTGCCGCCCAAGGGATATACCTTGTTGGATGCGCGGCGTTACGGCGCTACTTGGGTGCATATTTTGCGGTTTTCTGCGGGCTAGGCCGGGATTGGTCCGAATGGTCCTTGTTCCGCGAATCCCGATGTGGGATGGTCGCCGAAATCGAACAAAACAAGAAACAGCAGACATGGCAGCCGATCAGGCGCTTCTAAAAAATGTATTCGGACATGATGCTTTCCGTGATGGTCAGGCAGAAATTGTCGATGCCGTTATCGCAGGCCGAAATGTGCTGGCGATTATGCCCACGGGGGGTGGTAAATCCCTGTGCTTCCAGCTGCCTGCGGTGATGCGGGACGGGGTGACTGTCGTCATATCGCCACTTATTGCCCTGATGCGTGATCAGGTGCGGGCCTTGCGCGAAGCAGGTGTGGCTGCAGGTGCGTTGACCAGTGGCAATACCGAGGAAGAAACCGAAGAGGTGTTTCAAGCGCTTGAAGATGGGGTGCTGAAACTTTTATATATCGCGCCGGAACGTCTGGCCAATCCGGGAACATCGATCCTGTTACGCAAAGTTGGCGTGTCGATGATCGCGGTGGACGAGGCACATTGTGTCAGCCAATGGGGTCATGATTTCCGGCCCGACTATTTGCGGATCGGGGCGCTGCGGGCCGATCTGGGCGTTCCCTTGGCGGCGTTTACGGCGACAGCGGATGCCGAAACCCGCACCGAGATCATTGAGAGGCTGTTCGGTGACGAGGTTCCGGAGCTGTTTTTGCGCGGTTTTGACCGACCGAATATTCATCTGGCTTTTCAGCCCAAAGACACGCCGCGCAAACAGTTGCTGGCCTTTGTTGCTGCCCGCAAGGGCCAGTCTGGCATCGTCTATTGCGGCACGCGGGCAAAGTGCGAAACCTTGGCCAAGGCGATGCGCGACGACGGCCACAAGGCGCTGTATTACCACGCTGGCATGGATGCCGATGATCGCCGATTGGCCGAGCAGAGGTTCCAGCAAGAGGACGGGCTGATCGTCTGTGCCACGGTTGCTTTTGGCATGGGGATCGACAAGCCGGATATTCGTTGGGTGGCCCATGCCGACCTGCCGAAATCTATCGAATCCTATTATCAGGAAATTGGCCGGGCCGGCCGTGACGGCGCACCTGCGGATACGTTGACCTTGTATGGGGCCGACGATATTCGCATGCGACGCGGGCAAATCGACGAGGGTCTGGCCCCGACGGAACGCAAAGGTGCGGATCACGGACGGTTGAATGCGTTGCTTGGTTTGGCCGAAGCACGTCGCTGTCGCCGCCGGGTATTGCTGCGCTATTTTGGCGACGAGATGGACGCCTGTGGTAATTGCGACCTGTGCGATGCGCCTGCCGACCTGTTCGACGGAACCGAGCCTGTGCGTATGGCGTTGTCGGCGATGTTGCGCACTGGTGAGTGGTTTGGTGCCGGACATCTGGTTGATATTTTACGCGGTACACTGACCGCCAAAGTTAAGGATAGGGGCCATGAGAGCCTGCCGACATTTGGCGTCGGGCGGGCTTATAGCAACCGTCAATGGCAGGCAATATTCCGACAGATGATGGGGTATGATTTGATCCGGCCGGATATGGAACGCTATGGCGCGTTGCGGATGACACCGGCGGCGCGGCCGATATTGCGCGACGAGCAAAAGATCGAGCTGAGGCGTGACACCATCACCAAAGCTGCGAGAACCAACGCGATCCGGGCGCTGGTGGCCGAAGAGGACGAACCGCTGTTGTCAGCATTGAAAGCCAAGCGGCGCGCGCTGGCCCAGGCGTTGCAAGCACCGGCCTATGTGGTGTTTCCAGACGCAACGCTGATCAAGATGGCCGAGGCCAAGCCGGGTGATCTGGACGGGTTTGCCCGTCTGCCCGGGGTTGGGGCGGTAAAGTTGGAGCGTTATGGCGCGGCCTTTCTGGAAGTGATCAACGGCGCGGTTGAAGCGCCGCATCCGGCGCGGCGCAAGCTGGCAGGGCGCGCGGCAGGCAGCCTGTTTGACCGCCTGCAAGCCACGCAATTGGAACTGGCGCACGGCGATGACGGGGCGGGCAAACTGATGTCCTGTTCGGCTTCGGTTCTGGCCAAGCTGGCGGAAACGCGACCCCGCGATATGGCGGCGGTGGAACGGATGTTGGGTGCGCGCAAGGCCGAACGGTTTGGCCCGGCGTTTTTGGACCAGATTGCTGTGGAATAGGCTTGGTCGCAGAGCGGGTGTCGAGTATTTTTTAGAACAATGAAGAGGGCGCAAAATGTTGGCAGTGATTTCCCCGGCAAAACGTTTGGACTTTGACCCGATGCCTGAGGGTTTTCCCGAGAGTTTGCCGGTGTTCCAGAAGGAGGCGAATTCGCTGGCCGCCACGGCGCGCGGGCTTGGCCAGTTGGACTTGCGTCAATTGATGGGGATCAGCGCCGATCTGGCCAAGCTTAATCAGGCGCGGTTCAAGGCGTTTGAAAAACTGTCGGATGCGCAGAATTCAAAACAGGCGGCGTTGGCTTTTGCCGGCGACACCTATGTCGGACTGCACGCGGTTGGTTTTTCACCCGAAGATATGGATTTTGCGCAGGACCATTTGCGTATCCTGTCTGGTCTTTATGGTGTGTTGCGCCCGCTGGACCGGATCCAGCCTTATCGGCTGGAGATGGGCAGTCGGTTGAAAACGCGGCGCGGAACCAATCTATACGCCTATTGGGGTGATCAACTGGGCAAGGCGCTGGACAGTGCGGCGGGCGACGGGCCGGTGATCAATCTGGCCTCGACCGAGTATTTTAAGGCTTCCGGCAAGGCGATGCAGTCCACTGTGATCACGCCCAGCTTCAAAGAGGACAGCGGTATCGAGCTGAAAATGATCGGGTTCTTTGCCAAAAAGGCCCGTGGAATGATGGCGCGCTATATGATCGAGAACCGGATCGTCGAGGCCGAAGCGCTCAAGGATTTCGCCATGGAGGGCTATGGTTTCAGGCAGGACTTGTCGGATGCTACCAATTGGACCTTTACGCGCAAGGCGGCCTAGCCAAAGTCCCCCTGAATGAACCAGCCCCCCGATGTGGTCGCCCCCAGTGCCTGAAACAGCCAAAGCTGTTCGCCACTGTCTGTGGTCACGCGCCAGTAGTCCCGTGTGCCCGACCGCCAATTGGGATCATCCAGCCACCATTCAGGTGCAATACGTTCGGGGCCAGCCGCGTGGCGGGTTGTGAAATCGCGGCGGCGCCAGCGAAACAGGTCTGGCGGTCGGCCGGCGGTTTGCGGGTGAATATGTTCCGGTGCGAACATCACCGGCGGGCGCGGTGATGCCGGTTCAGGCCAGCCTTGTGTCGGTGTGCTAAAGGCGGCGGCTTGGACCGTTTGGGTTTTTTCCGGGATGTGGCTGTTGGCGGGGGCGATGTGGGTCAGGGCCTCCAGTCCCATACGCGCACCCATCCGTCCCAACAGATCAGCCATGCTTGTGTCACCGTCGCGCAGCAGTTTGGCGGCGGCCACCGCGTCCAGATGACCCTTGTGTTGTGTGGGTGTCAGCGGTTCCGTGATCAAAGCTTGCAGACGCATCATATCAATACCAAAACCGGCCTCTATCGTTGGCAGTTGCAGGGTCAGCAGGGGTTGGATGCGGTCCGGATTATGGCTGGGGCGGGCCAGCCCGACCTCGACCACTTGCAGGCTTCGATCGGTTCGAAACAGCGTCAGTCGCAACCGTCGCGCGCCGCGCCCCGCGCCGTGCAATTTGGTGCAAAGCGGTGGCAGCAGGCGTGCGATGCCGGCCTCGATATCTTCGGTCAAGCCAATGGGATCAGGCAAGGACAGGCGGGTGGCGAAATGTTGCGGTGGTCCGCCGGGCGAAATCGGCTCCGGTTCCGCACCCAAGGCCTGATCCATGCGCCGTACAGTGTCGGCCCCGAAGCGCCGGGCCAGTGAGCCGCGCGGCAGGTCCGCCAGATCGACGATGCTGCGGATGCCCAGGCGCGCAAGTTTGGTGCAGGTTGCGGTGCCCAGTCGCAGCGCGGCGACAGGCAGTGGTGCCAGTGCCGCCATGGTTTGGCCTGTCGGCGCAACAGATGCGGCCATCGCATGCAAGGGGCGTACAGGCGCAGCCCCGCCACGTTCCCAGTTGCGGCGCTTGAACGCGCGTGAACGGGTGGCGCGGGCCTCTTGGGCGATGGCGTCACCGCTGCGATGTGCAATACTGGCGCGTCCGGCATAGCGTGCCAGCGCCCAGGCCCCGCCCAAGGTGTCGGCAATGCCAATATGGGTGGTCAGGGCCAATGCCTCGGCTTCTGACCGGATGGTCACGGCCAGCCCATCCTCGCCGCCAAACAGATGCGAGCAACCGGTGATATCCAACAAGAGCGAGGCCGGTGGTTCAACCGCAACCCAAGGCGAGAACTTTTCGGCCCAGCGCGATAGCGCGGCCAGAAAGGCGGCCTCTTGCGTTGGATTGGCAGGCTCCGTCGATAGGTCCGGGCAGAAAGCGCGGGCGTCTGACAAAGATTGCCCGACAGCCAAACCCTGCTGCGATGCCTCTGCCGACAGGCTGGCCAGTGTCAGCGCGTTGCTCTGTTCTGTCACAATGGCAAAGGGGGTCATGACGCGTCCACGATGCCCCCGCAACGCACATTCGGCGGCAAGACGCGGAAACCAAAGCGACAGGATGCGGCGGCGCATAATTATCCAATTACATGTTCATGATTTGTTCTAAACTAAAGTGAACAATCCGAAGAGTCGAGTCCGGCGAGCCCCAAGCACAGGTCAGGTCTTGATTTTAGCGATATACCGGCGCAAGGCCTCGACCGAAGGAATATGCAAGCTCCGGTGTTTTCGAGCTAAAATACCCGCTTTACGCATCCGCCCCATTTCACGCGCCACGCTTTCCCGGCTGGAAAAAATCGTCGCGGCGAGCATGATTTGGGTCGGAGGATTATCTATCAGGACCTCGTCATACTGACCGGCGCGATCAATGGCCAGTTGCAGCAATGCATCGTGCAGCCGTTCAACCGCTGATTTCGCGTTAAAATCCACGACACGTTGCGACAGGCGGCGCAAATGGCCGACCAATACAACCATCGACGAAAATGCCAGATCAGGAGACCGCTGAACAAGATCGCGATACAGGCGCGGTGGCAGGCGTGCGGTCAGACATTCGTTGACGGCGACAACCGTAGCCGACCTTGGCGACAGATCTATGGCTGAAAACTCCCCGAAACAGTCGCCGATGTTGATCGCAACAAAGCTGACCTCGCGCCCGGTGTCAGTATAGACTGTTGCCTTGGCCGAACCGCGCAAAACAAAGAACACATCGCCAACGTCGTCTTCAGCGTTGATCATGATTTGACCGGCACTATAAGGCGTCTCTGCCCACAATGACGAAAGGTGTTCCCACGTCTCGTCATTGACCCGTCCAAGCAGGCTGTCTTTGGGAAAGGTCAGTTCGTTTCTGTTCATGACCTTTGCCAGTTTGAGTCAGTGTGAGCGTACAACATGGGCAGAAAATGTAGAAATCACAATGAATTACTTTGACGCGCAGTCGAAATACTTGATCCTGCTGCACGCATAGAGCCACTGGCGGTCTGACCGGCAGCTTGGTACAAAGCTGTATGATTGCGCCTCTGATTTACAACCCGCCCGTGACACCGCTGCAGGTTTTGCACCAAGATGATGCATTACTGGTGGTTGATAAGCCTTCTGGACTGTTGTCTGTGCCGGGAAAAGCCGAAGAGCACCGCGATTGTCTGGAGCATCGGGTAAAGGCAAGCTATCCCGAGGCCTTGTTGGTACACCGTCTGGACATGGATACGTCCGGCATAATGATCTTTGCCCGCACCAAGGCCGCCCAACGCCATCTGGGTTTGCAATTCGAGCGCCGTCACACTGCGAAAACATATGAAGCACGGGTTCTGGGACTGGTCGCGCAAGACATGGGAACGGTTGATCTGCCGTTGATCGTGGATTGGCCCAACAGGCCACTACAAATGGTCGATCACAGCCGTGGAAAACCGGCACAGACCCACTGGCGTGTTTTGGAGCGCGAGCCGGCCGCAACCCGTCTGGAACTGACCCCTATTACAGGACGCAGCCATCAGCTGCGGGTGCATATGAAAGAGCTCGGACACATAATCCTTGGCGACAGATTTTATGGTACAGCCAACGTGATTGCCGCCGCAGAGCGGCTACAGCTGCATGCAAAAGGGCTGGAAATTTATCATCCCGACGGCGGAGCGCGCGTAGCCTTTCAAAGCCCAACACCCTTTTAAGCGCCGGAAAGTAAGACCCCAACCGTACTAGATAGTAATGTTGACAAATTTTAGGGGCACTTCATGCGCAAAACAATCCCTATTGCGACCACCACAGCCGCCGCGTTTGCGACAGTTGCGCTGGCCACCAGCCACGTTTCAATTGAAACCATGGGCGCGCAAACCTGTATAACGTCGAACGGAACGCCGGATCACGCCGTGGGGCAGTTTCCCAATCAGGGTAATCCGCACCATTTCAGGCCTCAAAACCTCGAATTCTGTTTCGACGCGCAGCCGACCAAAGGCAAGACCGCCAGCACGCGGGCGCGCACCGTGGGCATTGCAAAAAACGGCATTCCCATTAGGCCTGGAACGGCTGACTGGTTTGACGCCCAAAGCCCGCGCGGCCACAGCAGAAACCCCGCGTCCGGCTGGAACCTGGAAGGCATGGGGCCGGACAATACGTTGGGCCTGGATCAAAACAATGCCCATGTGGATCATCGCGGACTGTATCACTATCACGGCATGCCGACCGACTGGCTGAGCATCGATCGCGATACAGTGATGGGGTATGCCGCTGACGGATTTGAAATTCACTATGTTGGCGATCAGGCGCAGTCGAGCTATGTTTTGAAGTCCGGTACGCGGCCCAGCGCGCCGTTTGGGGACTATGATGGATCGTACGAGCAAGACTATAGCTTTGCCGCCGGATCAGGCAATTTGGACAGATGCAATGGTGGTGAAGTTGCGGGAAAATACGTTTATTTTACCACTGATACCTATCCGTTTTTCCCAAGGTGCCATTGGGGCGTCGTCAGCGCCGATTTTACCCAGGCTCGCTAAGCCTTGCCGCTGTCGGGCCAGTTCGGTATGTCAGAGCCAAAGGAGCATCTGAATGGCCACTGATCCTGTTGAATTGACCGCAGCCCTTGTGCGCTGCCCCTCTGTTACGCCTGTCGAAGGCGGCGCCCTGATCCTGCTGGAAAAACTGCTGTCTGATGCTGGATTTACTTGTACGCGGGTGGATCGTGGTGGCGTGTGTAACCTGTTCGCGCGATGGGGCCAGCAAGGCAACGGCCGCACATTCGGCTTTAACGGTCACACCGATGTGGTGCCTGTGGGGGACGTTGATGCCTGGAGCGTGGACCCGTTTGGTGCCGAAATCAAGGACGGTATCCTCTATGGTCGGGGATCCACGGATATGAAATCCGGCGTTGCCGCTTTCGTCGCGGCAGCACTTGATTTTGTCGCCGAAACACCCCCCGACGGGGCGATAGTTTTAACCATTACCGGTGACGAAGAAGGCGCCGGCAAGGATGGTACGGTGGCTCTGTTGGACTGGATGGCCCAAAACGGCGAACGCATGGACCATTGCCTGGTGGGCGAACCGACCTGTCCCGATACTTTGGGTGACATGATTAAAATTGGCCGCCGCGGCTCGATGACCGCTTACTTTACTGTCCGGGGCACACAGGGCCATTCTGCCTATCCGCAGCGTGCAAACAATCCGATCCCGGCAATGGCAGAGCTGATGTCGCACCTGTCGTCCTTTACGTTAGACAACGGCACCGAACATTTTGATGCCTCGACGTTGGTTGTGACAACCATCGACACAGGAAACGCCGCTAACAATGTCATTCCAGCCGAAGTGAAAAGCACCGTAAACATTCGCTTCAACGATGCGCAAAGTTCCGCAAAGATCATCAAATGGCTGCGATCGGAGGCGGACAGATCGGCAGAGTCTTTCGGTGTGAAAATGTCCATGATTACAACGGTTTCCGGAGAGAGCTTTGTGTTCGAGCCAGACGATTTGGCCGCGCTTGTATCCGACGCCGTTCAATCGGTGTTGGGGGTTGCGCCAGTCTATTCGACCTCTGGTGGTACGTCTGACGCACGCTTTGTCAAAGACCACTGTCCGGTGGTTGAGTTCGGTTTGGTTGGCAAGACTATGCATCAAGTTGACGAGCATGTTGAAATTGCGCAAATTCAAAAGCTTAAAGAAATTTACTCGCGCATACTGTCAACTTATTTTGATGCCTAGGCAGCAGCTGTATATCATGGTCAAAGAGCCGCACGCGGGACGTGTCAAAACCCGACTGGGCAATGATATAGGACTGACACGGGCGGCGTGGTGGTTTCGCCACCAGTCACACGACTTGATCCGCCGTGTGTCGCGTGATCCACGCTGGCAAACTATTTTGGCCGTGACGCCAGATACCGAAGGCCTTAGCAGTCGAATTTGGCCCAGGAGCATTCCCAAATGGGCGCAGGGGCGCGGTGATCTGGGCGACCGGATGGGCCGGATTTTCCGACAAGCTCCACGCGGACCGGTTTTGATTGTCGGGGCTGACATCCCAAATATTACACCCGCCCTGATTGCCAAGGCGTTTACCGCGCTGGGCAATAACGATGCGGTTTTTGGGCCGGCGCCTGACGGCGGCTATTGGTTGATCGGGCTGAAACGAGGCGTTGGTGCTGTGCCGCGCAATATATTCCACAATGTACGCTGGTCCAGCGAACATGCGTTGTCGGACACCCGTGCCAGTTTGGGACCAATGAAAACTGCAATGATTGATACGCTCCGTGATGTGGATCGTGCGTCCGATTTAAAGACCTTGGCGGATCAAAAAACGCAGTAGGTTGATAAATCTTTTTAAGTTTAAATTTACAGCCGCCAACATTCCAACCGTCGTCACGCGCTGCCCACGCGAAATGCCATGACGCCGCTGAGCTTGCATGCTAGGGAAAGACATGAACGAATTACCAAATAAAAAACAGCTTCTGGACTGGATTCAGGAGAACCCGACAAAAACCAATAAAAGAGACATCGCAAGGGCCTTTGGCATCAAAGGCGCTGCGCGTATTGACCTCAAGCGGATGCTCAAAGAGCTGACCTCAGAGGGCCATTTGCAAAAAGAGCGCAAGACGTTTCACGGCGCCAAAGATCTGCCGCCGGTTTCGGTTTTGCGCGTGTCACGCATAGACTCTGCTGGCGATGTTTGGGCCGAGCCGGTGAACCTGAAACCCGACGCACAGGCCCCGAAAATCCTGTTTTTCGCGAAAAAGGGCGATCCCGCATTAACCAAAAATGACCAGATTCTGTGCCGGCTAAGCGCATCGGATCAATCCGATATTGACTATGAGGCGCGTTTGATCCGCAAAATCGGATCAGGTCCTGCCAAAATAATCGGCCTGTATCGTATCGGCGCCGAAGGTGGGCGTTTGGTTCCGGTCGACAAGAAGGCCAACCGCGAATGGCGCATAGCCAAGACCGACTGCATGGGCGCCAAGGATGGCGAGCTGATCGAGGCCCAGCAGGTCGGGCCAAAGGGCCGCATGGGCCTGCCGCAAGCCAAAGTCACCCAACGCTTGGGCGACCCCATGGCGCCGAAATCGATTTCACTGATTGCCATCCACCAACATGGTATTCCCGATGAATTCCCCGACGAGGTTATTGAACAGGCCGAGGCCGCCACGCCGACCACGCTGGGCAATCGCACTGATCTGCGCGATCTGCCCCTGTTTACAATTGATCCCGCGGATGCACGCGACCGCGACGACGCGATTTGCGCTTTTCCCGATGATGACCCAAAAAACGAAGGCGGGTACATTGTTTGGGTGGCCATCGCCGATGTTGCTCACTATGTCCGGTCAGGTACCGCGTTGGACAAAGAAGCCCGCAATCGCGGCAATTCCAGCTATTTTCCGGATCGTGTGGTCCCGATGTTGCCCGATGCGCTGTCTGGCGATCTGTGTTCGCTGCACCAGGATGTTGAACGTGCGTGTATGGCGGTTCGGATTGTTCTGAATTCTGCCGGACGCAAAATCGGGCATAAATTCCACCGTGGCCTTATGCGGTCACCTGCCGCCCTGTCCTATGAACAGGCGCAGGCGGCTGCGGATGGTGTCTATGATGACGCCACAAAACCCATCGCGGGTCCGATCAATGATTTGTTTGCGGCCTACCGCGTCGCGCTAAAAGAAAGAAACGCGCGTCAGCCGTTGCATCTCGATTTGCCAGAGCGCAAAATTATCCTGTCTGACGAAGGCAAAGTGACATCCGTCGATTTTCGGGCGCGTTTTGATGCGCATAAACTGGTCGAAGAGTTTATGGTCACGGCCAATGTCTGTGCCGCTGAAACGCTGGAAGCCAAACGTGTGCCCCTGTTGTTTCGCGTCCATGAGGAACCCGCAGCGGAAAAACTTGACGCCCTGCGCGAGGTCGCCGATGCGGCCGGCCTGACCCTTGCCAAGGGCCAAGTGCTCAAAACCCAGCATTTGAACCGGCTATTGGATGCCGCTGCAGGCACCGAGGACGCAGAAGTTATCAACATGACCGTATTGCGGTCCATGACACAGGCCTACTACGGACCGGCGAATTTGGGCCATTTTGGTCTGAACCTAACCAAATATGCGCATTTTACATCGCCAATCCGACGCTATGCCGATTTGCTTGTTCATCGTGCTTTGATCAAGGCACATGGCTGGGGCGATGATGGATTAGCGCCACATGAGATTGAGAACTTACAGGAAACCGGCGACTGGATCAGTCAAACCGAGCGCCGGTCCATGCTGGCCGAGCGTGACACGACCGACAGGTATTTGGCGGCGTTTTTGTCAGAACGCATCGGGAGCGAGTTCCCAGGTCGTGTCTCTGGAATTGCGCGCTTCGGCTTGTTCGTGAAGCTGGATGAAACCGGGGCCGACGGCATCATTCCATTGGCACATCTTGGGCGCGAATACTGGCGTTATATTGAGCGCGACGGCACGCTCAAAGGCGAAGACAGCGGCAGGGTTATCGCGGTTGGCATGCCGGCAACCGTACGCCTGGCAGAGGCGGCTCCAATAACCGGTGGTCTGACGTTGGAACTGTTGGAGCTGGATGGAAAGCCGATGCCCAAGGGATCGTCGCGCAGCAAATCATCGTTTTCCGGCCGCCGCGCGGGGGGTAAATCCGCCAAACACAAACGCCGCAAGCGCAAATCATAAGCGGTCCGGCGCCGTCAGTTACGGATCGCGCTTTGCAAATCTTGTCAGCGGGCCGATTTCGCGCTAAAATTGTAAAAAACAATTGGTGAAAGCCAAATCTTCGAGCAAGAGATCACTATGAAAAATATTTTGACCAATGCCGCCCTGATTTTGGCGGCCTGTGCTGCGCCGCATCTGGCAGGAGCCGCAAACACATCTATTACATCGCAAGGGGATGGCACCATGACCACTGGTCCAGACAGCGTGGCACCGGATATAACCATTGCACAAAGCCAATCCGGCTTTGACCGATGGATACGGGATTTTCGCGCCACGGCACTGACCAAGGGTGTTTCCGCGCGAACCTACGACCGGGCCTTTCGCGGGGCGAAACTGAACCACGAGGTTATCAAACGCGACCGTTCGCAGTCTGAGTTTACCAAACAGTTGTGGGAATACCTCGACAGTGCGGTGTCGGACAAACGTGTGGCTAACGGGCAAGCCAAGATGGGCGATCTGCCACGTCAGATTGCTGAGATCGAGCGCCGGTACGGTGTTGATGCGCGTGCCTTTGTCGCTATCTGGGGACTGGAGAGCGCCTATGGCGAGTTTATGGGCGACATCAATATCATCGAAGCGCTGGCAACGTTGGCCTATGACGGACGTCGCGCCAAATTTGCCAAACAACAATTGATCGAAGCGCTGAGGATCATCCAGAGCGGCGACATAACTGCGTCTCGGATGTCAGGGTCTTGGGCCGGTGCTATGGGTCATACTCAATTTATTCCGACCAGCTATCAGGCCTATGCACAGGATTTTGACGGCGATGGGCGGCGCAACGTCTGGGACACGCAGGACCCGCGTGATGCTTTGGCCTCTACGGCGAATTACTTGAAAAAACATGGCTGGGTGCAGGGGCAACCCTGGGGGATCGAAGTAAGGCTGCCGGCGGGTTTCAACTATGGGTCCGCCGATCTTCGCACCAAAAAACCGGTCAGCACATGGGCCTCTTTGGGTGTCCGACGGGCCAATGGCAAAGCGTTGCCCAACTATGGGGATGCGGCCATTCTTTTGCCGGCGGGGGCCAGTGGTCCGGCCTTGGCGGTGTTCAAGAACTTCTATGTGATCAAGCGCTATAACAACGCCAATGCCTATGCCATTGCCGTGGGCCATCTGGGCGACCGTATATTTGGCGGTAAGTCATTCAAAGCAGACTGGCCGCGCGGCGATCGCGGTCTGGTGCGTGCCGAGCGTGTCGAGCTACAGAACAAACTGACGGCCAAAGGGTTTTCGACCCAGGGCGTCGACGGCATCATTGGACCAAATACTATATCCGCGGTTCGCAGATACCAAAGTTCAATCGGCGTAATCCCCGACGGATACCCGTCACTGCGCTTGTTACAACGGTTGAAATAGGCTGACTGCCTGGCGGAATTAATGCCCGCCAATCCGCCCTAACTGCACGTTGTAATCGACAGCCACCGCATAGTGGGGGTCGTCGTCGGAGTCGACCATAAGCTGCCCTGCGCCCTTCAGCAGCGCATGGCAATCCGGTGACAAGTGTCTCAGACGCAAGGTTTTGCCCGCTTCTCCGTATTTTGCCGCAACCGCTTCGATGGCTTGTAACGCGCTCTCGTCTACGACGCGGGACTGATCAAAATCCAGAATGACAACTTCGGGATCCATGCGGGGATTAAAAAGTTGTTGAAATCGCATGGCAGAGCCGAAAAACAGCGGTCCGCGAATGTCATAGACCAAGGCACCCTCTTCGGTTTGGGACGGGCGTGGTCGGGCCTGAATTTGTGCGGCGGCATTCCATGCATAAACCAGCGCCGAGACGATAACCCCAACGACAACGGCGGTTGCCAGATCCTCGACCACGGTGACCGCAGTCACCAGCAATATAACCAAACTGTCCGACTTCGGAATGCGGCGCATCAGCTTCAGCGACTGCCAGGCAAATGTTCCGATTACGACCATAAACATTACGCCGACCAGCGCTGCCAGCGGGATCAGTTCGATAATGCTGCTGGCAAACAGGATGAACGCCAACAGGAACAGCGCCGCGGCGATACCCGACACACGGGTGCGACCGCCCGAGTTAACATTGATCATCGACTGACCGATCATGGCACAACCACCCATCCCGCCAAAGAAACCGGTCACAATATTCGCAGCACCTTGCGCAAAAACCTCTTTTCGGGTCTTGCCCCGGGCACCAATAATTTCGCCGACCAAATTTAATGTCAGCAAGCTCTCGATCAAGCCGATGGCGGCCAGAATAATGGCATAGGGAAAGATGATGATCAGGGTTTCAAAGGTGAACGGAACCATTGGGATCGAAAACACCGGCAGACCGCCTTTGAGGCTGGCCAAATCACCGACGCGGGGGACTGGGATGTCGAACAAAATCACCAACCCGGCGACAATACCGATGGCCGCAAGCGGGGCCGGGATCAGTTTTGTTACCTTGGGCGTAGCCCAGATCAAGGCCATCGTAGCCACAACCAGTGCCAGTGTAATCACCAAGGTAGTACCGGACATCCAGACGTGATGCCCTGCTGCATCTTTGACTTTGAACTGTTCCATCTGCGCCAGGAAGATCACAATGGCCAGCCCGTTTACAAAACCCAACATCACGGGATGCGGCACCATGCGCATGAATTTACCAAGCCGGAACACCCCGGCCAGAACTTGCAAAATCCCCATCAAAATCACCGTCGCAAACAGATATTGCGCCCCGTGGTCGGCAACCAAGGCGACCATGACGACGGCCAGAGCCCCCGTGGCCCCAGAAATCATACCGGACCGCCCGCCAAATACTGCGGTGATCAACCCGATGATAAAGGCAGCATAAAGCCCGACCAACGGTGCCACCCCGGCAACAAACGCAAACGCGACCGCCTCGGGCACCAGGGCCAGCGCAACTGTAAGGCCGGACAAAACCTCTATCTGGGCCTGTGCCGGCGACAGTCGGGTGATCTCGGAGCGTTTCGATCCGACGCGAATGCGACGGGCGAAGTCATGGATAAAGGTTTTTTTCACAGTTTGTTCCGATAGCGGGTGTGGAGGATTTGAACCCCCTTAAGCGCTAAAGAGCCGGATGAAAACCCTGTCAGAACAAGTTTTGCAGCACCGGCACGCCCAAACCCCAGTCCGCGCTCTGCATTTCGCGCAGACGGCTGGCTGTGCGCTCAAACTCAAACGCACCCGCCCCGTCGGTATAGAGATTTTCAGGTTCGGCGTCGGCACTGGCGATCAGGGCGACATCGGCCTCGTACAAAGCGTCGATCAATGTGACAAAGCGCTTGGCTTCGTTGTTGTTGGCCCGTGACAATCTTGGAATACCGGTCAAGACCAGAACACGTATTTTAGCGGCGATCTCCAAAAAGTCGCCCGGTCCAAGCGGCTTGGTGCAAAAATCGGCAAAACTACCGCGTCCGATGCCGTTGTGGAATTGGGGGATCTGAATGCTGCGGCCTTTGCGTTTTATCGACAACGGCTCGGATTTGCCGCCGGTCAAATCGTCCCAGACCCTGTCAATTGCGGCGGTGCTGTCGGCATTCAGCGGTGCGAAAAATTTCTGCTGACCTTCAAGCCGGTTCTGGCGATGATCGGTATCGCTGTTGAGGTTGTGAATATCCAGACGGGCTTTGATCGTCTCTATGAACGGCACGAACAACGCGCGGTTCAGACCATTTTTGTACAATGCGTCGGGATGGCGGTTGGATGTTGTCACAATCACAACACCGGAATCGAGCAAAAACTCGAACAGCCGGCCAACGATCATAGCGTCGGTGATGTCTGTGATTTGCATTTCGTCAAAGCACAAGAGGCTGGCGCTTTTCACAATTTTTTCGGCGACCGGTTTAATTGGATCGGCCAAGCCTGTTTTTCGGGCCTCGTGCATTGCCTCGTGGATTTCCTGCATGAAAGCGTGAAAGTGTACACGGCGTTTTGGCGCGATCGGGGCGGTCTCAAAGAACATGTCCATCAACATCGATTTGCCACGCCCGACCCCACCATAAATATACAGCCCCTTAGGGCGCGGCGGGGTGACACCGAAAACACCGGACAACAGCCATTTTGATTTCGGGCGATAGCCTTCGATTTGGACATAAAGATTTTGCAGCGCTTCCAAAACGTGGCGCTGGTCGGGGTCATCTTTCAGCGCACCGGACGCGACCCTTTGGTTATAACTGTCGACAGGTTTCACGATATTCCCGGAGCCAATGTTGCCAGAGCAAGATTTCCTTTGACCGCTGATAGCAATTGAACGATCAATGGGCAATCATCTTGAACGAAGAAGTCAAATTAGCATGAAGCAAGCCTCTATATTCACGCCGGTTTTGATTGCCGGATCTCTGATCCTGATGACCGGCTTTGCCATTCGGGCCTCATTCGGTGTGTTCCAGATACCGATCGCCGAAGAGTTTGGCTGGCTTCGGTCGGAATTTTCCATGGCAATTGCAATTCAAAACCTTGCCTGGGGCATTGGCCAGCCGATATTTGGTGCCATTGCCGAGAAATTTGGCGACAAGCGGGCGATTATTCTCGGTGCGGTGACCTATGCGTTTGGATTGGTGCTTTCGAGCTATGCCACGTCGCCCGGCCAACATCAGGTGCTGGAGATTTTCGTTGGGTTTGGCGTTGCCGGAACCGGATTTGGTGTGATTTTGGCGATGGTAGGTCGTGCTGCATCGGATGAACATCGATCACTGGCACTTGGTCTGGCAACGGCGGCTGGATCGATGGGGCAGGTTGTCGGCCCGCCAATAGCGGCTTATTTATTGGGCTTCATGAACTGGTCGGAAATCTTCTTGGTTTTTGCCGTTGCGATTATCGGGGTTTTGGCTTTGTTACCTTTAATGCGGACGCCCGAAATGGCCAGCAAAGGCGAGCTGGAAGAAAGCATGTCGCAAATTCTGGGCAAAGCGTTTCGGGATCCGTCTTTTACTTTGATCTTTTTGGGTTTCTTTTCCTGTGGCTATCAATTGGCCTTTGTCACAGCGCACTTCCCCGCTTTCGTGACCGAAGCGTGTAGCAATATATCCCCTGACGGCCTTTTGGCCAGCATGGGAGTTACCACGACATCGCGATTGGGGGCTTTGGCTATTTCGGTGGTCGGGGCCGCAAACATAATTGGCACGATTACGGCGGGCTATCTTGGTCAACGCTATAACCGAAAGTACCTGTTGGCACTGGTTTACACCGGGCGGACGATTATTGCTGCCGGGTTTATCATGATGCCGATGACACCGGTCACTGTTTTGGTGTTCAGCGCGACAATGGGATTGCTCTGGTTGGCGTCGGTTCCGCTGACCTCTGGCCTGATCGGGTATATTTACGGGATGCGCTATATGGGAACGCTCTATGGAATTGTCTTTTTCAGTCACCAGTTGGGGTCGTTTCTGGGTGTCTGGTTGGGCGGTAAGCTGTTTGATATCTATGGCAATTACAATATTGTTTGGTGGGTTGGTGTCGGTGTCGGGGCGTTCTCGGCGATTGTGCATCTGCCGGTGAAGGAAATCCCGTTGTTGAAACGTGTTGCCGCGATCTAGCTGAACACCAGTTTCAGGGCCATCAGGATGCAAATTGTCACCAGCAATGGCCGGATTAGTCGCGCACCCATATTGGTGGCCAGCCGTGCTCCCAGCGTGCCACCTGCGATTTGTCCCAACGCCATAACCAAGCCGATTTTCCACAGCACCGCGCCCAGAATGGCAAAGCCCAAAAAACCGCCTAGGTTGGACGCGAAGTTGAACAGTTTTGTCCGCGCTGTTGCCTGCAAAACCGACAGCCCGCCAAAAGCAACGAGCACCAACATCATCAGCGATCCGGTCCCCGGTCCGAAAATCCCGTCATAGAATCCGGTCATGGGGATGATGATCGCGCCCATGACCATCGGAGTGACCTTTGCAATCCGGTCCATCTGGTCCAGATCGGGTTTTTTGGCGAAATAGACCGCGATGCCGATCAACACGACGGGCATGGCAAAGGCAAGCCAACTTGCAGGGATCATGGCCGCGACCAATGCTCCGGCAATCGAGGCCAGAAAACTACCAAGTGCAACTGGCCAGTCACGGCTCAGATTAATGTAGCCCTTGCGATAGAAAGTCAGGCTGGCTGATCCGGTTCCGAATAATCCTTGGAATTTGTTGGTCCCGAGAGCCTGAAGTGGCGGAACACCGGCCAACAATAAAACCGGCATGACAATCAAGCCACCACCGCCGGCTATCGCATCGATCGTTCCGGCAAAGACTGCAACGCCAAACAGGATCAACAGCAGCAGGACGCTTGGATCATCCAATATGTGTGGTGCCGCGTTTGGCGGCCAACTCGACCTGTTTTTGACGTTCGCGGAACCGCTCTTTGCGGTCTTCGTCATGGTCGTCAATGCACTGATGACACGACACGCCCTTTTCAAATTCGGGGCGACCGAAATCTGCGGGGGCCAGCGGCATGCGACAGGCATAGCACAGCTCGTACTGGCCTTCTTCCAGCCCGTGTTTTACCGAGACACGGCTGTCAAAGACGAAACATTCACCTTCCCACGTGCTGTCTTTTTTGGGGACTTCCTCAAGGTATTTCAGAATGCCGCCCTTAAGGTGATAGACATCCTCGATGCCTTCGCCCAACAAATAGTTGGTGGATTTTTCGCAGCGGATACCGCCGGTGCAAAACATCGCGACCCGCTTGTTATGAAACCGGTCTTTGTTCTTGGCCCACCAGTCGGGAAACTCGCCAAAGCTTTTGGTTTCGGGGTCAACTGCACCTTGAAACGTGCCGATAGCAACCTCGTAGTCGTTGCGCGTATCAATAAGCACAACATCGTCTTGCCCGATCAGATCGTTCCAATCCTTGGCCTCGATATATTGCCCGACATGAGCTGTTGGATCGACCGAGGGCACGCCCAAGGTCACGATCTCTTTTTTCAGCTTCAC
>CAXMUJ010000044.1:0-2408 GCA_964196455.1 uncultured Myxococcota bacterium | reverse complement strand
GATCACCAGCAGAATCACGGATTGGGCGGCCGACGAGCCGAGATCCTGACCGACGAAACCGTCGGCAAAGACCTTGTACACTAAAATGGTCGTAGCCTGTTGCGGTCCACCTGAGGTAATGGTGTGGATCACGCCGAAAGTTTCGAAAAACGCGTAGACGATATTAACCACCAGCAGGAAAAAAGTGGTGGGGGAAATCAGCGGCAAAACAATACTAAAGAATCGACGCCAGAAGCTGGCGCCGTCAATGGCAGCGGCCTCGATCACCGACCGCGGGACGGCCTGCAATGCGGCGAAGAAGAACAGAAAATTGTAACTGACGCGTCCCCAGCCGGATGCGACGACGACGAGCCCCATGGCCTCGACTTCGTTCAAAACATGATTCCAGTCGTAGCCCAATTGACCGAGATACCAGGAGACCACCCCAACCCGGGTGTTGAACATGAATAGCCATAACACGCCCGCAATCGCAGGCGCCACGGCATAGGGCCAGATCAGCAGCGTGCGATAGACACCCGCTCCCTTGATCAGGCGATCGGCCATAACCGCAAGGAACAGGGCCGGAACCATCGATACCAGGGTCACCATCAGGGAAAAAACGCCAGTGGTCAGAAACGAGGCCCGGTAGAATTCATCGGCCAGCAGAAATTCGAAATTTCCAAGACCGACAAATTTCGTCGACAGACCGAACGGATCGGCGATGAACAGCGATTGCCAGATCGCCTGTCCGGCAGGATAAAAGAAAAAAACCGCTGAAATAACAATCTGCGGGAAAATGAGCGCCAACGGCAGCAACCAGCCTTTGAAGGTGACCAGCTTTTCCATCAATCCAGCTCGCCGGGAAACGGGGTCAATGGCGGCGGATTGCCGCCATTGACCCGCAACGACCCGCGTTGATTACTGGTTTGCCTGTTCGAAGCGGCGCAGCAGTTTGTTACCACGTTGGACCGCACTGTTCAGCGCCGTTTGAGCATTCTTGTCGCCCGCCCAGACGGCTTCCAGTTCTTCATCGATGATGCCGCGAATCTGGTCAAACGAACCCAGGCGCAGACCTTTCGAATTCGCCGTGGGTTGTTTGGCCGTCATCTGGATGACCGCAATGTCGGTTCCGGGATTCTTCTGGTAAAACCCGTCGGCCCGGGTCTTCTTTCCGGCCGCGGTGGTAATCGGCAGATAGCCCGTATCCTGATGCCACTTGGCCTGGATATCGGTTGACGACAGGAAATTCAGGAACGCGGCAACGCCCTTATACTCATCCGCTTTGTGACCGCTCATTGCCCATAGCGACGCACCGCCGATGATGGTGTTTTGCGGCGCATACTTAGCCCCGGCCCAGTACGGTAAAGGTCGGACACCAAAGTCGAACTTGGCTTCAGCCTTAATGCCGGCGTAGCCCGCCGAACTCTCGGTAAACAGAGCACATTCGCCGCCACGGAAATTAGCACCCCCCTCGTTACGACGTCCGGCGTAGATGAATTTGCCATCCTTTGCCCAGTCGCCCATGGCCTGAATATGCTTGACCTGGACCGGGCCATTGAATGCCAGTTCGGTATCGACACCCATAAATCCATTGTCTTTAGTGGCAAATGGAATGTTGTGATAGGCGGAGAAGTTTTCCAGGTGAATCCAGCTTTGCCAGGCAGTGGTCAACGGGCATTTGTTGCCGGAGGCCTTGAGCTTGTCGAGCACGGCGCCCACATTTTGCCAGGTCGACAGGTCCGTATCCGGGTTGATGTCGGCAGCCTTCAATGCATCCCGGTTCACCCAGAGTACCGGTGTCGAAGAGTTGAAAGGCAGCGACAACATCTTGCCATCGGTGGTGGTGTAGTAACCCTTGACCGAGCCGATATAGGCGTCAGGATCGAATTTGGCGCCGGCGTTTGCCATCACTTTGTACACTGGATTGATCGCGCCCTTGGCCGCCATCATGGTTGCGGTGCCAACCTCGAATACCATGAGGATATGGGGTTGCTCCCCGGCTCTGAATGCGGCAATGCCGGCATTCAGCGTCTCCGAGTAGTTCCCCTTGTGCGAGGCAGCCACCGTGTAATCGCTCTGGCTCGCATTGAACGTTTTTACCTGCGCGGCCACCAGTTCGCCAAGTCGGCCGGTAAAGGCGTGCCAGAATTGAATTTCCGTGGCCGCTAATGTGGTGATTGGGGATGCCAGCAAGACGCCAGCAAGCATGGTGCTGAATAGAGCTTTTTTGAACATTGTTATTCCTCCGGTTATGCGTGATTGGCCGTCGTGCGAGGGCCAAGGTCGTTTTGCCCGTATCATATTTTATCCCGTTGCCCGAGTACTATTATTAACGAAAGATTACGGGAGAAGCATTATATCGGAGAATACCTGTGTTGTGCATCCCTGTTAGGGATCGGATCTTGCGATATTGCAATATCGAAACTGAG
>CAXMUJ010000043.1:0-2748 GCA_964196455.1 uncultured Myxococcota bacterium | reverse complement strand
GGGTCAAGCCGAGCTTTGGCTTGACGGAGGTCACAACCCCGCCGCAGGTCACGCGCTGGTTGAGGCTTTGCAAAGGTTGTCTGAGCGGCCCACATATCTGATATGTGGCATGCTGAATACCAAAGACATCACAGGTTATCTAGCACCCCTTGCCCAAATTGCGGAAGGTTTGTACGGGGTATCAATTGATGGCGAAGCGGCAACCCTAAAGGCCTCCGAAACCGTCGCGGCCGCACAATCCGTCAACATCGACGCCGTCGAATCTGCGTCCGTTGCAGACGCAATCACCGCGATCGTGTCAAAAGACCCAACCGCCCGCATTCTGATTTGCGGTTCGCTATATCTGGCAGGTCGGGTGCTGCAAGAAAACGCCTAGGATCAAAGACGCCGCGTTGTCGAGATATCTCCGTCGGTGCGGGCAATAACATCTGACAAGTCTTCCGATACGACAGCCATATGATGCTCGTTCGCATGCAATAGCATGACACCGTCCCGCATAATCCCGACATGCCCATCCCAAAATACCAGATCACCGCGCTTCAGCGGGCCCTCAACGTTTGACCCAACTTCAGCGGCCTGCATATCAAAATCCCTCGGAGCCTCCACCCCAACGGCTTGCAGCGAAAGTTGCACCAGTGCCGAACAATCCAGACCGAATGAGCTGCGACCACCCCAAAGATATGGCGTGCCAACAAAACGCTCGGCCACTTCAACAAAATCCCCCTCAATCGGTGCCAGATTTACTGTCGGTGTAAACATCCCCACGCCCAATCGCGCGTATCCGTTTTCCTCACCCTCAACGACCAACTGACAGCCCAAAGAATAAGACCCGACCGGTAGAGATTTGAAATCCGGCTTGCTATAAATCAATGCAGACAGCGCGGTCACAGTTTGCACCGCCCCTTCCAGTGGTTCTACCAGCCCCGCCGATGCCACATACCCTACGTATCCATCACGTTCAGACTGTCCCCAAGACAGTCCCATATCCGGAATTTCGTCGTATACCGTGAACCCTTCGCCGCACAATAACTGTGTCGCCATAGCTGTACTCGGGTTCGCATTTCTCGTCAGATTAAGCAGCGAAACACCTACCATCATCGGCTTTCCTGAAACATAATTCTCCACCTCAAACTGCCCACGCAATTGCTCGGCGGCAAGGTCATGGCGAACCGGTAGGCGACGTTTGTCCATCACCCTACACGTTTTTCGATAACGGCCAACAAAGCCCGCGCCGACTGACAAGCACCGCCTTTTGTGCGCGCTGGTTTGGCAACCGGCGTCCAACCATAAATGTCGAAATGTGCGAAACACGGTGTATTTTCCACGAACCGACGCAAGAACAACGCCGCGGTTATCGATCCGGCCATTCCACCAGCGGGTGCGTTATCCAAATCGGCGATCCCCGGCTCGATAACATCCTCATACGGATCCCAAAACGGCATACGCCACAGCGGGTCTGCCGACCTTGTTGCAGCAGCACTGATATCTGCTGCCAGCTCTTCGTTATCGGTGAAAAACGGTGGCACATCCGGCCCCAATGCGACCCTTGCAGCACCCGTCAACGTTGCCAGACAAAACATCATATCCGGCGTTTCTTCGTCGCCAACAGCCAATGCATCGGCCAGAACCAAACGCCCCTCCGCATCGGTATTGTTGATTTCAACCGTCAAACCTTTACGGCTTGTCAATATATCCTGCGGCCTGAACGCCCCTGCGGAAATCGAATTTTCGACCGCTGGAACCAACACGCGAAGCCGCACAGGCAGGTTTAGTGCCATAACCATATGCGCCAGCCCCATCACATTGGCGCTGCCACCCATGTCCTTTTTCATTAACCCCATCGAGGCACCGGGCTTGATGTTCAACCCACCCGTATCAAAGCAAACCCCCTTACCCACAAGCGTCACCGTTGGCGCGCCGAGGGAACCCCAACGCATATCAAGCAACCGAGGCGCCTGATCCGAGGCCCGGCCAACCGCATGGATCATCGGCAGGTTTTCTTTCAACAAATCGTCACCGGCAATAACCGTAACCTCGGCCCCATGCGCGTCACCCAGCGCGCGAAACGCGGCTTCCAGCGCATCTGGCCCCATGTCCGAAGCTGGCGTGTTGATCAAATCCCGCGCCAATGCATCCCCTTGGGCCAACACCTCCAGTCGCTGTGCATCCACCGCATCCGGCGCTACCAAAGTTGCCCTAACAGCGCCCGCATTGCGGTATTTTGAGAACCGATAGTTCGATAACAACCAGCCCAAGGCCTCGTTTTCTAAATCTTCAGCGGGAATACCCGAGGCAATATTAAAAACTCCCTCCGGCAATTTTTGCACCGCCGCCGCCAAATGATACCGCCCACGCGCCCGCGTCGAATCGCTTCCCCAACCAACAAGTACCGCCGCAATACGTCCGCCATCGGGCAACAAGGCAACCTCGCCGATCGCGCCGGAAAATCCTGTCGCTTTCAGCCATTCGCGCTGCTCGCCCGAAAGCTCCGCAGGGAAATCGTCCCCCTTGGCAACAGCATGAACAGGGATTGCAGACGGCGTGCTTTTGGCAAATTGGTCGGACATCGGGGTATCTCCAGTAAAACAAGTTATCTCTAAACTACCCCTCGCTGGCAGAACCGCAAGGGCAGGTTACGCCCCCAGTTCAAAAACCGAAAACAATGACGCCTCCGCAACGCGGTTAAGCCGCGCAATTACCGCCGTAAGCGCATCAATATTGCCCGCAACCGAACACTTCATCACATCC
>CAXMUJ010000042.1:0-100431 GCA_964196455.1 uncultured Myxococcota bacterium | reverse complement strand
GGTCAGATGAGTGCCGATGTTGCCCGGGAGCATCCCGATCGCCATTGTCTGACGTCGGTTTTGATGGGCGAAGACATATCACAGATCGACTGTCCTGAAACGCCGCTGCAGCTTGTGGCCGGCGATGTTGTGATCGCGGCCAGTGACGGTATTCTGTTTCTGGAAAACGCCGAGATCGAGCAGTGTCTGTGCGATACGGGCGCAGCGGCGGGGGACTGTTCCAGTCAGGTAATTGCGCAGGCGATCATGGCCGCGATCAAACTGACAGATGCGCCTTATCAGGACAATGTGGCGCTTGGTATCTTGCAGATACGCTAGCTTTATTCCATCGCATCGACAATGGTTATGCTGACCGAGCATGCCTGCGCGCGCGCGCGACGTGCCGCGTGGTATTCCGGTGAATTGTAGCACTCTAGGGCGGCTGATTTGCTGGGAAACTCGATCACCACATGTCGGTGCCAGTCTTCGCCTTCCAATGTTTCTGCTGTGTCTGTTCTGGCCAGAAATTTTGCGTCAAATGCTGCAAAGGCCTGCGCGGCAATGGCCTGATAGCCGGCATAGGCTGCGGGATCTTTAATCCTGACACGGGCAATCCAATAAGCTTTGGTCATGGCGCAGTTCCGGCTGGTTTGTCGTTGGCGTCCACCTGATCCAGCAAACGGGTTGCGATGGCTTCGGCTTCGGTCAGATGATTGATAACTGCATCTGTTGCTGCTTGCGCGTCGCGGCTGAGGATTGCATCGTGAATACGGGTCATATGGCCCAAACCCGTTTCGTGCCGGTCAGTGGACGACAGCGTCATTAACCTGAGCCAACTGATCCGTGCGTTCAATCGTTGTACGACTTCCCAAGCGATGCTGTGGCCGGCTGCTTGGAAAATCACCTCGTAAAAGTCGGTCGTTGCTCCCAGCAATGCGCTGGATGATCCGGCTTTGTATGACGATCCCAGATGAGACAGCGCACTGGTTAGGCGGCGGCTCAAATCGGGTGTCAGCGACACAGCACAAGCAGCGGCAGCTCTGGATTCAAACAGTCTGCGGATGCTATAGATTTGCGCGGCTTCGTCGCGGCTCATCCTGGCCACAATGGGCCCTCTGTTGGGCAGGTTCGAGACCAATCCCTCTGCTTCGAGAAACCGTATCGTTTCGCGAATGACGGTGCGGCTGACACCAAGCTGATCACATAGCGGTCGCTCGACCAGACGATCACCGGGCTTAAAATGGCCTTCGATGATCGCATTCCTTAATCTTCTTTGCACAATTTCCCTTAGAGTTTCAGGTGGTTGTGCAACTTTTAGGGTTGAGTGCAAATTGTCATTCATCAAATCCAACTATCATTCGCAGGCTCGGGAAGCAAGAAAATATTGACATACTGTACTATGGTATACCATAAGATGAAACTGTAAATTCCAGTGGAGAGTTCTGCGATGCCAGCCGAGATACGTAAAACATTACTACATGTAGAAAGCACGTTCATTGAGGGCGGCAAGGCGGCAAGCATTCCTTTGAAACTAATCGCAGCCGTTGCCATTTTGAAAAACCCTTGGGCCGGACTGGGTTTTGTTGAGGATCTACGTCCGGCCATTGCTGAGTGTGCTGCACCGCTGGGTGAATTGTTGACGCGCATGGTGCTGGAGGCCGCCGGCGGTGGTGATGCGGTCGAGGCCTATGGCAAATCGGCTGTGGTCGGGGTGAACGGCGAAATAGAGCACGGCTCGGCGCTGATCCATACGTTGCGCTTTGGCAATCACTACCGCAATGCTGTCGGGGCCAAATCCTATCTGGCCTTTTGCAATACACGCGGTCCGGCGAATGCACCGATTATGATCCCGCTAATGGATAAAAACGACGGCGGGCGTCGGTCGCATTATTTGACCATCCAGCTCTCGGTGGCCGATGCGCCCGCACCTGACGAGATTGCAATAGCGCTGGGCGCATCCATTGGCGGCCGGCCACATCATCGCATTGGCGACCGCTACCAAGACCTAAAGGAGTTGGGCCATGACGCCGACAATCCTGCAGCTGTCTGACCCATTTGGCTGTGTATCTGTCCGGTCTGCCGGTCAGGGCGAACCCTTGGTTTTGATCCACGGCGTTGGAATGTGCGCGGCGGCATGGGCACCGCAAATAACAGCGTTGTCACAAACCCACCACGTCGTTGCGGTCGATATGCCCGGCCACGGCGACAGCGATGCATTGGCCCGCGGGGCGGCATTGCCGGACTTTGTTGACTGGTTCAGGTCTGTGGTGAATGCGCTGGGGCTGGGGCCTGTCAATGTGGCAGGCCATTCCATGGGCGCCCTGATTGCCGGTGGCATCGCCATAACTGAACCTGACATGATCCGCCGGGTTGCGGTTTTGAATGCAGTCCATCGTCGCACACCTGCCGCACGGGCCGCTGTAGAGCAACGCGCGCGCGATATTTCGCAGGGGTCCCACGATCTGGTGACGCCTTTGGACCGATGGTTTAGGGATACACCACCCGAGCGCGTCGCGCGCGCCAATGTTGCCCGCTGGTTGTCGGAGGTCGACCCCGACGGCTACGCCACTGCCTATGGTGCTTTTGCAGAGGGCGACAGAACCTATGCCGATGGCTGGGCGCAGGTGCAATGTCCGGTTTTGGCACTGACCGGAGCCGACGATCCAAATTCGACATCGCAAATGTCACGCGATCTGGCGCAGGCGGCACAACGTGGTAAAGTGGTCATACTGGACGGTCACCGCCACATGGTAAATTTGACGGATCCGGACACAGTGAACGGGCATTTGTCAGACTGGCTGGCACAGCCCGTGAGCACACAGGAGTAGGAATGAAACAGATTGATCCACGCGCCCTGCGCAACGCCTTTGGTACATTTTTGACAGGGGTCACAGTTGTAACCGCGTATGATGCAGCGGGAATGCCTATCGGGTTCACGGCTAATTCTTTTGCCAGCGTGTCGCTGGACCCGCCGTTGCTGTTGATCTGTTTGGCCAATAGTTCCAGCAATTACGCAGCTTTGACAACAGCATCCGGATTTGCCGTAAACGTCCTGTCGGAGAATCAAAAAGATGTCTCGAACACCTTTGCACGACCGGTAGACGACCGGTTTTCCGCCTGCGCGTGGCAGAACGGTCCCAATGGATCACCGATCTTAGACGGGGTGTCCGCATGGTTTGATTGCTCCAAGCACAATATGATCGACGCGGGCGACCATGTGATCCTGATTGGCAAGGTCGAAGCCTTTGACACCTCGACAGCGCCCGGTCTGGGCTATGCCAGAGGAGCGTATATAACAGCCGCACGCGAGGCAGAGTTGCTGTCAGGACGCAATGATATCGTTGTTTCGGCGCTGATTGAACGCGACGGAAAAGTGTTGTTGCAAAATGACGGCTCCGGTGGGCTGTCATTGCCTGATGCCAAGCTATCATTGCCGGATGCCAGGATCGGCAAGGGCGGCGCAATCGCAGCGCTGCGGAGTGTTATCGCAAATTGCGGAGTTCGCGCATCTCCGGGTTTTGTCTATTCGGTATTCGAAGACACCGAACGAAAGTGCCAGCATATTTGTTTTCTGTGTCAGGCCGAAGGCGGCGCCCCATCGCAAGGTGAATTTACAGTCCTGGACGCGGCCAGTTTGGCCCGGATTGCCGAAGGCTCACGTCGCAAGATGTTGGCCCGTTTCGCGCGCGAAAGCCGCATGGGCAACTATGGGGTGTATTTTGGCAATCAAGACGACGGCGAAGTCCATCCAACAGGATCGATAAAACAGCACTAGGACGACTAACGATGAAGTTTTCACTTTTTATCCATCTGGAACGCATTTCGGCGGACGAAAACCAATCCAAACTCTACGCAGAATTTCTGGAACTGTGTGAGATCGCCGACACCGGAGGCATGCATGCGATCTGGACCGGCGAACATCACGCGATGAATTTCACCATTTCGCCGAACCCGTTCATCAGTCTGGTTGATCTGGCTCGGCGCACAAAAAACGTGCGCTTGGGCACTGGTACGGTGATTGCTCCGTTTTGGCATCCGATCCGGCTGGCAGGCGAGGCGGCAATGGCGGATATCATAATGGATGGCCGGTTGGATTTGGGGATTGCTCGCGGCGCCTACAGCTATGAATATGAACGTATGGTGCCGGGTCTGGATGCCTGGGGGGCAGGGCAGCGCATGCGCGAGTTAATACCTGCCGTGCAAAATTTGTGGCAAGGCGACTATGCTCATGACGGCGAATTTTGGCAGTTTCCGGCAACCAGCTCTTCGCCAAAACCGGTTCAGGATCCACACCCGCCGATCTGGGTGGCGGCGCGTGATCCCAGCAGCCATGAATTTGCGGTTGCAAACGGGTGTAATGTCCAAGTGACACCGTTGTGGATGGGTGACGGTGAAATCACAAGTTTGATGGACCGGTTCAAAGACGCCTGCGCCAAAAACCCCGACATCCCGCGCCCGGAAATCATGTTGTTGAACCATACTTATGTGGCCGACAGCGTTGAGGATGCGCAACTGGCCGCAGAAGAGATCAACAAATTCTATTGCTACTTTGGAGCGTGGTTCAAAAATGAGCGATCGGTTTCGCAAGGTTTGATCGACCCGCTGAGCGACGCTGAAATCGATGCACACCCCTTCTACAGCGCCGAGGCAATGTTGCGCGATAAAGTGATCGCCACACCGGCGGACGTGATTGCGCGCCTGAAGACATACGAGGCAATGGGCTATGACCAGTATTCGTTCTGGATTGACAGTGGCATGAGTTTCGAGCGCAAGAAGGCGTCGCTGGAGCGCTTTGTCACCCAAGTCATGCCAGCCTTTGACTGAGGATAAAATGAAGCAATTTCAACACTATATAGACGGGCAGTTTGATAATGGCAGCGCCCAATTCGAGAGCATAGACCCCGCCACCGGCATCGCTTGGGCCATGATGCCGGAAAGTCGCGCAGCGGATGTAAACCGCGCGGTTGACGCAGCTGATCGCGCGTTGTCATCACCTCACTGGGCAGGTTTAACGCCGACGGCGCGGGGCAAGCTGTTGTATCGTCTTGCCGATCTGGTGCAGGAAAATGCTGAAAAACTGGCCGAGATAGAGACCCGTGATACCGGCAAGATCATCCGTGAAACCAGCGCCCAGATTGCCTATGTCGCGGATTATTACCGCTATTACGCCGGGCTTGCGGATAAAATCGAGGGCAGCCATCTGCCAATCGACAAACCAGATATGGAAGTTTGGCTGCGCCGTGAACCGATCGGGGTTGTGGCGGCAGTCGTGCCGTGGAATTCGCAACTGTTCCTGTCGGCGGTTAAGCTGGGACCGGCCCTGGCTGCTGGATGTACAGTGGTTTTAAAAGCCTCCGAGATTGCCCCTGCACCGTTGCTGGAATTTGCCCGTTTGGTCGACGCGGCCGGGTTTCCCGCCGGTGTCGTGAATATTCTGACAGGCTTTGCCGGCGCGTGTGGAACGGTTTTAACCTCGCACCCCAAGGTGGCCCACGTGGCCTTTACCGGAGGGCCGGATACCGCCCGTCATATTGTGCGAAACACCGCGGAAAATCTGGCGTCTGTCTCGTTGGAATTGGGTGGCAAGTCGCCGGTTATTGTCTTTGATGATGCGGATATCGACAGCGCGGTGAACG
Organism: uncultured Myxococcota bacterium; assembly: GCA_964196455.1. Lineage (GTDB taxonomy): Bacteria > Pseudomonadota > Alphaproteobacteria > Rhodobacterales > Rhodobacteraceae > Amylibacter. Next base: position 94,816 of record CAXMUJ010000042.1, on the reverse strand, counting down.
CTCAGATATCGGGAATTTTCGCAGCCAGCGGCCAAAGCTGTGTTGCCGGATCGAGGCTGATTATCGCCCGTGGGATCAAGGATGCGTTTCTGGACCGGCTGGTAGCCAAAGCGCGGGCGATCGTGATCGGCGCGCCAGACGACATGGCAACCGAAGTTGGTCCGCTGTGCACCTTGGCACAATCGGACCACGCGCAATCGGTCATCGCGACCTCGATCTTGCAGGGTGCGCGCTTGGTCGTGGGTGGGGCCCGGATACCGCGTGACGGCTTCTATTTTCCACCGACAATTCTAGATTGCACCGATGCCCCGGATGCGGCGTGTTTGAGCACCGAATTTTTCGGACCAGTTCTGTCGGTTTTGACATTTGACACAGAGGAACAAGCGTTGGCGCTGGCAAATGATACAGCTTTTGGATTGGCCTCTGGTGTGTTTACGCAAAACCTGTCGCGGGCACACCGAATGGTGCGGGGCCTGCAAGCGGGGATTGTCTGGGTCAATACGTACCGCGCCGTCAGCCCGATAGCAGCCTTTGGCGGGCACGGTTTGTCGGGCCACGGCCGCGAAGGCGGGCTTCAGGCTGCATTGGATTATACCAAGACCAAAACGGTTTGGTTGCGCACGTCTGACGACCCGATCCCGGACCCGTTTGTCATGCGCTAGACCGATGACGCAGGGGCAGGTGGTCCGTTGCTTTCAATTTATATCCGTGCATGGCATAGGTGTGCAGATGCCCCGGGTGGGCTGTCATAACCAAGGATTGCGCGATGACTGATTTGCTTAGAAAACCCACAGGTCATCGCGGTAAAGTGCATGATATCACGCCGCAATCCGCCGGTTGGGGCTATGTCGGGTTTTCACTGCATTATCTGGCTGCGGGCGAACAGGCGCTGGAGCCGACCGGGGATCGCGAGGTTATTCTGGTGCTGGTCGAGGGCAAGGCAGAGGTTACAGCCAGTGGTCAGGATTTCGGCGAGATTGGCGACCGTATGTCGGTCTTTGAAAAGACTGCGCCACATTGCGTCTATGTTCAGGGAAACAGTAGTTGGCAGGCGACCGCGACCACAGAGTGTGTTTTGGCGGTGTGTTCTGCACCTGATCTTGGTGGCTATCAGACGCAACAGCTCGGGCCGCAGGGAATTGAGTTAACGCCGCGCGGAAAAGGCCAAAACACACGGTTTATCAACAATATAGCAATGGAAGACCGCGATGTCGCCAGCAGCCTGCTGGTGACCGAAGTGTTCACGCCATCGGGCAACTGGTCATCTTATCCCAGCCACCGGCACGACGAAGACGACTTTCCAGATATGACCTATCTGGAGGAAACCTACTACCACCGTTTGAACCCGGAGCAGGGGTTCGCGGTCCAGCGGGTCTATACCGAAGACGGCACGCTGGATGAAACCATGGCGGTGAAAAACGGCGATGTTGTATTGGTGCCGCGTGGGCACCATCCTTGCGGCGCGCCCTATGGCTACGAGTTATATTACCTGAATGTCATGGCGGGACCGCTGCGCAAGTGGCGGTTTGAAAATGATCCGGACCATGATTGGATCGCCAAACGCGACGCCTAGGACTACGGTTACATAGCTCGGGAAATTTATTCTGGTCAAAACCGATCCGATTGCACACAGTGTCACGTGAACGGGTGATGAAACCCACCCCGAACAAGCCATTGGACCTGTAACATGACCCAAAACACGCCGACCAGCCTGTCCACCCATGACGCCGAAGAAGATGCCCGCAACCAGAATATTCTGATCTACGTTAACGGTGCGATTGTGCCGCGCCACGAGGCCAAAGTATCTGTTTATGACAGTGGTTTTATGCTGGGCGACGGCATGTGGGAGGGGATGCGCCTGTACAACGGGGTCTGGGCGTTTTTCGACGAACATATGGATCGGTTGTTTAACAGTTGCAAGGCGGTCTCGCTGGACATCGGGATGGACCGGGCCGGCATTTTGGCCGCCTTGGAGCAAACCGCGACCGCGAACGCCATGTTCACGGACGTTCATTGTCGTCTAATGGTGACGCGCGGAACCAAAGCCAAACCGTTTCAACATCCACATCTGTCCCGGTCAGGACCAACTGTCGTCATCATTATGGAACATTCAAAGCCGGTCGAGAGCCTGCACAAGGCCGGTATCAGGCTGGCCACGGTGCCCCAAGTGCGCGGCCTGCCGATGTCCCAGGATGCCAAGTTCAACTCGCATTCCAAATTGAATTGCGTCATTGCCTGTTTGCAGGCTGAACAGGCCGGTGCCGACGAGGGGCTGATGCTGGACCCAAATGGATTTGTGAATACAACGAATGCTTGTAACTTTTTTATCGTTCGTAAAGGGGCGGTTTGGACATCGACCGGAGACTATTGCATGAACGGCGTCACGCGGCAGAAAGTCATTGATCTGTGCCGTGCCAATGACATTGAGGTTTTTGAGAAAAACTACAGCCTGTACGAAGCTTACGGTGCCGACGAGGCCTTTTTGACCGGCACGTTTGGTGCGCAAACGCCGGTGGCTGATATCGACGGAAAACGAATTGGCGACCGGTCTGGCGCAGGGCCGGTGACGCGCCGGCTTCAAGGATTGTACAAAGAACTGGTCGCGCGCCACTGTGCCGACGCGGCGACGTAATTCGCGAAACCGTTAAAACGACCCGAATTGTTGAAACAGTCCTTGACGGGCTGCGCACCATCAAACCTATGATGAACCAAACAGCCAAAAGGGAAACCCCATGTCGCATCAGGATATACTCACAGCTTGCGGGCTGACATCTGATCAAACCACCGGTGGCGCATTGCAGGTCACAACACCTGTCGACGGCTCGGTGATTGCAGATGTCAAAACCCATTCGGTTGCCGACGCCGATGCGATGATTGCCAAAGCCGCTGCTGCGTTCAAGGTTTGGCGCAACGTGCCCGGCCCGCGTCGCGGTGAACTTGTGCGCTTGTTGGGTGAAGAGCTGCGTGCGGAAAAGCAAAACCTCGGTCGGTTGGTGACACTGGAATGCGGCAAGATTTTTCAAGAGGGACTTGGTGAAGTTCAGGAAATGATCGACATTTGCGATTTTGCGGTGGGCCTGTCACGACAGCTCTACGGTCTGACGATTGCCTCCGAGCGACCGGGTCACGCGATGCGCGAAACATGGCACCCTCTGGGAACACTTGGCGTCATTACCGCCTTCAACTTTCCAGTGGCCCCGTGGTGCTGGAACGCGGCGCTGGCATTGGTTTGTGGCGATCCGGTGATTGCCAAACCGTCCGAAAAAACACCCCTGACCCAGTTGGCGGTACAAGTGATCTGTGACCGCGCGATGAAACGTTTTGGTCCCGACGCGCCCGATGGCCTGATACAATCGCTGATCGGCGACCGTGATTTGGGCGAGGCGCTGACCGCATCGCGCGACGTTGCGATCATTTCGGCAACAGGTTCGGTGCCCATGGGCAAGGCTGTGGCCACCGATATGTCGAAACGTCTGGGCAAGACCATTTTGGAACTGGGTGGCAACAATGCAATGATCGTGGCGCCTTCTGCCGATCTGGAAATGGCCCTGCGCGCGATTGTGTTTTCCGCGGTCGGGACGGCTGGACAGCGCTGTACGTCGTTGCGCCGCCTGATCGTCCACGAAGAGATTTATGACCAATTGATCCCGCGCCTGATCACGGCCTATGAAACCTTGCCCATAGGTGATCCGTTGGCTGCAAAAACCCTGATCGGACCGCTTATCGACACGGGGGCCATGTGGGCAATGGATGTGTCGCTGGAACAGGCCCGCGCTGAGGGTGGAACCGTTCACGGTGGCGGCCAAACACTGGGGGATACATTTCCGGGTGCGGCCTATGTCAAACCCGCCATCGTGGAAATGCCGAACCAGTCCGCCATCATGCATCACGAAACCTTTGCGCCGATCTTGTATGCGGTGAAATACACCGATCTTGGAACCGCAATCGCGCTGCAAAATGACGTGCCGCAGGGCCTGTCGTCGTGCATCTTTACAACCGATCTGCGCGAGGCAGAGACATTTTTGTCTGCGTCGGGGTCTGATTGCGGAATTGCGAATGTAAACATTGGGCCTTCGGGGGCCGAAATCGGTGGTGCTTTTGGCGGTGAAAAGGAAACCGGCGGCGGACGCGAGAGCGGTTCTGACGCCTGGAAGGCCTATATGCGACGTCAAACCAACACTGTAAACTATTCCCGCGAGTTACCGTTGGCACAGGGTATCAAGTTCGACATCTAGACACCGGCCCCGTCCAGCGGAACTGTCTCGCGGGGGCCATGATAAAGAAAAGAGCATAGCCATGAAAAAAATTGCGGTGTTGGGCTTGGGTAAAGTCGGAACTTTGGCATCGGAATTGTTGCACAGTTCGGGTTTTGAGGTCACGGGCATCGATCTGAGCGTCAATTCCGCCGACTTTGCTTTTGCGGTCAAATCAATTGATCTCGGCGCGTCAGACGGTATTGCCGCCGAATTCGCGGACCAAGACGCTGTGCTGTCCTGTTTGCCTTATCATTTGAACGCCCGTCTGGCCGCTTTGGCGCATCAGGCGGGCATCCATTATTTCGATCTGACCGAGGACGTGCCAACGACCAAAGCCATCATCGAGCTGAGCAAAACTTCCAAGGGTTTGATGGCGCCGCAATGCGGCTTGGCACCGGGGTTTGTCGGAATTGTCGGTGCGGATTTGATCGCGTCACTGGACGAATGCCGCAGCTGCAAAATGCGCGTCGGTGCCTTGCCGCAAAATCCTACCGGCCTGATGGGCTATGCTTTCAACTGGTCGCCAGAAGGTGTCGTGAACGAGTATCTCAACGATTGCGAAGTGATCGAGGGCGGAGAAACCAAATGGGTATCCGCGATGGAGTGGCTCGAAGATATCTATATCGACGGGGTCAAGTTGGAAGCGTTTACCACGTCGGGCGGTTTGGGCACGATGTGCCAGACTTATTTGGGTAAAGTGGATAATATTGACTATAAAACAATGCGCTACCCCGGACATGTCAAACAGATGAACTTCTTTTTTCACGAGCTGTTGATGCGCGAGCGCCGCAAAGAAGCCGGTGAAATTCTGGTCAATGCCAAACCACCGGTTCAGGACGATGTTGTCTATGTCCATGTCGCAGCCGAAGGCACCGTTAAAGGCAAGTTGCGGCGCAAGGAATTTGTCCGCGGGTACCGCCCGATCGAGATTGCCGGAAAGTCGCGCACGGCCATCGCCTGGACAACTGCCGGATCGGTCGTGGCCATTATTGAAATGGTGCGCGCAGGCAAACTGCCCAACAGCGGATTTTTAAAGCAGGAAGACATCCCGTTGGCCGATTTTCTGGCGACGCCCACAGGATCGCTCTATACTGGCTGATCGCGGTCGCGGGTCTTGGTTCAGAGTTTTTCAAGGTCGGAATAGGCATTCAATCGCCGTGTGGCAGCCGTAAATGGGCTACAGAAGGTCGCAACTGACCATATCTCCTTGCATTCAGGATTATTCGACCTAGGACTGTCTGTTTATAATAGGCAGGAGGCGCCGCTATGCAAATGCTTGGTACATTCATCAAACCAATGCATCCCGAAGGCATCAAATTTGTGGCGATCTTTGCTGCTATAACGCTTGGGTTGTTTCTGATTGCCGATGTTTTGGGCTGGATTGGCGTCGGCTTGACCGTTTGGTGCTATTACTTCTTTCGCGATCCAGAACGGGTGACCCCGATCGAAGACGGGCTGATCATCAGCCCTGCGGATGGCGTGATTTCGTTGATCGAGCCCGCCGTGCCGCCTGCGGAACTTGGTATGGCGGCGGTCCCGTTGACCCGTGTCAGCGTGTTTATGAATGTTTTTAACTGTCACGTGAACCGGACGCCGGTGTCGGGGGAAATTACCGCTGTCGCCTATAGGCCGGGAAAGTTTTTTAATGCCTCGCTGGACAAAGCCAGTGTTGACAACGAGCGCAACAGTCTTCGAATTCGGATGCGTGACGGGCGCGATCTGGCGGTTGTTCAGATCGCAGGGCTGGTCGCAAGACGCATCGTCTGTTTTGTTCAGCCCGGGGCGGAATTGCACAGCGGCGACAGGTTTGGCTTGATACGGTTTGGGTCGCGGCTTGATGTCTATTTGCCCGACGGTGTTGAGCCGCGCGTGCAGATTGGCCAGACAATGATTGCCGGTGAAACGGTTCTGGCAGAACTGGATTTTTCCGACCGTTCAGACCAGACACCGCAATGACAGAGCCGTCCGACAAGCCCACCCCTGATATCGCGCTGATGCAACTGCTGCCTAATATGCTGACGGTGGCTGCCATTTGCGCCGGTTTGTCCGCAATTCGGTTTGGGGTTCAGGGCAATCATACTCTAGCGATACAACTTATTCTTGCCGCCTGTGTTCTGGATGGCCTGGACGGTCGGCTTGCGCGCCTGTTGGGCAGCGACAGCCAGATGGGTGCAGAACTGGATTCGCTTGCGGATTTCGTCAATTTTGGCGTGGCCCCGCCCTTGGTGCTCTATTTCTGGGCACTACAGGATATGCGCAGCGGCGCATGGTTGTCGGTGCTTGTCTTTTCGATTTGTTGCGTGGTCCGGCTGGCGCGATTTAATGTCAGCTCCAAGGCCGATGACGCAGACTGCGATAGCCCGTATTTTGTTGGCGTTCCTGCACCTGCCGGTGCGCTGTTGGTTATGTTGCCGATGTTTCTGTCATTTGCGGTCTCTGATGCATCGCTTTTGCCCGATGTCGTTGTTTGTCTTTATATGGTGATCATTGGGCTGCTTATGATCAGCCGCATTCCGACGTGGTCGTTCAAGGCGACGCGGGTTTCGCGCGATAACGTCAAGTATTTTCTCGTCGGATTTGCCTTTGTCGGCGCTGCGGTTTTGACGTTTGCGTGGATAACACTGGTTGTACTGTGCCTCGGGTACATCGCGATGGTCGTCTGGGCGCTGTTGGCAAAACGGTCGTCTTCAAAAACCAAAGGTTGATAAAGTGGATATTAAAGCAGTTCAAAGTTCTTATGCACGCTGGGCTCCGGTCTATGACAAAACATTCGGCGCGATTACAAATGTTGGCCGGCGCCGGAGTGTGGCGTTTATCAACAGCCAGTCCGGCACAGTGTTGGAAGTCGGGGTTGGGACCGGTCTGGCACTGCGATATTACAAGCGCGAGCTGAGCGTTACCGGGATAGATTTTAGCGAAGAGATGCTCGAAAAGGCCCGAAACAAGGTTCAAAATCAGAGCTTGGATCAGGTGAAGGAATTGCGCCAAATGGATGCCCGCGCGCTTGATTTTCCGGACAATCATTTTGACACGGTGGCGGCGATGCATGTTCTGTCGGTCGTGCCGGACCCTGAAAAAGTCATGTCCGAAATTGCCCGGGTGTGCAAACCGGGCGGGCGCGTTGTAATTACCAACCACTTTGTCCGTAAACATGGTTTTCTGGCGTTGATCGAGCGGATAACAGCGCCGTTTGCAAATATTATAGGCTGGCACTCTGATTTTGAAATCGAGACTGTTTTGCAGGAGAAAGAGCTCTCGATTGAAATGCAAAAGCCGCTACCGCCCTTGGGAATGATGACGTTTCTGGTCTTGGAAAAACTATAGAGCCCGACGGGACGTGGCGTCAGGGGCGCGCCCTCGGCGTCTGTAATCGAGTGGCGTTTCTTGTATAAATTTCTGGTACCTGACCGGCCCGAACGCTATCAGTATACTGAACTTGCAGGCCAAGAGGATACCATGCCCGAACTGTCAACACTGATGCCCATTTTTGCGCTGCTGCTTGTCGCTGGCGGCTTTGCGGGTGTACTGGCCGGTCTGCTGGGCGTCGGCGGTGGTATCGTTTTGGTGCCTGCGTTTTACTATGTTTTCAGTGGTCTGGGCTATGACAACTCGCAATTGATGCAAATCTGTCTGGCGACATCTTTGGCGACAATCATTTTTACGTCGTCACGCTCGGTCTTGAGCCACCACCAAAAAGGCGCTGTAATCTGGGATATTCTGCGCAGTTGGGTGCCGGGCATTGTTTTTGGAGCTGTTATCGGTGTGCTTGTGGCAAACCGGCTGCGGTCTGACACATTGGTGATGGTATTTGGCTGTCTGGCTCTGATCATCGGGTTGTATATGGCGTTCGGCAAAACGTCGTGGACGCTGGGCGCAAAAATGCCAACTGGGCCAAAGCGGAGTATTTTGTCATTTGTGACCGGATTCCTCTCTGTTCTTATGGGGATTGGCGGTGGCAGCTTTGGCGTGCCGGTAATGACGCTGCACGGGATCAAAATTCACAAGGCGGTCGGGACTGCTGCGGGCTTTGGCGTTGTGATCGCACTGCCCTCGGTCATCTTGTTTCTCTTCAGCTCTGTTCCTGACGCGGGCCGTCCGCCCTTTACGGTTGGATCGGTCAATATTGTGGCATTCCTGATTGTGGTCTGCATGACGCTGTTGACCGCGCCGTTGGGTGTCAAGCTGGCGCATTGGATGGACCCTAAACCGCTGAAACGGGTGTTTGCAGTGTTTTTGATCCTCGTAGCTTTCAATATGCTGCGCCGTGCCGTGCTTGGATAACAAGTCCGAGGATGCGGTTTTGTCGTTCGCGTCGAGCTGTGTCAGGCTGGCGGAATGACAATTTGGAAAGAGGATAAGCTCTAGAGAATTTTTTTTAAACAGTGTCGCCGCGGTGGCATGACTGCCCGGTCTAGGCCTATTCTGGCTTGTCTGTCAGGATCGGGCTAGGTCTGGGCTTTGGCCGCTTGCATCGCCGACCATATCTGGTCTTTCAATGACAGCCGCAGTTTGCGCATTTCTTGTTCATGCAACGCATCTGTTGGTTCGACATTGGTTTCGGCGCGGTGAATATCGCGGTTAATCACATGGTATTCATCGCAGAGCTTTGCGAAATGTGCATCTACCAGTTTCAACGCATGAATGGCGTCGGATTCTGCCGGAAACTCTTCGGCCAGTTCGTGGGGGGTATGCGTCATTTCGATCTCCTGTAAGTGTTCCTATTACAGGTGATACCCCGATGCGGCAGGGCGGACTTTGATCAGGATCAAACCGGCACTCGAATTGTGGATTTGGCAGGATAAAAACACGCGTCACCGCTGTCGAAGCCAATAAGCCGCCTGTCATCTAGATCTGTGTATTTGGCGCGGCGCAGTGCTGCCGGATTGTCGCGGTATTCAGGTGTTTTGGTCAGCCGTCGCGGCGCAACCGTCCGCCGCGCCGCTTACCTTTGACCAGATGCGCGCGTTCGGGCAATGTTGCCATAGTGGATTTGCGTGCCTCGGGGGTCATGCGCGACCAGCCGGCGATTTCGTCGCGCGACCGGTAACACCCCATACACAGGCCGCTGTCGGGGTGGGTGACACAGACTTTTATGCACGGGCTTTCGATCTCTGACCGTTTCCAGACCTCGTCACTGTCGCTCATGCACTGCGCTCCAGATGGTTTAGGCGATCCAGCGCCCCTTGCAGTATATAGCTGGCGGCCACATGGTCGATCAGCTCGGCGCGACGCTTTCGCGACATATCCGCCTCCAACATGGCGCGTTCCGCGGCAACTGTCGACAGGCGCTCGTCCCAATAGCCGATGGGCAAGTCGCACCGTGCCGCCAAATTGCGGGCAAAAGCGCGGGTTTTCTGGCATCGCGGCCCTTCGGAGCCATTCATGTTGCGCGGCAGGCCCAGGATTATACCGGTGACGCCAGCGTCTGCGAAAATTTGATCCAGCCGGTCCACGTCGACGCCGAATTTCTTGCGCCGCACGGTTTCACGCGGAGTGGCCGCCGACCAAAGCCCGTCAGATATTGCCACGCCAATGGTTTTGTCGCCAAGGTCCAGCCCGGCCAAGGGTGCGCGCGCGCCGACAGATGCGGCAAACTCTTCTATCGTTTCACAGATTGCCATCAGTTGATCCCCAGATCTTGGGCCGCTTCGGTCAACAGCTTCATTGCGCCAGCATCTTGGGCAAAGGTTTCGCGGGCCTCGGACCAGATCAATGCGGCCTTATCCAGCTCGCCCAGCACGCCGTAAGCCCGGATCAGGCGGGTCCATTCATCCGCTGATCCCCCTTGGGTGGCCAGCCTGTCAGCCAGTCCGCTGACCATGCCGCGGATCATGTCCTGACGGTCCTGGGCAGTTAAATCTTCGGCACCACGGATTTGATCCGCAGACGGTCCGGGCAGGTTGGTGTCTGTAACGTCAATGCCCGCCGCCCGGGCAACAGAACCGATCTGAGCCCGAATAGGCGCGATCCACGGCGCCGCTTCGGGACCTTCCTCCAACAGACCGACCCACATCCGGTAGGCGACGTCGGCGCGGCCGTTCTGGGATAGCGCCAAGCCCGAGAAATATCGTGCACGCGGTGTTTTGGGCGCCAGTTGCAACGCTTTGACAAGCACATCCTCGGCATCGGGCGACACATATCCGTTGGCGGCGAAAATCATATACTCGGCCAGCGCGGTGTAATCTTCGCCGTTGGCGGTGTCTGATCTTAACGCAACAACGGTGCTTTGCGCCTTTCTGGCGGCGACATAGTCGCCCAGCCGCGCTTCGTGCAAGGCCAACAATCTGTGGCCCTCGACGTCGGTCGGCCGCTCTGTCAGTGCGGCGCGCAATTTTTCAACCAGTTCCAGATAGTCTGCGGGCACATCATTTTCCGGTGTTGCCGGGGCGACAGCTGCGCGCGCTTCTGCGGCGGCCTGATCGGGGCGGGCATCGCGTTGGGCCTGTGCGTCGGCCAGACGGGTGGCCAGTGGCCGGTCCGGCATGCCGGGATTGCCGATCACCAGATAAAGCGCCGTGCTTCCGCCCACAAGTAAAAGCGCCGCCAAAACCAGAACAATTCGGTTGGCCACAGGTCGGCTATGACTGCCGGCGCTGCGCGTTTGCAATCGTTTGTCTGCGACCAGTACCCGGCGCGAAACCTCCAGTCGAACACCCTGTGCTTCAGCAGGGCTCAGCACTCCGCGTTCCAGATCGCGGTCCACCTCGGTCAATTGGTCCTTATAGACCTGTAGGTCCTGCTCTGCTGCGGGCTGCGCAGTTTGGCTAGCACGCAACAAAGGCCGCGCAATCATCCAGAGCACCACCGCTGTCATTCCCAAGGCAACAAGCCAAAACATAGTAAATTCCGTTCTTGATATCCGCTGGGCCAACTTAACTGGCCCGTACCGCCTAGTTATCCAAGGATGGCGCGCACGAAAACCCCATAACGTAAACAATTAAGCAACTCATCGTGACGGGGCGACCACCCGCAGCGGATCACGCATTGCCCGCGCGTCCCGACAGGCGGCAGTTTTTGATCGCGTGTCGTGTTTTGATTTGAATTTGCCGCTGAACAGCCCAAATCCCGACATGATTTACGGCAAAAAGAAGTAACATCGGGCTTGTTTGGGTCCAAGCTTTGTGATTGCGTGATCCCGCCTAGTAAACGGAGTACTGGATGAAACGTTATTCTGCATTTGCCATCGCCAAAGAAGCGGCAAATTACCATCAAGGGTGGGAGCGGGCCTGGGCCGAGCGCCCGCCGAAAAAGGAATACGAAGTCATAATCGTCGGCGCTGGCGGTCATGGTCTGGCAACTGCGTTCTATCTGGGCAAGAACTTTGGTATTACCAATGTGGCTGTTATCGAAAAAGGCTGGCTGGGTGGTGGCAATACCGGTCGTAATACCACAATTATCCGGTCGAATTATTTGCAAGACCCGTCCGCCGCGATTTATGAAAAGGCGCGCTCGTTATACGAGACAATGTCACAGGACCTGAACTATAATGTTATGTTCAGCCCACGCGGTGTGATGATGCTGGCCCAGACTGAACACGAGGTGCGCGGATATCGACGCACCGCCCACGCCAACGCACTGCAGGGCGTCAAGACCGAGTTTATCACACCGGGAAAAGTCAAATACCTGTGTCCGATTATCGAGCTGAGCGGGCCGCGTTTTCCGGTTTTGGGTGCCTTGTGGCAGGAACGCGGCGGCACCGCGCGCCACGATGCGGTTGCCTGGGGTTATGCGCGGGCCTGTTCCGACATGGGCATGGATATTATCCAGCAATGCGAAGTCACCGGCGTGTCCCAGAAAAACGGTCAGGTCACTGGCGTTCAAACCACCAAAGGGTCGATCGGTTGCAAGAAGCTGGGCATGGTGGTTGCGGGTCATTGTAGTGTTCTGGCCGATATGGCCGGATTTCGGTTGCCGGTCGAGTCTGTGGCGCTGCAAGCCTTGGTATCAGAGCCGATCAAGCCTTGCATGGATGTGGTGGTAATGGCCAACACCGTGCACGGATATATGTCACAATCCGACAAGGGTGAAATGGTCATCGGCGGCGGTACTGATGCATTCAACAACTATACTCAACGCGGGTCATTCAACCATATCGAGGAAACCGTGCGGGCTCTGGTCGAGACCTTTCCGATAATTTCACGGCTGAAAATGCTGCGCCAGTGGGGCGGCATTGTCGATATCACCGGCGACCGCTCGCCGATCTTGTCGAAAACGCCGTTGGGCGGCTGTTTTATCAATGCAGGCTGGGGTACCGGCGGGTTCAAAGCTATACCGGGGTCCGGTTGGGCCATGGCCGAAACCATCGCCAAGGGCGAGCCGGGCGATTTGGCTGCACCTTTCGGGCTGAACCGTTTTGCCGAAGGCCGGTTTATCGACGAAAGCGTTGCTGCCGGGGTGGCACACTGATGTTGGCCTATGACACCACGGCCGTTTCCCGACGCGGTGCGATCTGTGGATATTCCAGCTTTGGAACTGCGCCCGATATAAAATCCGGCGACAAGTACCAACAAACCAAAAAGCAAAGACCTAACATAGGTACTTGTGCGGTCGACCCGCTCATTGGCCTTGGTGGTTGCAGGTGCGGTGTACTGCACGAGCCTCTGGTTGAGACTTGCCCGTCATTCGGCTTGCCCACGAATACCATATTCAAATCCAACATGACAAAAGAGACTAAATCATGCGTCCACTAACCTTTTCCCGTCCGCTGGCCTTGGCCGTGTCATGCACCTTTTTTGCCGCAGCAGCACAGGCACAATTGCTAGAAATCGTGGGCAAGTCGGGCGACTATCAAATCTCGCGCGTGGCCGCATCCAATGTCTGTTTCGCAGTGCTGAACCTTGCCAGCGACAACGGAGCAGATGCATCTTATGCGACGTTTGAAACCCTCGGCGGCGACCGCTGGCAAGTGGCGGGTTATGTCGATGACGATGCGGTCTCGCTGGCCGAAGACGATTTACAAATCACCTTCGACGGCACGGTTCAGCTGCGCCGCACCGTCGAGTTTTCCAAAGGCGATTTTGTCCTGCCTTTCACCTCGGATGAAGAATTGAGCGGCTTTGACAGCTATGTCGAGAATGCGACCGAGATGAAACTGAACCTGATAAAACAAGGCGATGCCGTGACCGTTGAACTGGATGGATTGCGGGCTGCGCGGGCCGCTCTCGAGACCTGTCTGGAGGCGTTGAAATGACCCGATCCAGCACTGCATACCTATTTTTGATGCAGGTCCGGCCATGCTGATCCTGACGTGTCCGTGCTGCGGTGTCGCCGCCGACGAAACCGAGTTGAGCGCTGGTGGCCAAGCCCATCTGCAACGCTTTGGTCCCAGTTCGACCGACGCGGATTTCGAAGGTTATTTGTTCCACCGTTCAAACGCCAGAGGCGTGCATTTTGAACGCTGGCGGCATTCATACGGCTGTGGAAAATGGTTCCACGCCGCCCGCGATACCGCAACATTAGAAGTGTTTGGCACCTATTCGGCGCAAACATACGAACCGCCCAAAGCGCTGATTGCAAAAATCAAAAAGCGACGCCCTCAGTGGGAAGGATTTGTGAAATGAGCACGCGCTTGCAATCCGGCGGTCAATTACTTGACCGCAGTCAGCCCATTGAGTTTCGATGGAATGGCAAGCGTTTACAGGGATTTAAGGGCGATACCCTTGCCTCGGCCCTGTTGGCGAATGACCAGATGTTGGTCGGGCGCAGTTTCAAATATCACCGCGCGCGCGGGCTTGTTGCCTCCGGTGCCGAAGAGCCCAATGCGCTGGTTGGATTGGGCAAAGCCGGCACGTTCGAGCCGAACCAGCGGGCCACGACGACCGAATTGTTTGACGGGCTGACGGCCCAGCCGCAAAATGCCTGGCCCTCGCTTGAATACGACATCGGTGCGGTCAACAAGATGATGACCCGGTTCTTTCCGGCCGGATTTTACTACAAAACCTTCATGTATCCGCGCGCCGCGTGGAAGCATGTCTTTGAACCTATCATCCGCAAGGCCGCGGGTCTTGGGTCCGCGCCTACCATGGCAGATGTGGACACATACGAGCATTACCATACCCACACCGATGTTATGGTCGTGGGCGGCGGTATTGCCGGTCTGACAGCGGCGTTGCAAGCCGGCAAGTCTGGTGCCAAAGTTCTGTTGGTCGAGCAAACCGCCGGCTTTGGCGGGCGGGCCATTGTGGACGGCGTTCAGGTTGACGGCCAAGACGCGGCCGACTGGGTTGCAGCGGCGTTGGTTGTTCTGAACGGGATGGGCAATGTCACGATTGTTGACCGCTGCATGGGCGCAGGCGTCTATGACCATGGCTATGTATTGGCCTATCAACGGGTCAAAGATCACCTGCCTGACAGCGACGCACCGCGACACCGTCTGTGGCGGATACGTGCCAAACGGATTGTCACTGCTACCGGCGCGCTGGAACGGCCGCTCTCATTTGCCGGCAACGATGTTCCGGGCGTGATGTTGGCCGGTGCTGTGCGTGATTACCTGTCGCTTTGGGGGGTCAGCCTTGGCGACCGAGTGGTCATAGCCACCAACAACGACGACGCTTATCGGACGGCGATTGCGCTCAAGGGTGTTGGTCTGACGGTGCCTGTCATCATTGACGCCCGGCCCGAAGCCAACGGGGCGCTGCCCAACGAGGCCCGCGATCTGGGTATTCGGGTGGAAACCGGCATGGCAATCTCTAAGGTTAAGGGAAACAAGCGCGTGACCGGTGTGGCGCTGTGCTCGCAGGCCGGCGAAGGCGCTGTATTGGAAGAACTCGCCTGCGACGCCGTGGCCATGTCCGGTGGCTGGTCGCCCGTTGTTCATCTGTGGTCACATTGCGGCGGCAAACTGAATTGGGATACGGATCAGGCTATGTTCCGCCCTGATCCCGACCGTCCTCCTCTGGGCGCGGACGGTGTCGGGATGTTGCATGTGGCGGGGACCGCAAACGGCTATCTGGATGCAGCGTCTGCTGTGACGGATGCCGTTACCGCTGGTCGCGCTGCCGCCAAAGGCGCCGGTTTTAAACCGGCGACCGGTGCAGGGCCCAAGGCCTCAAACTTGGGCGAAGACCCGTTGGTACCGGTGTGGTCCATGCCGCAGGGTGCCAGCCTAAAGTTGCAAATGAAAACCTTTCTGGATTTCCAGAACGATGTCAAAGTGTCGGATGTCCGACTGGCGGCACGCGAAGGCTATGCAAGCGTCGAGCACACCAAGCGCTATACCACCTTGGGCATGGCAACAGATCAGGGAAAATTATCTAATATCAACGGATTGGCAATTTTGGCCGACAGTTTGAATTCTGATATACCGCGGGTTGGCACGACAACTTTTCGCCCACCCTATCAGCCGATATCACTGGCGGCGATTGCCGGATCGGCACGTGGCGAGCTGTTCAAACCGATCCGCAAGTCACCCATCCACGGCTGGTTCGATGACAATGGCGGTTTTTGGGAACCGGTTGCAGACTGGCGCCGCCCCTACACGATCCAGCGCAAAGACGAGAGCGTCAAGGATGCGGTCACGCGCGAGATTCTCAACACACGTCGAAACGTCGGGCTGTTGGATGCCTCGACCTTGGGCAAGATTGTCGTCAAAGGACCGGATGCGGGTAAATTTCTGGACCTGATGTACACCAATATGATGTCGACACTGAAACCGGGGCGGTGTCGCTATGGTTTGATGTGTACCGAAAACGGGTTTTTGAGCGACGACGGCGTTGTTGCGCGGGTGGATGATGATACATTCATCTGTCACACAACCTCGGGCGGTTCCGATCGCATTCATGCCTGGATGGAAGAGTGGCTGCAAACCGAATGGTGGGACCTGAAAGTTTACACCGCCAACCTGACCGAGCAGTATGCCCAAATCGCAGTTGTCGGACCCAAAGCCCGCAAGGTTCTGGAAAAGTTGGGTGGTATGGACGTGTCCAAAGAGGCGCTGTCGTTCATGGGCTTTGCTGATGGCGAGTTGGGCGGAATTCCGGCGCGGGTGTACCGGATTTCCTTCTCGGGCGAACTGTCCTACGAAATCGCAGTGCCGGCTTCGCAAGGACGCGCGTTCTGGGACAAATGTCTGCGCGTCCGTGCCGAATTTGGCATCATGCCCTACGGCACCGAAGCCTTGCACGTTATGCGGGCTGAAAAAGGCTTCATCATGATCGGTGACGAAACCGATGGCACCATTATTCCGCAAGACCTTAATCTGGGTTGGGCGGTGTCCAAGAAGAAAGAGGATTTCTTGGGTAAGCGGGCACAACAGCGCAGTCATATGATTGACCCGAACCGGTGGAAACTGGTGGGTCTGGAAACGGTTATTCCCACCGATGTTCTGCCCGATGGAGCCTATGCCACCGATGGCACAACCGGACCCACGGGTATAAAAACCATGGTCGGGCGCGTCACATCATCTTATTTCTCGCCAACAATGAACCGGTCTATCGCTATGGGTCTGGTATTGCATGGTCCCGATCGTATGGGCGACGTCATCGACTTTCCGACGCTGGGGGCCGGTATTATAAAGGCCAAAATCGTTGATCCGGTCTTCTATGATCCCGAGGGAGAACAACAAAATGTCTAATGTTCAAAGCGTTCTGGACGGTGCCAGTTATAACGGTGCGATAAAAGTAACCGAAGCCGGTGTGCAGGGAATGGTCACTTTGCGCGGCGATCTGTCCAGCGATCCGGTCAAGAAAGCAATAAAGTCCGCCGTTGGCTTGTCGGTTCCGGCAGTTTTGGAAATAAGACAGGGCACAAAGGGCCGCGTCGCGTGGATGTCTCCGGACGAATTGTTGCTGATTGTGAACTATGATCAGGCCGAAGCGCTGGTTAAAAAACTGGGCAAAGCACTGGCCGGTGAACACCATCTTGTGGTGAATGTATCGGACGCGCGCGCGGTTTTTTCCCTGTCGGGAAAGCCGATTCGTGATGTTCTGGCCAAAGGAACACCTGCCGATGTTGGTGCGGATACCTTTGTTCCCGGTGTCATTCGGCGTTCGGAGCTGGGGCAAGTTGCCGCAGCATTCTGGCTCGAGTCCGAGACTGAAGCCACCGTTGTATGTTTCCGATCCGTTGGTGAATACATGTTTAAGTGGTTGAAAACAGCGGCAAATCCGGCTTCTCTTCCAATATTTTGACGGACGTAAGTCGAGATATTTGATCTGGCTTGTTGCGTTCTATATACGCAAAGTGTGATTTTTGTCACTACTGTTTTGTCGAAAACCCCCGTACTCTGAACATGCTAATCAATTTTAGATTGGCAGTATCGGGATAATTTCATAACCGCCGGTAATTATTGAGTATTTGTTAGTGAGTTTATGACAGAATCTTTTGTCAGGTGAAGTGATCATCAATGGGTTCATTGTCAGAGTGTTTGCGGCGCCGAAAATGGTTTCTACGGGTACAACTTGTAGAAATCATCGCTTTCTGTGACCGGCAAGGGGCTTGTCGGTCATAGTTCACTTGGCCCTTTCTTATTTGATATTGGCAGGGTACAGGGGGGAATGACTGATCCTGTACCATACCCGCAAATTAAACTTCTTCCGAAAATCTCGCCTCAGCGTATCCGGTTCGGATTCCCCTGGGTCTTTGCCAACGAGTTGGTGATGGATCGGCGCAGCCGAAATATCGCATCTGGCAGTATCGTTCAGTTGAACGACAATGTCGGACAGCCGCTGGCTATTGTCGCCTTTAACGCGGGGTCCAAGATCTCGGGCCGTGTGTTGAGTTTGGATTGCACGACCCGAATTGACCGGGACTGGATCGCACAGCAGATCAAAACGGCGGCTGCCCACCGCGATACCATTTTCGACGCGCCATTTTACCGGCTGATCCACGCCGAGGCCGACACGATGCCCGGCGTGATTATCGACCGGTTTGGCGACGTGTTTGCCGTACAGCCAAATGCGGCTTGGGCCGATGTCCTGATGATCGATATCGTAGAGGTTCTGGCAACAGAACTGGGTGCTAAAACCGTGGTAAAAAACGGATCGGGACGCGCGCGCAAACTTGATGGTCTGGACGATGTGACCGAAGTTGTGTTGGGCGCGCTGGACGGGCCCATTCCGGTAACGATGAACGGTGCCACCTATATGGCCGACGTATTGGGGGGCCAAAAGACCGGCTTGTTTCTGGATCAACGGGCAAACCAGGCATTTGCCGCTCGTCTGGGTAAGGGCGGTGATGTTCTGGACGTGTTTAGCCATGTCGGTGGTTTTGCCCTTGCGGCGTTGGCCGGTGGTGCAAATTCGGCTCTGGCAGTTGACGGGTCGCAAGCGGCACTTGATCTGGCAGCGCAGGGTGCAGAAGTGTCTGGATTTTCTGACCGGTTTTCAACGCGCACAGGCGATGCGTTCGAGACAATGGCCGCATTGGTGGCAGAGGATCGGAAGTTTGATCTTGTTGTTTGTGACCCACCGGCATTTGCCCCTGCAAAACCGGCACTAGAGGCTGGTCTGCGTGCCTATGAACGGATTGCGCGGCTTGGTGCACAGTTGACAAATGATGGCGGGTATCTGGTGCTGTGTTCTTGTTCGCACGCCGCAGGGCTGGATGCGTTTCGTGCAGCCAGCCTGCGCGGTATTGGCAAGGCAGGTCGCCGGGTTCAGATCGTTCACACCGGTCAGGCCGGATCGGACCACCCGGTTCACCCCCATCTGGCAGAAAGCGGCTATCTCAAGTCGATATTCTTGCGGATGCTGTAGTGCGGGTAGTCCTGGACGCCTGCGTTCTGTTTCCAACCGGTTTGCGCGGTTTGCTGCTGGACGTGGCCTCCTCGGGATATTTTACGCCTCTGTGGTCCGATCGGATCCTTGAAGAGTGGCGCCGCGCCGCGCTCAGCAAAGACAGCGATGCGGGCGTCGAGATTGCGCTGATGTTAGCGCAATGGCCAGACGGGTCTGTTGATACTTCGGCAATCAATCTGGACGCGATCTGGTTGCCCGACCTCGATGACCGACATGTATTGGCCGCCGCGATTGCGAGCCAGTCCAGCGAATTGGTAACCGCCAACTTGCGGGATTTTCCGACACGCAATGTCTCGAACTTCGGGGTGTCTGTGCGTCATCCTGATCTGTTCCTGCTTGAATTTGCCCATCACGATCTAGCAGCCATGACCGGTTTTGTTGCCAAGCAGGTGGCACTGGCAGAGGCAAGTTTGAAGCACAAACTGGATCAACGGACGTTTTTGAAGCGCTCGCAGCTGCCACGTCTGGCCAAGTTTCTGAGAACGGCCGGCTAGCTGCCCCGGTGCAGGCTTTGGCGCCACTGGAGTTCCAAAGCTTCGATTGCCGCGATCCGCTCGGTTGTTTTCGGGTGGCTCATCATCCACGCCAGCGGCTGACCTGTTGCACCTGTCAGGGCTTCGAGCTTGCGAAACAGGGTTTTTTGGCCCTTGGTGCCAATCCCCGATTTGGTCAACAGGGCAGCGGCATAGGCATCTGCCTCGTATTCGTCATTTCGCGATATTCGCGCCGCGATCACGGAGACCAGCGCATTGGCGATATAGACGCCAAAAAACGGGATGAACCGGCCAAGAACCATGCTCAAAGCCACGCGGATGGCGTTCTGTCCGGAGAAATCAATCATCCGGCGCCTTGAATGGCCAAGGGCGACATGGCCCAGTTCATGCGCGATAACACTGGCCAGTTCTTCGGCGGTGACCGAGCCGGCGCGATACTTGTCAAAAAAGCCGCGGGTGATGAAAATGCGCCCGTCGGGGGCCGCCAAACCGTTGATCGGGTCGACTTCGAATATATGCACTTTGATTTTTTTCAGGTCCAGGGCCTCGGCCATTTGGCGGGCTAGGGCTTCGAGCCGGGGATCGCGCATCTGGGTCGAGCGCGCGTCCAGATCCCGGCCTAACCGCTTGGCCGAAAACCAGTACATGCCAAGACCATAGAGTATGGCCAACAGGATTGGGGCGAATTTCAACATCTTCTTGATATGGTGTGCCGAGACCGGCTTGGCAATGGCAACCGACCAAGTGCTATGTCAGGCCCAACCATCCAGCGGCAAGCAGAAGGATCAGCGTGATCAGCATTACAGCCAAACCGTGGGCCACAGCGTATTGAACTTTGTCCAAGCGATTGCCGCCGCGTTTTCCGGCGCGAAACCAGCCGACGAGTGCGCCAATGATAAATGCGGGAGTTAGAAACATGGGTCAGCTTTCGGGGGTTTTGGCCGCAGGCGGCAGTTGTGATATCTGCTTGAGCCTTCTGGACAGAATGCGGTCAGAAAGCAATCCATATTTTCCCCAAGCCCGCGCCTCGACCAACAGTTTACTGGCCTCGGCCGGTTTTCCGGTCCGTCGCAGGGCCTCGGCCTTTAGCGCCAGCAGGCTGAACAGCATGATTGCATCTTGGGCGCGGCGCGCCGCCGGGATTGACGCGTTGACAAATAATAGCGCATCACCATATGCGCCCGCCGACAGGGCCAAAGAGGTCATTTGCACGGAGCCTTGTGCCGTGTGGATGTCGTCTGTGCCGAAAACAGTTCGAAAGATCGAATAGGCCGACGCAAAATCATGCGCAGCCTGTTCGGGGTCAGACTGGCCAGAGACCCGGGCGCGGGCCAGGAAGGAAAATCCAATCCGGTGGTCGGCATAATTTTCAGAGTCTGCGATTTCAATTGCACGGGTGGCGGCAAGTATTCGGCGTCGGTCAGGGGTTTTGCGGCCAAGGGCGATGCCGATTTGTTTGGACCATTCGCGGCTGGTTGGTGGACGCGCGTCGGACGGCACGGACACGCCGGCCGGGTTCAGCCGCGCCAAAAGGGCAGGCAAACGGCCTGCCACTTGGGCTCTGGTCATTCCGTTGCGCAGTTGCGGTGAATAATATGCGCGCAGGACCAACATATCAAACGGTTGCAAAATCAGGTTGAAATTGTCGTCGTTAAAGACGCTGTCGCGCAGCCGGAACAGATCGTTCAACGGGCCAAGCGCCTGACCGATCTCTTCGTGCAAACAGTCGCGGAACTCTTGGGGGGGGACATTTTCCGGCAGGAAAATAGCCACTTGGGTCCGGCGAATTATCACGGCCCAATCGGTTTGGAAGCTGCGTCTGTTTTTGCGAAAATTATCCCAGCTGCTGGCATTGGGGACAACAAAACATGCAGCCGTGGGCGCGATGCGGGCCATCTGTGGCGCCGGCACTGTCTCGACAATGATATTGGCAGGTTGATCGCCGGCGACACGGGAAATGTCGATCCGCGCTTCGGTCCGCAAACGGGTAACCAGCTGGTTCAGGTCGTGCTCGGCATATTTTGGTACGATGCTGTTGAATTTGATTTTCACCGGACCCTCAAACCGGGTCATCGTCGTCAACTGCTGACCGTTCTCCAAGGCAAAGCTAAGGTCGAGAAACTCGCGGGCTATGTCGGAATTGGAACGGCGCACCGCGATGCTGGGATTTGGTGGGCTGAACAGGCGCATCGGAGTTTCGGCTATCGGTGCGGGCAATGGTTTGTCAGCGGTACCGGTTTGCGGCGTCTCGCAGCCGGCCAGAGCCAAAAACAAGACCAGAGCGATGCGGGCATGGGCGCGAAAAATCATGGGCAGGCGTACTTGATAAAGGGGGTCTTGGTGGCAACTTTGTCATAAAGCCTGCGCGCCGGTGCGTTGTCTTGCGCGGTCAACCAATACAGATGCCCCACGCCCTGACTGTTCGCATGGGTGCGGGCCAAGGCGATTAGTTTTGCTCCGATACCGCTGCCCCTGATGTCGGGATCGACATAGAGATCATTCAGATAACAGCGGTCTTCGATGTCCCAAAAAGTACTGTGATACAGGAAATTCACCAGACCAACGGCGCGCCCGTCTCCAAATGCCAAAGCACTGTGCATTTTTTGCGAGGGGTCGATGATCCGCGACCATGTTTCCCGATAGACGTCGTCGGGGCGAGTCGATCCATAAAATTCCAGATATTTCTGCCACAGAGCGGCCCATTTTGAATAATCGCTGGTTACAACCAGTTTGGTTTCAATCTGCATTTTGGACTAACTACCCGTTTTTGATACTATCATTGGTCTGTACAAGACTATTACGCCCGTTTTATCAACCTTTGCATAGTATAAAATGTCGATCCGATAATGTCGCGAAACTTTGTGATGACATTCCTGCAGAAAGCAGTTATTTGGTGCTCAATTGAAACTCTTGATTGTGTTTGGCCCGAAAGATATGAGGACAGGAATGAAAGAAGAAGCAGTTTTGGCTACCGATTACCGGCCAGCCGAGGATGAACCTTTCATGAACGACCGTCAGCTGGAATATTTTCGCCGTAAATTAACGGAGTGGAAAAATTCCATTGTCGCTGACAGCCGCGAAACCATCGAAGGGATGCAAGAAGGCGCTCGCAATATCCCGGATGTCGCAGACCGTGCATCAGAGGAAACCGATCGGGCGTTGGAATTACGAACCCGAGATCGCGAACGTAAACTGGTCTCCAAGATTGAGTCCGCATTGCGCCGGATCGAGGATGGATCCTATGGGTATTGTGAAGATACCGGAGAGCCAATTTCGCTAAAACGCCTGGATGCGCGTCCGATTGCAGTCTTGTCACTCGAATCACAAGAGCGTCACGAGCGCAAAGAGAAAGTCCATCGCGACGACTGAGACTTATGATGGAACCCGTTGATGATGCGGAAAATTAACCTAAAATTACCGAACACCGGATCATACAGGTCCGGTGTTTTTGTTTGAGGTGCCGATGCGGACAGATCAGTTGAAAATTGCAGTGATAGGAGCAGGCATTGCCGGCCTGACAACGGCTTTGGCGCTTCGGCAAAGGGGGGCCGTGGTCACGATATTCGAACAGTCGGCGCAACTGGCCGAAGTCGGAGCCGGCATCCAGATTAGTGCCAATGCGTTGTGTGTCCTAAAGGCTTTGGGCTTGGCGCCGCAACAGTCCGACAACCCGGTTATGACCACTGCGGTTCAGATGATCGACGGCACAAGCAACCGCAATCTGGCGCGGCTTGCGATGAATACCGATACCGCGCTGCCCTATTATTTATTCCACCGAGCGGATTTGATCACCATGTTGGCCGATGCCGTGAGCGCTGCAGGTATTGGTGTCACGCTAGGCTGTCGCGCCGAGATCAATGTCGGCCCCTTTGGAAAGTACAGGATATCAACAGCTGGATCCGAGCCGCTTGAGTTTGATGTGATTGTTGCCGCGGATGGTGTCCGATCGTCTGCGTGTTCTGATTTGCTGGCTGTTGATGAACCGGTTTTTACCGGTCAGGCCGCCTGGCGCGGAATTGTCGAGGCGCGGCATCTTCCGCAATTGCAGGGCGCGTTTCAACAAAGGGTTTATGTGGGCGCCGGTCGTCATGTAGTTACCTATCCGTTGCGCGGCGGCGAATTGATCAATGTTGTTGCCGTTACAGAGCGTAAAAACTGGACCGAAGAGGGTTGGAATTTCCGCGATGATCCGGTGAACTTGCGCCGCGAGTTTGCCGGCTGGTGTTCCGATGTCACCAATACTCTGGATCTGATAGAAGAGCCGATATTCTGGGGGCTGTTTTCGCATCGACCATTAACGCGCTGGTCGGATGGCAATACGGTTATTCTGGGCGACGCGGCCCATCCGATGCTACCGTTTCTGGCGCAAGGCGCCTGTATGGGGATCGAGGATGCCTGGGTTCTGGCCGACAGTCTGGCACGTGCCGAGGATGTCAAATCTGCACTGGCAATGTTTGAGGCCATTCGAAAACCACGCGCAACCGCAGTTCAGCGGGCCTCGGCCGCGAACGGGCGCATGTTCCATATTCAAAACCCGGTACAGCGCAAAGTTGCCCATGCCGGTATCAATCTGGTTGGAAAATTCGCGCCTTTTCTAATACGCAGGCGCTATGACTGGATCTATTCCCACGATGTCACAACCGCGCAAAACCAGGCGGCACAAATCTAGACGTCCAGTTCCACCCAAATAGGCACATGGTCGGACGGTTTTTCCCGGCTTCGGGTGTCGCGGTCGATTTGGCAATCGCGCAGCATGTCGGCACAGGGGGGCGACAATAGAAAATGATCGATGCGAATGCCGTGGTTTTTCGGCCAGGCACCGGCTTGGTAATCCCAAAATGTATAGTTCATTGCAGCCGTGTTTCGCGCCCGGAAGGCTTCGGTAAACCCAAGGTTCACAATGGCGCGATAGGCGTCACGGCTGGCAGGTAAAAACAAGGCATCATCCAGCCATGGCTTGGTGTCCCAGCAATCTTCTGGTTGGGGGATAACATTGTAATCGCCCGCCATCAGGAACGGTTCTTCCTGGGCCAACAAGGCCTCGGCGCGAGATTTTAGACGTTTCATCCAGCGGAGCTTATAGTCGTATTTGGGGCCCGGAACCGGATTGCCATTGGGCAGATACAGCCCGCAAACACGCACAGCGGATTTGTCGCCGATGACGGTCGCTTCTATCCAGCGGGCCTGTTCGTCGGCATCGTCACCGGGCAGGCCGCGTGTGACATCTTCCAGTGGATACTTTGACAGGATTGCCACGCCGTTGAAACCTTTTTGTCCATGAGTTTCAACAGTGTACCCCAAGTCCTCGATTGCCTCGCGGGGAAAGTTTTCATCGACAGACTTGATTTCCTGAAGCAAAGCCACGTCTGGCGCACTGGTCTCCAGCCAATCCAAAAGCGCGGGCAGGCGGGCCTTGATCCCGTTAATGTTGAACGAGGCAATTTTCATGGGCGGTCCTTTGTCGGCATGCAAGTCGGGTAGCACTTGTGACCCTATCGAAATCAACAGATGAAGTGCAAGAAGAGAAGCAAGTTAACCTAAGATAAACCCTTGTCGGGGATGCTGTTAAAATAAAATTAAGACAGGAGTCGCAATGTCCCCGCCACTGTTAAAACTATTCGGTGAACGCAACACCGGTACGCGGGCATTGCTTAAAATGTACCGCGCATCGGGTGCCGTAACTATCCGGATGGCCAACACTGTTGCCGTTGGTGATCAGAAACGCCGCGCGGCGATGTCCGAACAGATTAACAAGCATTTCAAGGGCGCTTGGCGCAAGTTATACCGCGATGCGCTGCGTGACAATGACCGGCATGTGTCTGATCCGATCCTGACCTGGAAACATGCAGCGCCCGAATGGCACGATTGTTTCCGGCACCAAGGCGCCAGTGTGATTTTTGTGGTTCGCAACCCCTATTCCTGGGCCGTATCAATGGCGCGGCGTCCCTATCATCTTGTCGGCCGCAGGTCAGAGGATGTATCGGGCTTTGTCACGCGCCCGTGGCTAACCCAAGACCGGGACAACACAGCCAAGCTGTTGCCCGATGTCTTGGCGTTGTGGCAGGCCAAAGTATTGGCCTATCGGCGGTTTTCGCAACAGGCCAAATCCTGTGGTGTTGCCACGTTTTTCATGCAGTTTGAGGATTTTGTCGCCGATCCGGTCGCCAGTGCCGGCGCGGCGCTAACCCATTTCGGGATATCTGCGGTCAACTTGCAACCAACACATGTCCACACCAAGGACCAGGACCGCAGTTTGTCGGAAATTCAGTCCTACTATGGTCAGGAAAAATGGCGTGACTATCTCTGTTCTGAAAGCGTGGATTTGATAAACCAGCGGATCGACTGGGATTTGGCTGGCCGCCTGCAGTACCGGCGGTTTGATCCAGCGGACTTTGCCGCCACCCCGATCAAACCCCTAGAAGACACGGAACCGCGTGATTTCGCCAATGATCCGCGTCCGCCAATCCTGTCAGATCGAAAAGCTGGTGCCGCACCCACAGCTTGACGTAGCATTCGGATTTTCGATGACAAAGCGTGCACCGATTAATTCCTCGGTGAAATCAATCACGGCATTGGACAGAAACGGCAAGGAAACTGGGTCGATCATCACTTTCTGCCCGTCCTTTTCCAAAACCAGATCGTCGTTACCTTGCGCATCGTCCAGTTTGATCTCGTACTGAAATCCCGAGCAACCACCGCCCTCGACCGCCACGCGCAATCCTTGCAAGGCTGGCGCGTCTGCATTTATTTCTGCCAAGCGCGCAAATGCGCGGTCGGTCACTTTGGGTGGCAATGTCAGGTCCATCTTTTGATCTCGGTCCATATGATGTAGGTTCCCTTAATATAAGCGGGTGACAACGCCCCGACAAGGCAAAGGCGAAAACATATGCTTGCAAGTTATGCATGCGACCCCGAAATTTCACGGGGCAGGTTGACGGGCGAGCAGTCCAGCCACCACCGATCCGCATTTCAACGCGATCGCGACCGGATAATTCATTGCACGGCGTTTCGGCGGCTCAAACACAAGACCCAAGTTTTTGTCGAACACGAGGGCGATCATTTTCGCACCCGCCTGACCCATACAATCGAGGTTGGTCAGGTTGCGCGAACCATTGCCAAGGTTTTGGGGCTGAATATCGAGCTTACCGAAGCGGTCGCATTGGCCCATGATTTGGGCCACACGCCATTTGGGCATACCGGCGAAGATGCGCTGGCCACAGCGATGGCGCCCTACGGTGGCTTTGACCACAATGCGCAGGCGATAAAAATTGTGACGTCTTTGGAACGGCACTATGCGGAATTCGACGGGTTAAATCTGACTTGGGAATCATTAGAAGGCATCGCCAAGCATAATGGCCCTGTCGTTGGCGCCCTGCCTTATGCTTTGGCCGACTATAACACACGCCATGATCTGGAGCTGTCGACATATGCCGGTGCCGAGGCTCAAGTTGCCGCACTGGCAGATGATATCGCCTACAACAACCACGATCTGGATGACGGGTTGCGGGCGGGATTGTTTGGAGCAAATGACCTGATGCATTTGCCGATCGTGGGCGACTGTTTTGCGCAGGTTGATCGGGCGTATCCCGATCTGGACGCTGATCGGCGCCGTCACGAAGCGCTGCGCCGAGTCTTTGGTGTGATGGTCGATGATGTTATAGCCGAAAGTGAGCGCCGTTTGGCCAGCACCCAACCCAAAACCGCACAGGATATCCGCGAATTGGGGCTGCCAATGGTGCAATTCTCGGCGGACATTTGGTCCGACTTGCAGGTGATCCGCGGGTTTCTTTTCGACAACATGTATCGCGCCGACAGTGTCAGACAGATGCGTGCAAGCACGGCACGGGTTGTCACAGACTTGTTTAACGGCTTTATGTCCGATCCGGCGCTCTTGCCCGACAACTGGGCACTCGGCGATGGTGATCAGACAGCACAGGCGCGCCGGATATCGGATTACATCGCCGGAATGACCGATCGCTATGCGCTGGACAGCCATGAGCGCCTGGGTCTGTAGCCTGAAAGCCTGATCTGCGTCATTCTTGGCTAGAGGAACTGATTGGCATGTGCTAGATCGCAGCGAACTCCTTTTTTTGGAAAATGCCATGAACCTGTTTGCCGATATCAAAACCCTTGTCCTCGAATGTCTGACAACCCTGCAAGCCGAGGCAGTGCTGCCGGCCGGGCTGGATTTCGCAAATGTTACGGTCGAACCACCGCGCGACGCCCTGCACGGTGACATGGCCACGAATGCGGCAATGGTTTTGGCAAAAGCTGCCAAATCCAAGCCCCGCGATATTGCGGATGCTTTGGCCAACAAGCTGATTTCCGATCCACGGATTACCGCGGCTGATGTCGCCGGACCGGGCTTTTTGAACCTGCGTCTTGATCCGGCTGTGTGGTTGTCAGTTTTGCCCGATGCGCTGGCGCGTGGCGCAGATTTTGGCCGGTCCGATATTGGCCAAAACCGCAAAGTGAATGTCGAATATGTCTCGGCCAATCCTACGGGTCCTTTACATGTCGGACACACACGCGGCGCGGTTTTTGGCGATGCTTTGGCCAGTTTGCTGGATTTTTCCGGCTATAATGTGACGCGCGAATACTATATCAACGATGCCGGCGCGCAGGTTGATGTGTTGGCCCGTTCGGCATATTTGCGATATCTGGAGGCCAACGGACAGGCTGTATCCTTCGAGGACGGGACCTATCCGGGTGACTATTTGATTGCCGTGGGCGAGGCGCTGAAGGAAAAGTTTGGCGATACGCTGGTCGGGCAGCCTGAGTCAGTTTGGCTGGTGGATCTGCGCGAATATGCAACCGAAGCCATGATGGATTTGATCCGTGCCGACCTCAAGCAGCTGGGCATTGTCATGGATGTGTTTTACAGCGAAAAATCGCTCTATGGAACTGGCCGGATCGAGAGTGCCATTGCCGATCTCGGGTCCAAGGATTTGATCTATGAAGGCGTGCTGGAGCCGCCCAAAGGCAAGATGCCCGAAGATTGGGAGCCGCGTGTCCAAACTCTGTTCAAATCCACAGATCACGGTGACGATGTCGACAGGCCGGTGAAAAAATCAGATGGGGCCTGGACCTATTTCGCGCCTGATATTGCCTATCACTATGACAAGGTTCAGCGCGGATTTGACGAATTGATCGACGTTTTTGGCGCCGATCATGGCGGCTATGTCAAGCGCATGAAAGCCGCTGTATCTGCATTGTCGGGTGGGACCGTGCCGCTGGATATCAAGCTGACGCAACTGGTCAAATTGTACAAGAATGGCGAGCCGTTCAAAATGTCCAAGCGGGCAGGGACCTTTGTAACCCTGCGCGATGTCGTGGATCAGGTGGGACCAGACGTGACGCGGTTTGTCATGCTGACACGAAAAAATGATGCCCCGCTGGATTTTGATTTTGACAAGGTGACAGAACAATCCAAGGACAATCCGGTGTTTTATGTTCAATATGCCCATGCGCGGATTAGTTCGGTTCTGGGCAAGGCACGGGCCGCGGGTTTTGATGTAACTGACGCCGCACTTGGGGCCGCTGACCTGACTTTGGCCTCGCATCCTGCCGAACTTGCGGTCGCCAAAAAGATTGGAGAATGGCCGCGATTGTTGGAATTGGCGGCCAAACATCACGAGCCGCATCGGGTCGCGTTTTATCTCTATGAGTTGTCGTCAGAGTTTCACTCTTTGTGGAATCGCGGCAAAGAATTCCCGGAATTGCGATTCCTGCAAGAGGACAATGAAGCCGCATCGCGTGCAAAAATTGCCCTGTGCCGGTCCGTGGCCGTTGTGATTTCCGCCGGTCTTGGTATTCTGGGTGTGGCCCCGATGGAAGAAATGCGATAATTTGACAATAACGGCATATTTCGGGGTTGGAGCAGTGCGGTATACAAGATAATGTGTGCCAAGAGAGGCGACAGCGATGCCAGACGGCAAATTTGACGAATCCCACGGGCAGATTGCGCCCGAACAGACGGCAAAACCACGCAATGCGCTGGTGCATTGGCTGAGCGCATTTGTGTCGCTGGGCGTTCTGGCGGCCATGGTGTTTTGGGGTTTGCAACTGGTGCAGCGTGATCCCAACGAAGTCCCGGTGATCAAAGCAATGTCCGGCCCCGCCCGCGACTTGCCCAAAGATCCCGGCGGCGCACAATCTGTTCATGCGGGGCTGGCTGTTAATTCTGTCCAGTCTGATGGCAGCGCCCAGGCTCCGGCTGAACGCGTTGTTCTGGCGCCGCCACCGCGCGAGTTGTTGGCACAAGATATTGCCGTACCAAAACAGGTCGTCCCCCTCAAACAAGTCGAGGCCGTGCCCGAAGAGCCGCGCATCAAAGATATAGTGGAGGCAGAGGTTAAGCCCGCAATTGCACGGCCACCGGCGCTTGCTAAAATATTGCCGACAGAGTTGGAAGACCGCGAAGCCAAAGAGGGTCCGGTGACAATCACCGTGCGCGACGTGCCAGAAGGTTCGATGATTGACACGTCGGCAGGTATAGCAAGAGTGGTCACCGATGCCGATCTGACCGCAGAGGCGGCCGACAGAAAGGCCGCCGAGGACGCCGCGTTGCAAGCCGCCAAAGCCCGGGCCGCGATACTTCTGGAAGATGAGCAGATAAATCGGGGTACAAAGTTCGCACCACTGGTTGCCGCAGCTCCTCCACCGCGCCCGACACAGACAGTCACCGCCAAATCGGCTCAGATTAAAGCCGAGATAAAAGCGGCTGCGGCAAATGAAGTTGCCGCGCGCGCCCAACCACAAGAAGTATCAGACGTTGCACTGGGGTCTTGGCTGGTACAAATCGGTGCTTACGACAGCCGCGATGTGGCTCTGTCTGAATGGTCCCGGATATCGCGACGCAACAGCGATCTGTTTGCCTCGAAGAAATTTGTGATCCAACCGGCACAGAGCGGCGGGCACAAGTTCTACCGGTTGCGTGCGGTTGGATTTGAAAATGCGAAATCCTCCAAGTCCTTTTGCACGGCGCTAAAACAGCGCAAGCTGGACTGTATCGCCGTGGCGGTGCGCTGATGGCACGCGCAGTGATATTTGGCTGTTCGGGGCCTCGTCTGTCAGCCGATGAAGTGGCGTTTTTCAAAGAGGCCGACCCTTGGGGATTTATCCTGTTCGCGCGAAACATCGAAACGCCCGATCAAATACGGGCCCTGACGGCAGAACTGCGCAATACGGTCGGTCGCGACGCGCCGATCCTGATTGATCAGGAAGGTGGTCGCGTTGCTCGGTTGCGCCCACCACATTGGACCGATTGGACCGATCCGTTGATCCAAATGGGCACACTGGACCGGCAAACGGCGCGACAGGCGATGGTGTTGCGCTATCGGATAATAGCTGCTGAATTGCGGGCCGTGGGCATTGATGTCAATTGCGCCCCGATGCTGGACATCGTGCAGCCCGATACGCATGACATTATCACCAGCCGCTGTTACGGGCGCGATGTCGATACCGTTGCCGAAATTGGTCGCGCGGTTTCAGAGGGCTTGCTGGCTGGCGGCGTTTTGCCGATCATCAAGCATATACCGGGCCACGGGCGGGCCAACATGGACAGCCATCTCGACCTGCCGGTTGTTGCGGCCGATCTGGCGACCCTGACCAAAGTTGATTTTGCACCGTTTGCACGGCTGGCTGATCTGCCGATGGCGATGACTGCCCATATCGTCTATTCCGCGATTGATCCACAGGCCTGCGCCACGCTGTCGCCGGCGGTCATTGATCTGATCCGGAACCGGATCGGATTTGACGGCCTGCTGATAACCGACGACCTGTCGATGCATGCGCTGAGCGGCAGTTTTGGAGAGCGTGCCAAAGGCGCGCTGACAGCAGGGTGCGACCTGATCTTGCATTGCAACGGCGATCCGTCCGAAATGACACCAATACTGGATCAGACGCCGGAACTGACGGGGGATGCGTTGCGCCGCGCGGATGTGGCACTGGCCGCACGGATTGACCCTGATCCATTTGATTTGGACGCGGCCCTCACCGAATTTAAAGCTTTAACAAAAGAGGTTTCACATGCCTGACGACAGCGTTACAGATATGTTCGATAATGCCGCCAACACCGATGTGGCCGAACAACGCCGCCGCGAATCATTGGTGGTCGATGTTGACGGATACGAGGGCCCGTTGGACTTGTTGTTGACTTTGGCGCGCACGCAAAAGGTCGACCTGCGTAAAATTTCCGTCCTTGATCTGGCGGTGCAATATCTGAAATTTGTTGAAAAGGCCAAGAAGTTGCGCATTGAATTGGCCGCGGATTACCTGGTGATGGCGGCGTGGCTGGCCTTTTTGAAATCGCGGCTCTTGTTGCCACCGGACCCATCAGAGGCCGGCCCGTCGGGCGAAGAGTTGGCCGCGCATCTGGCGTTTCAACTGGAGCGGTTGGAAGCAATGCGCAGATCCGCAGCGCGGCTGATGGCACGGGACCACAAAGGCCGTGATTTCTTTGCACGGGGCATTCCCGAAGATGTCGAGCATCGCAGAACCGTCAAGTATACAGCGACAATTCTGGATTTGATGCAGGCCTATGCCCGGACGCGAACAAAAGATAGTTTTGCGCCTCTGCATTTGCAGGACCGCGACGCAATCTGGACAATAGAGCAGGCGCTGGAGCGGATGAAATCCTTGATTGGCCACGCAATCGAGTGGGGCGCGTTGCAACAGTTTTTGCCCGACGGCTGGCAAGGCGACGCCAAGTTTCGCCGATCCGCTACGGCGTCGACGTTTGCCGCCTCGCTGGAATTGGTGAAGGCGGGCAAGATGGAAATTCGCCAAACGGAATTGTTCGCCCCGATCATGCTGCGCAAAAGGACTGTAGGAGATGTCTGACCCTTTTTCCACCGAAACACTGTTCGAGGCACCACCGCTGGCCGAGCAAGAGCGCATGGTCGAGGCCATATTATTTGCCTCGGCAGAGCCTCAAACCAAAAAAC
Source organism: uncultured Myxococcota bacterium (assembly GCA_964196455.1). Classification (GTDB taxonomy): domain Bacteria; phylum Pseudomonadota; class Alphaproteobacteria; order Rhodobacterales; family Rhodobacteraceae; genus Amylibacter. The sequence continues at coordinate 62,384 of CAXMUJ010000042.1, read as the reverse complement.
AGATCAGCGAGCGGCTGCCGTTTGGGAGTGACGTGACGGTCGCGCTGGAAGCGCTACGAATTCGCTATTCCGGGCGCGGCGTCGGGCTGGTTCGAGCCGGTGAAGGCTGGGCCATTCGCACGGCACCCGATCTTGGGTTTCTGATGCAAAGGGAACGTGTCGAGACCCGAAAACTGTCGCGTGCGGCAATCGAAACACTGGCGATAATCGCCTATCACCAGCCGACAACGCGTGCGGAAATCGAAGAAATTCGTGGCGTATCTGTGTCACGCGGTACGATTGATTTGTTGCTGGAACTGGACTGGATTAAATTCGGACGCCGTCTGATGACCCCCGGGCGTCCTGTGACCTTTATCGTCACGCAGGAATTTCTGGATCATTTTGGACTGGAGAGCGCGCGCGACTTGCCGGGCGTCAAAGAGCTTAGGGATTCAGGTCTGCTGGACAATCGACCCCCACCGGGCGATGCGGCGCTGGACGATGAAGACGCCGATGATAATGACGATGACGATGCTGAACAGGAAGACATGTTCGAATAGAATTCTGCTGCTAAAACATGATCCTGACCAGATAGAGCGATATCGACGGCATCAGTAATAGCACGACAACCCGGATCAGATCAGAGATCAAAAACGGCATGACGCCGCGATAGGTCTGCTGGATCGGGATGTCTTTGGCCATCGACTGAATAATAAACAAGTTCATGCCAACAGGCGGCGTGATTAACCCCACCTCGACCACAATCAATGCCAGAATGCCGAACCAGATTGCGGTTTCCTCGGATGTCATGCCGAAATCGAGTGACTCAATTATCGGAAAAAATATCGGAATGGTCAGCAATATCATCGACAAGCTGTCCATGACGCAGCCAAACACCAGATAAAACCCCAGCATGACCAGCAAAACCACAATCGGGGTGAAGCCTTGGGCATTGACCCAATCAGCCAAGGCCTGTGGGGTTTGGGTAAAAGCCAGAAAGGTGTTGAACAACTGTGCGCCCAGAATAATCAGAAAGATCATGCCGCTGGCCGATGCTGTTGACAGAATACACTCAATGAATGTTGTGCGATTTAAACCACCGGTCCACTGGCCATAGAGCCCGGTGGCCACAGCCCCGACGGCGGCACCCTCTGTCGGGCTGAACAGGGCTTGTGTGCCCGGTTTAAACCAATTCCAGTCGGCGGCGATCCCCCCCATAACCAGCCCGAATATGACGATGACTGGCCAGACTTTGATCAGGGACTGCATGCGTTCGCGCATGGGTTTTCGCGGCAATGTTGTGGCGGAATCCGGTTTGAGCCGGACGTAAACCGCCACTGCAAGCATATAGCCAGCGGCCGCCAATAATCCCGGGATCAGGGCGGCTACAAACATTTTCACAATGTTCTGTTCGGTCAGAATGGCATAAATCACCAAAATTACCGACGGCGGTATCAAGATGCCCAATGTGCCACCTGCCGCCAATACACCCGTGGCCAGTGCGTCGGAGTAGCCGCGTTTTCGCATTTCCGGCAAAGCAACTTGACCCATCGTCGATGCGGTCGCCAGGGACGAGCCGCAAACCGCGCCAAATCCGGCGCAGGCACCGACAGCGGCCATGGCCAGCCCGCCTTTGCGGTGGCCTAGCCAATCAGACGCCGCGCTGAACAAGGCGCTGGACATGCCGGATTTGGTCGCAAACTGTCCCATCAGCAAAAACAACGGCACGATCGACAGGGAATAGCTGGCAAAAGTGTCATAAGTCAGAGATTTCATTTGGTTGAGAATGGCAAACGGATTGCCCAGCACGATCCAGCTGCCGACAAATCCAGTGATCGCCATGGCTGCGGCAATCGGCATACGCAGGAATATTGCTAATAACATCAGGACAAAACCGGCGATTGAAATTTCCAGACCGCTCATGGCAGTGCCCTCCGGTCCAAAAGATCGTTCAGCGAGCGCCAGACCGTAAACACCGCAATCACGGCAAACAGCGCCGCCCCCAACATCGCGGCGGCATAGCCAATCCAAAGTGGCATCCCGAGGATAAAGGTTGTTTCGGCCGAAAACGGTTTATAGCCAAATCCCAGAAAATCGCGCACAGGCTGCGAGAACCAAGTCGCGCGTTCCCCCATCCCCATCCACATGCGCCAGACGATCACCAGCGCGATCAGAGATATTGCCAGATCGCCCAGTAAAATCAAAAACCGCTGGACCGGCGCCGAAAACCTGTCGGACAGAACATCGACGCTCACGTGGCCTCTGTTCAACTGGCACCAGGGCAAAAAGGCAAAAATGGCCACGCCGCAGCCCATTTCGACCAGCTCAAAATCGCCCGGTATGGGCCCCAGACCGACAAAGACCAACAATCGTCCCACGATGGATACAACCGTCAGCACAGCGATGCCGGTCAGTACCACGCCGCCAACATAGACCAGATATCTGGCCAGTTTGCGCAACTGTGGTTCGATACGTTTTTCCAGCGAGGTGGCTATGCCCATGCAGTACTCCTTGACTGCAGGATTGACGGACGCGCGTTCAGCTCATCCACATCAAACCCTGCAATGCTCTTATATTTATTTGCGATAGTCTTGCGCTCATCGAGTGTCATAACGTCGGCAATATCGTCAAACCCGTTGGGGGCCCGCGCGGCGACCTCGTCGAGAATACGGTCAGGCCCGTCGCCTCGGTTGGCGCGCACAATCGCAGCTGTTTTAGGGCGACGGTCGGCCTCGTAATGATGAAGCGCGTCGGATGTTTGACCGTATTCTAAAATCGAACTGGTCAGCACGCGCGCATCCAGTATTGCTTGCGATGCACCGTTTGATCCGATGGGATACATGGCATGTGCGGCATCGCCCAACAGTGTGACATGGCCAAAACTCCAGTGTTCCAGTGGATCCAGATCAACCATGGGAAATTCGTAAACAGAGTCGGCTGCGCGAATGGTGGCCGGAACATTCAGCCAGTCAAATTGCCAGTCTTCAAAACGGGGTAAAAAATCCGACAGCACGCCGGCGCGGTTCCAGTCCTGTTTGTTCCAAGGGTGGTCCGATGGCAGGGTCAGGTCACAAATCCAGTTGATCAGTGCCTGGCCATCGGCGCGGTTCTCTATGGGGTAGCAGACGAACTTGATGTCTTTGCGCCCGGCCATTGCCATGGACGCCCCGGACAGAAAAGCAGGTGCGACAGTCGTGCCGCGCCACATGATCGTGCCACCCCAACACGGGCCTGGTGCGTTGGGCGCCAGAATTCCGCGCAGCGTCGAATTGATGCCATCGGCGCCGACGACTATGGCACCTGTGTGTTCGGTCTCGGTTCGCGTTAGCCTGTCGGCAGTGCGCAGTACTGCTCCGGCAGGCGTTGACGAAACACCGGTTGCACACTGGCCCAGTGCAACGCACTCGGGGCCTGCCATTCTGATCAACGCGTTATACAGCATCATCTGGAACCGACCACGGTGCAGCGAATATTGCGGCCATCCATAGCCGGCCCACGTTCCACGAAGCTCAGACCAGATGTGTTTACCAAATTCTGAATAGTAAGCAACGTCTTTGGTCCGAATGCCACAGGCCTCCAATTCGGATGCCAATCCCATTTCCGAGATTTCGCGCACCGCATGCGGTTGCAGATTGATCCCAACACCCAAAGGGCGCAGCTCGGATACTGTCTCGAAGATTTTAAAGGGAATTCCGTTTTGATGCAGAGATATGCCAAGCGTCAACCCGCCAATACCGGCACCGGCTATCAATACTGTCATATTGCTTCCTGTCGCCTGAAGGGTTCAACCGAATAAGTGTCGCTGTTATGGGGGTGATCAGCGCTCCCGCCAAAGACGGAAGCGCAGTTTTCTTGGTCGGACTACTGGGAATATTTTTCAACCATTGCTCGTACGTCGTCAACCATCGCCTGTCCCGGCAGGCCCTTGCTCTCCATTTCGGCAATCCAGGCCGCAGTTTGTTTTGCGCCAATGGCTTGAATTTCGGCAGTGGTCGCGTCGTCCATAACCGTCAGGGCATTGTCCGTGGATTGAATAACCTTCATGCCTGCCGCATCGCCAAGATCCATTGCACGACCAGCCATACCAGAGGCTTCTAACCCGGAATTGGCATCGATAACCGCTTTTAAGTCATCGGGCAGTTGGTTGTAGGAATTGTTGTTCATCGCCCAGATGAAGAAAGTGTTGTACATCGCGCGATCTCCACCAACCACGGTGTGGCTGTCGGCCAGTTCATGGATTTTCAAAGGCGGGACGATTTCCAGTGGGATCACGCCACCATCGACGACACCTTTGGACAGGTTTTCAGGAAAGGCGGGAACGGGCATGCCAACAGGAGTGGCACCCAACGATTCCAACATCGCATTGGCCTGTCGAGAAGGACCGCGCAACTTCAAACCTTTGAAATCTGCAATCGACGTAATCGGGCCGCCCTTTTTGTGTACATATCCCGGTCCGTGAACATGGGTGGCGATCAGGTGAACATCCTGCATCCGGTCCATCAGGTATTTTTCCGCATACTCCCATGTCGCCTTCGATGTCGCCTCGGCGTTGTTTGACGTCATAAACGGCAGCTCGAATGCTTCTGATTCGGGGAACCGTCCCGGCGTATATCCGGTCAGCGCCCAGCCACAATCGATTACACCGTCGCGGATCTGGTCATAAAGCGCGGGTGGTTTGCCGCCCAGTTGCATCCCGGGGTAGATTTCCACTTTGATGCGACCATTGCTCTGTTCCATAATTCTTTCGGCCCAAGGGGTCATAAAACCCGCAGGGACCGCCCCTTTGGGCGAAATGAAGTGCTGGCAACGGAGCGTGAATTCTTGCGCGAACGACACGCCAGTTGACAAAACAAGTGCCAGCCCGGTCGCCATTGCGAGTTTGGACGAAAATTTCATATGAGCCTCCCAGATCATTGTTTGACCAGTCTAGGCATAGATCGTTGCTTTTGCAACTATCTCTTTGGGGCAACGTTTTTGCAGCGATTATCCTTGCCCAGACGTCTTATCCAGCGGGCCTGTAAGGCTTGAAATGTTTGGATAATTTTAGCCCCTGACCCTGATAGTTTGATTTCAGATCAGATCCATAAAGAACATCCGGGACCTCGGCCATGTATTCATACACCAGCCTGCCAACGCTTTGTCCGTGCTCCAAGGCAAAGGGGGCTTCGTGGCATCGAACTTCTAAAACACCGCGTGATCCGTGCCCACCGGCCGGTACATGGCCGAATCCGGGGTCAAAAAAACCGGCGTAATGCACGCGAAACTCGCCCACCATCGCCAAATAGGGGGCCATTTCGGCGGCACAGTTTGGCGGGATATGCACGGCCTCGCGACTGACCAGAATATAGAATGCACCCGGATCGAGGATAATGCGACCGTGATCCGAATAGACCGGCTCCCAAAACTCGGAGGGTTCATAATGGTTGATCAGATCGAGATCAATCAAACCGGTGTGCGGTTTGGCCCGGTACCCGACCAGATTGTCGTCGCCAAGTTTCAAGTCTACGCTAAATCCCAGCCCGCTATCTATGTGGGCAGGTCCGTTGACCAAGCCGATCTCGCTGTGCAGTGTCGTCAACTGTGCGTCACTCAGTTCGGATTTCCCGTGGCGAAACCGTATCTGGTTTAGCCGCATGCCCGGGCGCACCAGAACGGAAAACGACCGTGGGCTGATCTCGGCATAGAGCGGGCCGGTGTAGCCGTTGCCGACCCGGTCAAACTCGATGCCGTTGTCAGTGATACAGCGGGTCAGCACATCCAGACGACCGGTCGAGCTCTTGGCGTTGGCCACGGCATTTACCGACGCGGGCAGGGCAAGGGACTCCATCAATGGCACAACATAAACACAGCCCTTTTCAAGAACCGCGCCGCCCGAGAGGTCAATCTCGTGCATTTGGAAATCGTCCAGACGATCCGCGACCGAATTGTTCCGGCCGGGCAGAAACGAGGCCCGAACGCGCCAAGCCTTGTTCGACAAGCGTAAATCCAGACTGGCAGGCTGAACCTGACCGTCAGGCACCGCCTGTGTGACACGGATCTGGCCGTTTGTGATCATCTGGCTGATAATGCGGGATGGCAGAACGCCGGGGCCTAATGGATGCATATACTCTCCGCGGGGACAAAGGGGAGGGTTCTTGCGAACCATGGCAGGGGTTTGGTCGGGCTAGCAGGATTCGAACCTGCGACCTCTCGTCCCCCAGACGAACGCGCTACCAAACTGCGCTATAGCCCGAAACTCGACTTGTTATAGCTTTGAATAAAACCGGTGCAAGCGGCAATGCTGTCAAATGCACGCACAAAGATACGAAAGTCACTTATTGGGCATCTTTCATCCGGCGTCGCAGGGATTTCAGACGGCCATACAGCTCAGAGATATCTTCGGTCTTGGCCGATGCTGGCGCTGCGCTGTCAATAGCCGGTTGGGATTCGCCGACCTCTGATGGTGCCGCGTCTAACGGTGCTGCGATGTTGGTCATGTCCTGTGCCCTATCTGCTGGTGCTTTTGTGGTGCCATCTGCCGCAGTTGTCCCGACCCGATCATCTGGTTTTTTCTGATCTGGTGCAAAGAATGCCGCCGCGGCCGGTATCGGTTCAGCGGCTACGGGTGTCGCAACAGGGGCCGGTTCGGTCGTGGCCATATTGGCAGGGTCCAGCATCAATGGTGCCGGCGGCGCGCTGGCAACGTCTGCTACGGGCTTGGTAATCTGGTCTGTCATAACGTCGACATCGGATTTTTGCCCGGCTACGGGCTCGGTCACATCCGGCGACAGGGCCACCACATGTTTTACGCCCTTTTCGCGCAGCACCTTTTGCGCGCCCTTGATCGTCAGACCATCAATGTGCAGCATTTTTTTGATACCGCCCAGCAAACGCATGTCATCGGGGCGATAATATCTGCGCCCGCCCGCACGTTTGACCGGTTTGATTTGCGAGAACTTGCTCTCCCAAAACCGCAGGACATGGGCCGGTGTATCCAGCCACTCAGAGACTTCGCTGATGGTGCGAAAGGCGTCGGGCGCTTTTTTCATGGCCTGCCCCAATTAGGATTTATTTCCGTCTGCGACGCGGTCTTTCATCAAATGTGACGGACGAAAAGCCAGAACACGGCGCGGGTTGATCGGAACCTCTTCGCCGGTTTTCGGATTGCGGCCCATGCGCGCATTTTTATCCCGGATGTTAAAGGTACCAAAGGAGGAGATTTTGACATTCTCGCCGCGCACCAGTGCATCCGAGACATGTTGCAGCACGCTCTCTACCAGATCGGCAGACTCGTTTCGGGACAACCCGACCTCTCGAAATACTGCCTCGCTCAGATCAAGTCGCGTCAATGTATTTCCGGCCATGTCCTTCTCCCCTTGTCGTTTCAAGTGAGGATATTGGGGAATCGAATTCAGAGTCAACAACAACAGCTTGGAATCTAGGCAAAAAAGGAAATTACCAGCGAATTAGAACCGCTCCCCATGCCAAACCGCCACCAATTGCCTCTGTCAGCAGCAGATCGTTTTCCTTGATCTGGCCGCGTTTCTTACCCACCGACAGGGCCAGAGGGATAGAAGCAGCAGAGGTGTTTCCGTGGTCCTGTACGGTTACAACAACGCGATCCATCGGGACGCCCATCTTGCTGGCGGTCTTGGTAATGATCCGCAGATTGGCCTGATGCGGCACAATCCAGTCGATGTCGGCCTCGGTCACGCCGACCTTGGCCATTGCGGCTTCGCCAGCTGCGGCCAATTTGGTGACTGCATGTTTGAAGACCTCTTTGCCTTCCATCACCAGCGTGCCGGTGGTTTGGGTCGAGGAGACGCCGCCGTCAACGTACAACAGGTCATTGTAGCGACCGTCGGATTTCAGCTCGCAGGCCAGAATGCCACGATCGGCATTGTCGCCGGCGCCGTCCCGGGCTTCGAGGATCAGCGCGCCTGCGCCGTCGCCAAACAGCACACTGGTGGCGCGGTCCTGCCAGTTTAAGATCCGCGAAAATGTTTCGGCGCCAATGATCAGAACCCGTTTGGCTTGTCCCGATACGATCAAGGCATTGGCATTGGCCAGGGCAAAGACAAAGCCGGCGCAAACGGCCTGGATATCAAATGCAAATCCGGGTCCCAGATCAAGCGCTGCCTGAACTTTGGTCGCTGTTGACGGAAAGGTCTGGTCGGGTGTCGAGGTTGCCAACACCAGCGCATCAATATCGCGCCCTTGCAGACCGGCGTCCTCCAGGGCATTTTTTGCCGCGGCAATGGCCAAGTCCGACGTCAGCTGGCCTTCGGCGGCAAAATGCCGGCGCTCGATGCCCGACCGGGTGCGGATCCACTCGTCGGATGTATCGACCCAGTTTTCGAATTCGGCATTTTCAACCACCCGATCAGGAAGGTAATGGCCGATCCCGACCGGTACTGCGCGCAGAGTTTTCATTCTTCCCCAACTTCGGATGTGTCCGATTTTTGCTCATCATTGCCTTGCGTGACAGCAGATGCAACACGTGCGGCAACTTTATCTGCAAAGCCCAATTGGGCCAGCACGAAGGCAAGCTTGATCGCCGCCGAAACTCCGGTGGCGTCGGCGCTGCCGTGCGATTTTATGACTGTACCGTTCAGACCCAAAAACACCCCGCCGTTAACGCGGCGCGGGTCAATGCGGGTCCGCAAACGTTTCATCGAGCCGTAAGCAAACAGCGCACCTATCCGTGACATGGCGGTTTGGCGGAAAGCATTGCGCAGGAATTCACCGATCATACTGGCGGTGCCCTCGGCGGTTTTGAGCGCGACATTTCCGGTAAAGCCGTCGGTGACGATCACATCAACGCGGTTTGATGGAATATCGCCACCCTCGACAAAGCCAGCGAAGACAAAATCATTGGTCATCGCGGCCTTTGCAATCAATTCATGCGCTTCTTTTAATTCGGCGCGACCCTTGTGCTCTTCGGTTCCGACATTCAGCAAACCGATACGCGGATTGGCAACGCTCAGACCATTGCGCGCATATGATGCGCCCATCAAAGCATATTTTAACAGGTCTTCGGCCTCGGCCTTGATGTCGGCTCCGACATCCAGCATGACGTTGTAATTTTGTGGGTTTTTGGACGGCCATAGGATTGCAATGGCCGGACGGGTGACGCCGGGCAAGCGGCGCAGCCTGACCATCGATATTGCCATCAAAGCGCCGGTATTGCCGCAAGACACAGCAACTGTCGCTTCGCCGTTACGGACCGCGTCAATGGCGCTCCACATGCTGGACCCTTTGCCGCTGCGCATTGCGCGGCTGGGTTTTTCGTCCATTTCGATGACAGTTTCTGTGTGGCGGACCTCGCATCTGCCCAACAGCATTTTTCGTTTGGCGATCAGACGGTTTAACAGCACCGCGTTGCCATGAACGATAAACCGGATTTCGGGATTGATTTTGGCAGACAACGCCATGCCACCTACCACGGCGGCGGCCCCTCGGTCGCCTCCCATGGCATCAACAGAAATCACAGTCCGAAGATCAGCAGGAGGTCCGATTTCGATGACGTCTTCGGTCATCCAGTGTCACCTCCGTCCAGTTTCTAGGCGGCGTCGTCGTCGAAATCGATGTCGGCAGCCACTGCGACAACTTCGCGATCGTCATAGTGCCCACAGGCGCCGCAAACGTGGTGCGGGCGTTTCAACTCGCCGCAGTTACCACACTCGTTGGGGTTTTCCGCGATCAATGCATCATGCGAACGACGCATGCCACGACGAGAGCGGGTAATCTTGCTTTTAGGGACAGCCATGTCACAACCTCAAAGTTCGGGCAATCGCCCTGATTTTCGCGTCTAAACAGGTGTAGAAATCATTCCAAACACCTGAGTCTCCGCATGTATAGAAGAGCCGCGAAAATACAAACTATTCACGTATCTGCAAGCTCTTTTTCCAACCCGCAGATTATTCTTTCAAAAGGTTATCCTTTAAAGCGGCCAGCGATGCAAACGGTTTCGCATCTTCATCGGTCATTGGGGCCACTCCGTCGCCTGAAAACACCGCATTTTCAAGCTCGGCGCCGTCTGCTCTGGGATAGGGTGGCAAGGCCAGAGACACGGCCTCGACCGCCAACGAAAACAAATCAACCTCGGCCTCAAGTGGCTCTTCGAAATCTTCCAGAACCATTTCATTGACCGACCCGTCTTCGAACTCGGGCATTTCTTTGCGAAACAATCGATAGATTTTTTCGTCGATACGGGTTTTGACCGGAGCCAATGTCAGGACGCACGATTGCACGACGGATGCACCGGCCTCGGCCTTTAGCTCCCAGTCAGAGCCACCAGTGGGGGCCAGCCAGCCCCGGAACCGCATTTTGGTCAGCTTTACCAGCTCAAGCGTTTGCTGCGCGTCCAACAGGTCTGTCGGCGCAAAGGTGATGTCAAACTCGGTTGGCCCTGATTGGCTCAGATCGGCCAGGCGCACAGCACGGACATCGGTGTTGCGAGGAAGTGTAGTTGAAGTCACAGGATCGTCCTCTTCGGTTTTTGCTTGTCGGCGTGTCTGAATTTTATAAGGTGTTTGATTGTAGGACAAGCGCAAGATATGTGGGGGGGGAAATAGTTGAATTGGGTGGGATAGCGTGATGGTTGATCAAAAGTTCGGTACTGCGGTTCGTATGTCTGTTTTGACGCTGGCTGCGGGTGTCCTGTTGGCCTGTTCACCGCAAATACGGTCGCATGGCTATGTTCCCAACGAAGACAGCCTGTCAAGCATTGTTGTCGGCAAGGACAACCGCGAATCAATTTTTGCAACGTTGGGCAGCCCGACCAGTGCGGCCCTGATGCGCGACGATGGTTGGTACTATATAGCCAGTCGCGTCAAGCACGAGACCTATCACGCGCCCGAAGAAATTGACCGCCAGATCGTTGCGATCTCGTTTGACCAGCGCGGAATAGTCAGCAATATCGAACGCTACGGCCTCCAGGACGGCCAAGTGGTTGTTCTGACCAGACGGATCACCGACAATCCGATCAAAGGTCCCGGATTTATCCAACAGTTGATCGGCAGTCTGGGAAATTTCAATTTGTCGGACGCTTTGTAGCCCCAACTTTAACAGCGCGAGCGGTGTCGGCCACGCCTGTTGTCTGTGGGGGTCAGCGCACTGAAATGCATGTGGTGCGGCCCGGGGGCACGCGAACCCGCGTCAGCGGTCCCAAAGCCCCTAGAACAGGGCGGTGTCGTTTTTTAAGGTATCGGCTGTCACTTGCACAACATTCCAGTGCTCGACAATTTCCCCGTTGCCAATTCGCGGCCTCCTACTTGGCCTTGGCCTCGTTAAACGTCAGCGCGACACCGTTCATGCAATAGCGCAATCCGGTGGGCTGTGGACCGTCTGAAAATACGTGGCCCAGATGCGCATCGCAGTTTTCACAGACGATCTCTGTGCGTTTAGAGAACCAGCTGCTGTCGTCATTTTCGAGCACTGCCTGAGGTGAAATCGGCGCAAAAAATGACGGCCATCCGGTACCGCTGTCAAATTTCGAGGCCGCGTCAAACAACGGGGCATCACAGCAAACACAGCGAAACGTGCCCGCAGACTTTGGGAAATTGTCATTCGTACCGGCACGTTCGGTGCCGGAGTTTAGCGTGACTTTGTAGGCAAGCTCGGACAGCTGCGCGCGCCATTGGGCGTCAGTTTTAACAATTTTTGCCATAGTGATTCCCTTTTTAACTTTTACGGCGGTTCTGTTTTAGCCGCCGGTATGGCTCATATGACGCGACATTTCTCCGCCGACTGTTTGTCGGGAATAGTCGAAATCATGGCCTTTTGGTTTTTTGGCGATCGCGGCGTGAATAGCCGCCTCAACAGCTTGGTCGTTTCCCGGGTGATCGCGCAGCGCTTTTCGCAAATCCACTTGATCCTCTTGGCCCAGACATTGATACAACTGGCCGGTACAGGTCAGGCGCACCCGATTGCACGATTCGCAAAAATTGTGGCTCAGTGGCGTGATAAAGCCGATCCGCTGACCGGTTTTTGTAACCCGGCAATAGCGGGCCGGACCGCCGGTTTGGTCAGGCACATCCACCAAGGGCGCGAATGCGTCGATGTCTTTGCGCACATCGTCAAGCGACCAATATTGTTCCAGCCGGTTTTCATTGCCGATATCGCCCATCGGCATAACTTCGATAAAAGTCAGGTCCATATCGCGTGACCCGCACCAGCTGACCAAATGTTCCAACTCGGTGTCGTTGACACCTTTCAGCGCGACAGCGTTGATCTTGATTTTTAACCCGGCGTCCTGCGCTGCATCAATGCCGTCCAAAACCTGTGCCAGACGTCCCCAGCGGGTAATTTTTGCAAATTTCTGCTCATCCAGCGTGTCCAGCGATACATTGACCCGCTTGACGCCGCAGTCCACCAGCTGTTTTGCATATTTGCGCAACTGCGACCCGTTTGTGGTCAGCGTCAGCTCTTTTAAGGCACCACTGCCCAGATGGCGCGACATTGCCTGAAAAAACTCTAAAATTCCGCGACGAACCAAGGGCTCACCACCGGTGATTCGCAGCTTTTCCACCCCCAGCCCGATAAAGAGCGAACACATGCGGTCCAGCTCTTCGAGGCTCAGCAGCTCTTTCTTGGGCAAAAAGGTCATGTTTTCCGACATGCAATAAACACAGCGAAAATCACAGCGGTCGGTTACGGACACCCGCAGATAGGTAATTGCGCGGGCAAACGGGTCGATCAGTTTGGGTGCATTGGTCATTGACGGAACCTAGGGCGCGGGGGCCGGTCAATCAAGGCAAATCCGAGTGTTTAGGCGCCGAAAAGCAGCAGACGGATGATCATAGCTTTCCGGGAATTTTGGCGGTTTGGAGCCGGTAATTGGCGAACCAGCGCGAGATTTCGAACCGGTGCGTGGTTAAGATGTATTCAGAAACCAAGGGAGTAGACATGGAACAAATTGCAAACCGAGGTGACAGCCCGTTCGAAGGCTTGGCGCGTGCGTACAGTAATGTCGCCAATTCTTGGCACAACTCTATTTGTAAGTTGGGTTTTATGGACGCTTATGAGGCGATGGTGGAAAACATTGATCTGGACCATTTGCACCGCAACAGGGATGACAGTTATGCGCTTCGGGTTCTTGATGCCGGTTGTGGAACCGGCGGATTTTCCTTGGCGTTGAGCACACATACATTGGCGTTTTCGCTCGACTTGATGGACCTCAGTTCTGAAATGCTGGATCAGGCGGCGGCCTTGATAAAGCAAGAGGGCGTGGTGGCCCGAACGATTGTCGGAGATATCGCCAGTTATGATTTTGATGGCCCGAAATATGACCTGATCCTTTGTGCTCATCTGATCGAACATGTGGATGATGTCGGCAAAGTTCTTCGGTCCATGAGCAAGTTGCTGAGCAGTGACGGCCAGATTGTGTTTGTCGTCAGCAAGCCGCATTGGTGTACGTATTTGTTGCGATTGAAGTGGGGATACCGGGCGTTTGCACCGCAAGAATTTCTACAACTTCTACAGAAGAATGGATTTGAGAACGTGGAACAACATTCGTTCTCTGACGGCCCTCCGTCACGCCTGAGCATGGGATATGTGGCTAAACTTAAAAGGAAACCAAATGAAGATAGTTAACGTAGAAGTGCAAATTGCGGAAAAGCAATTGTCCGTCGCGCTGACGGCGCTGGCAAAAGAATCAGATGCCATTCGAGCAATGCAAGGGTGTCTGGCCTATCAGACCCTCGCGGATACACAGAACAGTTTGACCTTGATGATTGTTCAACGTTGGCAGAGTGCCGAAGACTTCGGGGCCTATCGGAATAGCCCGGAATTCGCTAATCTCATCCAATCGCTTAAGCCGATTTTGACCGCACCGCCCGTTACATTCGTGGCGACGCAAGACAGCTAGAGGATTTTGATTTGGAATTACCTGCCTTCTGCGTTTATCAGGAATTTCCGCCCGAAGAGCGGTCGGAACTGACTTTTGACCGGCACTATCTTATGTATGCAATCAAGGGGTCGGTACGGCTGGAAGAGGACGGCCGCCGCTGGACATTACCACCGTCATTCGCGGCCTGGATACCTGCCGACACGCCGATAATGATCGATATCGCCCAACCGATCACCTGTTGTTCAGTGTTGTACAGTCCCGATTTTGTCACCAAGCCACCAAAAGCCACAAAAGTTTTCACAATGACCAGCTTGACCCGGGATATGATTTTTCACTGCCGCCGCTGAGGCCCGGAAACAACAAAGTTTGACCTCTATGCCGAGAGCTTTTTCAGATCATTGGAATTGGCATGCACTGAACTGGCCGACCTGCCGTCGGATGTCTGGCAGCCGATGGGCAAGAGCGATCGGATATTGCGAGCCATAAGATACACCGAACAGAATTTGGCAGAAGAGATCGTCCTGTCCGATGTTGCAAACGCAACCCACACTTCGGAACGCACGCTGTTGCGCCACTATGTCGAAGAAGTTGGAATGACCTGGCAACAATCGCTCCGCCGGATGCGGATGATCCGGTCGTTGGAGTTGCTGAGCAACACCAATGATCAAGTTGCGCAGGTGGCCTTGCAAGCGGGCTACAGTTCGCTGAGCGCCTTCAACAAGGCATTCCGAACTTTTGCTGGCTATACCCCAACCGAATTTCGTGCCCGAATTCTGGATCGATAGCGATCACTCCACCGTCACCGATTTGGCCAGATTGCGGGGTTGATCGACGTCTGTGCCCTTGGCCACGGCGACGTGATAGGCCAGCAATTGCGCCGGTACCGCATAGACGATCGGCGCAAAGACCGGATGCACGGCAGGCATGACAACACTGCGCCAAACGCCGTCGCCAGCGGCCTTTAGGCCCTCGTTGTCGGTAATCAACAGAACCTTACCCTGACGCGCCATGACCTCTTGCATATTGCTGACGGTCTTGTCGAACAGGGCATCTTTGGGGGCCAGAACAATGATCGGCATATCCTTGTCGACCAGTGCGATAGGCCCGTGTTTCAATTCGCCACTGGCATAGCCTTCGGCGTGAATATAGCTGATTTCCTTGAGCTTTAACGCGCCTTCGAGCGCCAGTGGGAACATAGCACCGCGGCCCAAAAACAGCGCGTCCGTGGCCGTGGCCAATTCCGCGCTGACAGCGGCAATCGCATCCTCAACAAGCAGCGCCTGATTTACGACACCGGGCAGGGCGTGATAGGCGGCAATCAGCTCTGCAAGGTCATGCCCACCGGTTTTGCCGGTCTGTTGGGCTGCCAACAGGACGGTCGCCGCCAAGGTTGCCAACTGGCAGGAAAACGCCTTGGTCGAGGCCACACCGATTTCAACACCTGCGTGGATCGGCAGGACGATATCGGCCTCGCGTGCGATCGAACTCTCGGCCACGTTCACAACGGCCAACGTCTTGATGTTATTGCCTGTGCAATAGCGCAGTGCCGCCAGCGTATCGGCGGTTTCACCGGATTGGCTGACGAAAATAGCCAGCGAATTCGGGTTTTGCGGCGGCTCCCGATAGCGGAATTCCGATGCAATATCGACTTCTACCGGAATGCGGGCGATCTGTTCGAACCAGTATTTTGCGACGGCGCATGCCAGATAGGCAGTGCCGCAGGCGACCATGGTGATGTTGCTGATTTTGGAAAAATCCAGTGCATCGGTGCCCAGATCGATGCTGGACTTGTCGGGGCTGACATAATGGGCAATGGTGTCGGCCAAAACCGAAGGCTGCTCGGCGATTTCCTTGGCCATATAGTGTTTGTAGACACCTTTGTCGGTGCTGGCCGCGTCCACTTGAATATTGCGCACGTCGCGGTTGGCCAAATTTCCTGCCGCATCGCGAATTTCCAGCGTGTCGCGGGTGATAACCGCCCAGTCGCCTTCTTCCAGATAGCTGATTTTTGAGGTCATCGGAGCCAAAGCAATAGCGTCGGAACCGACAAACATTTCCCCCGTTCCGTGACCGATTGCCAACGGTGAACCCTTGCGTGCCGCAACCAGCAGATCATCGTGACCATCGAACAAAAAGCACAGGGCATAGGCGCCCTCGAGCCGTTTGATCGTCTGGTCGACGGCATCGCGCGGCGACAGGCCCTGGTCCAGATAGCGCATGCAGAGTTTGACAACAGTTTCCGTGTCGGTCTCGGTCTCAAACTCTACACCTTGGGCGATCATTTCTTGGCGAAGTATCTGATAGTTCTCGATAATTCCGTTGTGCACGACCGCAACCGATCCGGCGCGGTGCGGGTGGGCGTTGACAACTGTCGGCGCACCATGCGTGGCCCAGCGGGTGTGGCCGATCCCCGATTTTCCGGCCAGCGGTTCATGGACCAGCAAGTCCGACAGGTTAACCAGCTTGCCAATCGCGCGGCGCCGTTCCAGCACCCCGTGGTTGATCGTGGCAATGCCGGCGCTGTCATAGCCACGGTATTCCAGTCGTTTCAACGCATCCACAATAATTGGGGCCGCTTCATGGTTGCCCAGAATTCCAACGATACCACACATATGACTACCCTTTGGCCTTGGCCGCTTTTTGCTTTTTAAGTTTGGTCATCAAGCGCAGGGCCAGACCCGGCTTGTTTTCCTGTCTTGCGCGAGAAATCGCCAAGGCTCCATCCGGAACGTCCGATGTAATCACCGAACCGGAGCCGGTTAACGCATCGTCACCGACCCTGACAGGGGCCACCAGAGCCGTGTTTGATCCGATAAAGGCACGCTTGCCAATAACGGTTCTATGCTTGAAAACCCCGTCATAGTTGCAGGTGATTGTGCCTGCGCCAATGTTGGCGGCGTCACCAATGTCGGCGTCGCCGACATAAGACAGATGGTTGACCTTGGCGCCCTCGCCGATTTGGGCATTTTTGATTTCAACAAAGTTGCCAACCTTTGATCCGTCGGCCAGCTCGGCGCCTGGGCGCAATCGGGCATAGGGGCCGACAACGCAATTTTGCGACACATGACAGCCCTCTAGATGCGAAAAAGCGCGGATGTGGGCGCCACTTTCCACGGTTACGCCGGGGCCAAAGACAACATTTTGTTCGATCAACACGTCGCGACCCAGATGGGTGTCGAACGCAAACCAAACCGTTTTAGGATCGATCAAAGTTGCGCCGTTTTCCATCGCATCACCCCGGGCTTTGCTTTGAAATATTTCTTCGGCCTGAGCCAGTTCAATCCGCGAGTTTATGCCGCGTGTTTCTGCCTCGAAGCATCTCACAATCCCAGTTCTAAGTCCTTGGTTTTTTGCAACTTTAACAATATCGGTGATGTAAAATTCACCTTGAGAATTGTCGTCGTTCACCTGCGCCAACAGGTCGAACAAAACGGTGCCATCGACGCAATACACACCCGAATTACACAGTGTAAGTTTGCGCTGGGCGTCATTGGTGTCTTTGTGCTCGACAATCGCGTCAAGCGACCCGTCGGCGGCCAGTACCAAGCGGCCATACCCTGAGGGGTCGGCGGCTTCGAACCCCAGGTTAACAATCGCATGGCCGTCGCGGCGAACTGCCAGCATTTGGGTCAGTGTGTGTTCCGAAATAAACGGGGTGTCGCCATAGAGCACAAATATATCGCCGGAAAATCCGGCGAGCGCGCTGGCCGCCATGGATGCTGCATGGCCGGTGCCTTTTTGCTCTGGTTGCAAAACAACCTGGGCATCGGGATCGAAATCGGCAGCGGCGGCGACCACCGCATCAAAGCCGTAGCCGGCGACAACTACAGTGCGTTCGGGCTCCATAGCCGCACCCGACCGCATAGCATGGTGCAACAGCGGTGCAGACGCGACCGGATGCAGAACCTTCGGAAGGTCCGATTTCATGCGGCTGCCCTGTCCGGCGGCCAAGATGACAGTTGCGACGCTCATTATTGCCCCTTGTTTGTTGGTCTGCCATGTCTAGCGGTGAATGGGCTCTTGCAAAAGGGGGCTTTTATCAAGAAACCTTTCACTTGGTTACGGCCTGTGTGCTGGAACCTCTATCGAGTTAACAGACGGGAATACATATGAAATCGGTTATTTTTGATCTGGACGGCACGTTGGCCGACACCAGTGCTGATTTGATCGCTGCCGCGAATGCCTGTTTTATCGGGTTGGGTCACGGGGCTTTGCTGGACCCGATGACCGATGCCCGGACGGCGTTCGCCGGTGGGCGGGCGATGCTGCGGCTGGGACTGTCACGAACGGCACAGGGCTGGTCCGAGGCTGACATTGACGCCCAGTATCCGGTTCTGTTGGAGTATTATGGCAATAATCTGAGCCGCCACACGGTGCTCTATCCTAATGTGGAACCTGCGTTGGATATTCTGGCCGCACAGGGCTATGCGCTGGGTATTTGCACAAACAAGCCCGAAGGTCTGGCCGAAGCTTTGGTGCAGGAATTGGGGATCCGGAGCCGGTTTCAGGCGCTTTTGGGGGCCGATACCTTGCCGGTTCGAAAACCCGACCCGCTGCATCTGCTGGAAACGATCCGCCGTGTTGGCGGGGCAGTGGACCGCAGCGTGCTGATCGGTGATACGATCACAGACCGTAAAGCGGCAGAAAACGCCGGTGTGCCCTGTGTTCTGGTAACCTTTGGCCCAACGGGTCGCGGCGTTGCAGACCTGTCGCCTGAAGCACTGTTGGATCACTATGATAACCTGCCAGACGTGGTCGCACAGCTGTTGGACTTGCGGAAGGGTTTTGGAGCTGGTTGATTGAGAGACATGTCAGGTTTGAGCCCAAAGGAACCACTCTGAGGTAAGGGCATTTCGCGTTTGTAGAATGATGCTGAAGTCAAGATCAATCCTTTGCAAACGGCAACGATCACGGTAGATTTTGTTACAAAGAAAAATCTAATTTGCTTCTGAGGGGATACTAAATGCTGGAAATTGAAGGTGTCGACCATATTGGAATTCGCATCAGTGATCGAGAGACGTCAGTCGCGTTTTACGAAGAACTTGGCTTTGAGTTTGTCGCGGGTGCAGCGTTTGACCAAGGCCATCCTATCGTTTTGCGACATCCAAGTGGATTGGTTGTCAATATACTAGGTCCGGCAAACACCGGACAAGGCGATAATATTCTGATGGACAAAGCCGCCAAATACCCCGGTATTACGCATTTTGCAGTTAAGGTAAAATCCATTGAGGCGACACAGGCTTTTTTAGCGAAGGCAAAAATACCGATTACATCCCGTCGGCATTTCATGGGGGTCACTTCGGTTTTTATCCATGATCCAGACCACAATGTAATTGAAATCGTGGGTGAGGGTCCAGACGTCGCAGACTTGATATTCGCATTTGAAGCAAGACAGAAAGCAGATGCAGAATGAAACCCTATCATAGCAAGTACTCGGAAGCTGAGATTTTGGATTTTCCGGGAGCGATTACCTTGAAAGTTCTTTTGTCAGGCGAGAATACGGGAGGCTCCATCGCCGTGTTTGAAGATGTTGTCCAGCCCGGGATTGGCCCAGGGCGACACATTCATCACGGGCAAGATGAGACTTTTTTCTTTATTGAAGGAACGTTCGATGTCGAGGTCGATGGGGTACTGCACCATATGCAGGCAGGTGATGTCGCATTTGTTCCGCGCGGTACGGTTCACGCGTTCAAGAATGTGGGTAATACGGTAGGCCGCCTTCGGTATGTGTTTTCCCCAGCTCTCATGATTGAGGCAATGTTTCGTGCTCTGTTTGAGGCACAAAAACTGTCTGATCTTGACGAAGAGGTCATGGCGGGTATCGCGGCTGATCATGGGCAGAGTTTCGTGGGACCGCCCCTATAATGGAGCGTAAGCTGGGGTAGTAGATCGATCGCAAATTCAGATAACCAATGTCGATTGAGTGGCAGCTAAGTCCGGCTCGCCAGTCGTTCACCGGTCGGGAGATTTTAAACCATCTGGCCTCGCATTTCGCCTGCCACAAAATGTCCGCTTGACCCAACCAAGCTGCGTGCTGCAAATGGCCCATGAGCCACGACATCCCAACCGACCAGCGTTTCACCGGTAATTTTACCCAACAGGAACCCATACCCGAGGCGGCGATCACGGCCGCGATGCAGGTCCTGCGCCACGGACGGTTGCACCGCTATAATGTTGTAGAAGGTGAAAAGGCCGAAACAGCCCTGCTGGAAGAGGAATTTGCCGCCTTCGTCGGGTCCAAATACAGTTTGGCAGTGGCCTCAGGTGGGTATGCGCTGACGACGGCCTTGCGGGCGCTGGGTGTCGGGGCAGGGGACCAGGTCCTGACCAATGCCTTTACGCTTGCTCCGGTTCCCGGTGCCATTGCCGCGACCGGTGCCCAGCCGGTTTTTGTGGAAATAACCGAACAGCTGGTGCTCGATCTGGCTGATCTGGCGGATAAAATCGCCAGTAGCGGGTCAAAATTTTTGATGCTGTCGCATATGCGGGGCCATATTGTCGATATGGATGCTCTTATGGCGCTGTGCGATGCGGCATCTGTGCAAGTGATCGAGGATTGCGCCCACACTATGGGGGCCTTTTGGAATGGCGTCCCCAGCGGGCGGCACGGGATCATCGGCTGCTATTCGACCCAGACGTTCAAACATATCAATTCGGGCGAAGGCGGCTTGTTGGTGACCGATGATGCCGAAGTTATGGCGCGCGCGACCATGCTGTCCGGCTCTTATATGTTTTATGGGCAACACAGTGCCGGCGCCACACCGGAAGTGTTTGAGGATATCAAGCTGGATACGCCGAATTGTTCGGGCCGGATGGACAATCTAAGAGCCGCAATTCTGCGGCCGCAGTTGGAAAATCTGCCTGTGCAAGCCGAGAAATGGCGTCAACGCTATGTCCGGCTGGATGCTGGTCTGGCAAATCGAAACGGTATCGTGCTGATCAAACGATCGAAAAAAGAAGATTTCGTGCCGTCGTCGCACCAATTTCTGTTGCCCGATTTTACCAAGGCGCAAATTGAAGATGTGCTGTCGCGGTGCCAGTCTCGGGGTGTCGAGCTAAAGTGGTTTGGAGGCGATGTGCCCACCGGGTTCACGTCGCGCCATGACAGTTGGCGCTATGTCGCGCGACAGAACTTGCCCAAGACAGACTGGATTTTGCACGGCCTTGTCGATATCCGCCTACCGTTGACGTTTTCGCTCGCGGATTGTGATGTGATCGCCACGATTATCGGACAAGAGGTGGACGCGGTGTACCGGGCCTGACCTGTGGGGTGAAACAAAGACAGGGTGGACGTTATGCTGTTGCCACTGCGAGATGTCTTTTCAAAGGAAAAGCCATCAGCACCGATTTCACAACCAGTCTGCTTGAAAGACTCCTCTTTGACATGTTGATCAGAGCCATTGCAAACGCGAATTGTTGTAAATAGGCCGCATTTTTCTATCGCTGTGTCGCCTGCCTGCGGGCTGTGGAATTCTTGGGTCTTGTTTAGCGCCAAATTCTAGCGTCGAATGATTTTGTCAGGGTCGGGGAAAATTCGAATTTTTAGCCCGAGATATCTCGCAGAACATGGCCTTCCCTAAAAAATATGGTTTGTCGCGATTTACCACACCTCAACTTGTTGACCTCCCCCCTATGCATCGGTAAACCAACCGCTGACACTGTCTGCTGCTAACTGCGTAAAGGAGGGGTCCTTGGACGACCTGTTGAGAGAGTATCTTCCGATCCTTGTATTTCTTGGGGTCGCCGTTGGACTTGGAATAGTCCTTATCCTCGCCGCCGTAATCGTTGCCGTCAGGCATCCCGATGCCGAGAAGACATCCGCCTATGAATGTGGCTTTAACGCCTTTGACGATGCACGTATGAAGTTCGACATCCGGTTCTATCTGGTGGCGATCCTGTTCATCATATTTGATCTGGAAGTTGCATTCCTTTTCCCTTGGGCGGTTGCCTTCAAGGATGTGGGATTGCTGGGTTTCTGGTCGATGATGGTATTTTTGGCAGTCCTGACCGTGGGATTCGCCTATGAGTGGAAGAAAGGCGCGCTGGAATGGGAGTAAGCACCTCTGTGAATACCGCAGGAGCCGACAAAGAAGTCGCCACCCAAGCGTTGAACCGGGAATTGCAGGACAAAGGGTTCCTGCTGACCTCGACCGAAGATATCATTAACTGGGCGCGGACCGGATCCTTGCACTGGATGACATTTGGTCTGGCCTGTTGTGCCGTTGAAATGATGCACACCGCCATGCCGCGCTATGACCTTGAACGGTTTGGGACGGCCCCTCGTGCCTCCCCGCGCCAGTCCGATTTGATGATCGTTGCCGGCACGCTGACCAACAAGATGGCCCCGGCACTGCGCAAGGTGTACGACCAGATGCCAGAGCCGCGTTATGTGATCTCGATGGGGTCTTGTGCGAACGGCGGCGGCTATTACCACTATTCCTATTCCGTTGTGCGTGGCTGTGACCGGATCGTTCCGGTTGACCTGTATGTTCCGGGTTGCCCGCCAACTGCCGAAGCCCTGTTGTACGGTATCTTGCAATTGCAACGCAAAATCCGCCGCACCGGCACGATCGTAAGGTAGAGATATGTCCGAAGAATTACTGGAACTGGCCGAACTGATCACCGAGAAAATGCCGAAATCCGTTCTGGGTTCTGCGGTGAATGCGATGGGCGAGTTGACGCTGCAAATTGTGCCCGCTGATATTGTTGACGTGGTCGAGATGCTCAAGACCAACCGCTCTTGCCGGTTTTCGTCGCTGGTCGATCTTACGGCTGTGGACTATCCGGGTCGTGACGACCGTTTTGACGTCGTTTATCACTTTCTGTCCATGTACACGAACCAGCGTATCCGCTTGCGTCTGGCCGTCGCCGAAGATCAGGTTATCCCGTCAATATCCGAAGTGCATCTGGCCGCCAACTGGTTCGAGCGCGAAGCCTTTGATATGTACGGCATCATGTTTTCCGGCCATCCTGACCTGCGCCGCATTCTGACCGACTATGGCTTTCGCGGCTATCCGCTGCGCAAGGATTTCCCGACCACCGGTTATGTCGAACTGCGCTATGACGATGCCGAAAAACGGGTCGTTTACGAGCCGGTGTCTCTGGTTCAGGAATATCGCCAGTTTGATTTCATGTCGCCATGGGAAGGTGCCGAATACATCCTGCCCGGTGACGACAAAGCGGAGGCCGCGAAATGAAGGACGGCAATTTCAACGACGCCAAAACCGGCGAACAGCGTATCCGCAATTTCAACATCAACTTTGGCCCGCAGCATCCAGCGGCCCATGGTGTGCTGCGTCTGGTTCTTGAACTGGACGGCGAGATTGTCGAGCGCTGTGATCCGCATATCGGCCTGCTGCACCGTGGCACTGAAAAGCTGATGGAAAGCCGGACATATCTGCAAAACCTGCCGTATTTCGACCGGCTGGATTATGTCGCGCCGATGAATCAGGAACATGCCTGGTGTCTGGCGATTGAAAAGCTGACCGAAACAAAGGTCCCGCGTCGTGCCTCGCTGATACGTGTTCTGTATTCCGAAATTGGCCGGGTTCTGAACCATCTTTTGAACGTGACAACCCAAGCCATGGACGTGGGCGCATTGACGCCGCCGCTTTGGGGCTTTGAGGAACGTGAAAAGCTGATGGTGTTTTACGAGCGTGCCAGTGGCGCGCGTTTGCACGCGGCTTATTTCCGCCCCGGTGGTGTGCACCAAGACCTGCCCCAAGACCTGATCGACGACATTATGACGTGGTCGCTGGAATTCGGCCCGGTTTTGGATGACATCGACGGATTGCTGACTGAAAACCGGATTTTTAAACAGCGCAACGTCGATATCGCAGTTGTGTCCCAACAAGATGCGCTGGATTGGGGTTTTTCGGGCGTCATGGTGCGCGGGTCTGGCATGGCTTGGGATTTGCGCCGTGCCCAGCCTTATGAATGCTATGACGAGTTTGAATTCAAGATCCCTGTCGGCACCAAAGGCGATTGCTATGATCGGTATCTGTGCCGGATGCAGGAAATGCGCGAGTCGGTGAAAATCATCCAACAGGCGATCCAGAAACTGGAAACCTCGACCGGTGATATTCTGGCGCGCGGCAAGCTGACACCGCCATCGCGCAAGGACATGAAGACCTCGATGGAGGCTCTGATCCACCACTTCAAACTCTATACCGAGGGTTTTCACGTGCCAGAGGGCGAAGTTTACGCCTGTGTCGAAGCGCCCAAGGGCGAGTTTGGCGTTTTTCTGGTGTCGGACGGGTCGAACAAACCTTACAAAACCAAAATTCGCGCGCCGGGCTTTCTGCATCTGGCCGCTATGGATTACTTGTGCAAAGGCCACCAGTTGGCCGATGTGGCCGCGATCATCGGATCGCTTGATGTCGTCTTTGGGGAGATTGACCGCTAATGTCTTTGCGTCGCCTACACCATACTCAGCCTGACAGCTTTGCCTTTACCGAAGCTAATCTGGCTTGGGCTCATGCCCAAATGAAAAAGTTTCCCGAAGGCCGGCAGGCCTCAACTGTGATCCCGATCTTGTGGCGCGCGCAAGAGCAAGAGGGCTGGGTCTCCAAACCGGCACTCGAGGCTGTCGCCGACTTGCTGGGCATGGATTACATCCGCGTGCTCGAGGTCGTGACCTTCTATTTCATGTTCCAACTGCAACCTGTGGGCGCAATTGCTCATGTTCAGGTTTGCGGCACGACATCATGCATGATTTGTGGCGCCGAGGACTTGATCGCGATTTGTGAAGACAAGATTGCCAAGAACCCGCACCAGATTTCGTCTGATGGAAATTTTAGCTGGGAAGAGGTCGAATGTCTGGGGGCGTGTTCCAACGCACCAATGGCCCAAATCGGCAAGGATTTCTACGAGGACCTGACGGAACAGACGTTTACCGCCATTCTGGATGCGTTTGCCCGGGGCGAAGTGCCCAAACCCGGCCCGCAAAACGGTCGGTTTGCAGCCGAGCCTTTGTCTGGACTGACATCTTTGGACGCCACAGAACCAGTTCATGCGGAAAATGCATCTGTTGGTCTGGCGCTGATGTATGGCGACACGGCAAAGCGTATTCAGGGCGACGAAGTACCAATTTTGAAGCCGCGCAAAAAGGCTGTGAAAAAGCCGGCGGCAGACAATACGGCGGGTTAGTCGCCAAACGACAAGGGAGACAGTGAATGAGCACTTCTAACGACACTGGTTTATTTTCAACATGCAGCATGGTGTGCTGGATTTTGGCTTTTGTGGCCGGATTGTTTGTTGCAAGTGTTTGTATGTATTGGTTGGGCTTGCATGGTCTGGTCGGCGCTGTAATCGGGCTGATCGCGATGTTGGCTCTTGGATATCTGATCAGTGCGGCGGTCTGCCCGGCAATGACGGCTGACGCGGTCGTGGCTGCGCCGATCCCTGTCGTGCCTGCACCCGTTGCCGCTGCTGCTGTCGCGGATGCAAAAGTTGAAGCTGTCGCCGCGAGCCCGGAAACTGACGCGCCCAGTATGTATGACACTGCTCCGGTGGATGCTGATGATCTGAAGGTCATTACCGGCGTTGGTCCGGCACTGGAAAAAACGCTGAATGAAATGGGTGTTTACAAATATATTCAGGTCGCGTCCTGGACCGCATCGGATATCGCGTGGGTTGATGCCCGCCTGAAATTCAAAGGCCGGATCGAGCGTGACAACTGGGTGCAACAGGCCAAGCATTTGGCGTAGACGAAATGATATCCCGGTGCCAATTTGCGCACTGGTAGGAAGGTAACATGGCACAGGCCCCTGATCCGCAAGCAAAACAAATGCGGGTCGCTTCGATCGTCATTGTTGTGGCGTTCACTGGCTGGATGGGGATGTCATGGATTGGCGGTAGGATCGGTTTGCCAACGCGGTTCGCGTTCTTGATCGATTTTGCCACGCTTGCCGCGCTTTTTTGGGCGATGGTTGTATTATTTTGGGTCTGGCGGAAACGTCAACAGGATGGCCCGGGAAACGAAGGACAGTAAAAGATGCTCGCTGACAAAGACCGGATCTTTACCAACCTCTATGGCATGCATGATCGCAGCCTCGCTGGCGCGAAAAAGCGTGGCGCGTGGTCTGGTACAGGCGACTACATCAAAAACGGCCGCGACTGGATCGTCGGCGAGGTCAAAAAATCCGGCCTGCGTGGACGCGGTGGTGCGGGCTTCCCGACCGGTCTGAAATGGTCGTTTATGCCCAAAGAAAGCGACGGTCGCCCGTCCTATCTGGTGGTCAATGCCGACGAGAGTGAACCGGGCACCTGCAAAGACCGCGAGATTATGCGCCACGATCCGCATACGTTGGTCGAGGGCTGTCTGATTGCCGGTTTCGGCATGGGGGCCAACACCGGATATATCTATATTCGCGGCGAATTCATCCGCGAACGCGAGGCCCTGCAAGTGGCCATCGACGAGGCTTATGATGCGGGCCTGTTGGGTAAAAACGCCGCCGGATCCGGCTGGGACTTTGACCTGTATCTGTCGCATGGCGCCGGGGCTTACATCTGCGGTGAAGAAACCGCCTTGCTGGAAAGCCTTGAAGGCAAAAAAGGCATGCCGCGCATGAAGCCACCCTTTCCGGCAGGCGCGGGTCTGTACGGGTGTCCGACCACGGTGAACAATGTTGAATCAATTGCGGTTGTGCCGACAATTTTGCGGCGCGGACCCGACTGGTTCAGCTCTTTTGGCCGCGAAAACAACGCCGGCACCAAGCTGTTTGCGATCTCGGGCCACGTCAACAACCCCTGTGTGGTTGAAGAGGCGATGTCGATCCCGCTCAAAGAGCTGCTGGAAAAACATTGCGGTGGGGTTCGCGGCGGATGGGACAACCTTAAGGCCGTAATCCCGGGCGGATCATCGGTGCCGATGCTGCCCAAAGACCTGTGCGACGAAGCGATCATGGATTTCGATTGGCTGCGGGCACAACGCTCTGGCCTTGGTACGGCGGCTGTCATTGTGATGGACCAGAACACCGATGTGATCAAAGCGATCTGGCGGTTAGCCAAATTTTATAAACACGAAAGCTGCGGCCAATGTACGCCATGTCGCGAAGGCACCGGCTGGATGATGCGGGTCATGGAACGGCTGGTCACGGGCGAGGCAGAGGTCGAGGAAATCGATATGTTGCTTGATGTGACCAAACAGGTCGAAGGCCACACCATTTGTGCGCTGGGCGATGCCGCCGCATGGCCGATCCAAGGTCTGGTGCGTCATTTCCGCAACGAGATCGAAGACCGGATCAAACATAAGAAAACGGGCCGCGTCAGCGCGGTTGCGGCGGAGTAGAATAAATGACCGACCTACGCAAAATCATAATCGACGATCAAGAAGTCGAAGTCGATCCGGCAATGACCCTGTTACAGGCCTGTGAAGTGGCCGGTATCGAGGTGCCGCGCTTTTGTTATCACGAGCGCCTGTCGATCGCGGGCAACTGTCGCATGTGTCTGGTCGAGGTCGTTGGTGGCCCGCCGAAACCTGCGGCATCTTGTGCGATGCAGGTCAAAGATTTGCGCCCCGGCCCCGAAGGCCAGCCGCCGGTTGTTAAAACCACGTCGCCGATGGTCAAAAAGGCCCGCGAAGGCGTGATGGAATTTCTGCTGATCAACCACCCTCTGGATTGCCCGATCTGTGATCAGGGCGGCGAGTGTGACCTGCAAGACCAAGCTATGGCCTACGGCGTTGATTTCTCGCGCTTTCGCGAACCCAAACGTGCGGTTGACGATCTGGACCTCGGCCCGTTGGTCGCGACCACGATGACGCGGTGTATTTCGTGCACCCGTTGCGTGCGGTTCACAACCGAAGTTGCCGGTATCACCCAAATGGGCCAAACCGGTCGCGGCGAAGACAGCGAGATCACATCCTATCTGAATGAAACACTCGACAGCGAGTTGCAGGGCAATATCATTGACCTGTGCCCTGTTGGGGCGCTGACCTCCAAGCCTTACGCGTTTACCGCGCGGCCTTGGGAGCTGAAAAAGACCGAGACCATCGACGTGATGGACGCGCTGGGGTCCAACATTCGTGTTGATGCCAAGGGTCGCGAAGTCATGCGCATAATGCCGCGCAACCATGACGGCGTGAACGAGGAATGGATTTCCGACAAGTCGCGTTTCGTTTGGGATGGCCTGCGCCGCCAACGTCTGGACCAGCCTTATGTTCGCCAGAACGGCAAGCTAAAGCCCGCCACGTGGGACGAAGCGTTCAACGCCGTTGCCAAGGCCATCAAAGGCAAAAAGCTCGCGGCGATTGCCGGCGATCTGGCGCCTGTCGAGGCGATGTTTGCCTTGAAAGAACTGGTTAACGGTCTGGGCGGCACGGTTGAATGCCGTGTTGACGGGGCTAAGCTGCCGTCCGGTGATCGGGCTGGCTATGCCGGTACGGCGACCATTGATGATATCGATGGTGCCCAGATGATCCAGCTGATTGGTTGCAACCCGCGTGCCGAGGCACCGGTGCTGAACGCGCGTATCCGGAAATCCTGGATCAACGGTTGCGATGTCGGTCTGGTCGGCGAGGCGGTCGATCTGACATATGACTATGCGCATGTCGGCAACGATCGCAAAGCCTTGGGAAAACTTCTGAAAAAGAAGATCACCAAGAAAACCAAAGCCATGAATACATTGATTATTGTTGGTCAAGGCGCGCTGCAAGGCGCGGACGGCGAGGCGGTTCTGGCCGCAGCCCAGCAATTGGCCGAAAACACCGAGAGCAAGCTGTTGATCCTGCACACCGCCGCGGCGCGTGTTGGTGGCATGGATATCGGGTTCACCACCCAAGGTGGCATCTCTACGGCGCTCAAGGGTGCCGAAGTGGTCTATAACCTTGGCGCGGATGAATTGGACATCGTTGATGGTCCGTTTGTGATTTACCAAGGCAGCCACGGTGATCGGGGTGCACACCGCGCCGACGTGATCCTACCAGGTGCCGCCTATACCGAAGAGAGCGGCATCTTTGTAAATACCGAAGGTCGTCCGCAAATGTCGGCGCGTGCCGGTTTTGCACCGGGCGAAGCCAAGGAAAACTGGGCGATTTTGCGGGCACTGTCCGGCGAAGTAAAAGCCAAGCTGCCCTACGACAGTATTTCGCAGCTGCGTCAGGCTTTGTTTGCCGCACATCCGCATCTGGCCGCAATGGACGAGGTGCCGGTGAATACGCCGACAGCCGTGACCGCCAAGGAAATGAAGGGGGACGCGTTTATCTACGCGGTTCAGGATCACTATCTGACGAACCCGATTGCCCGTGCCTCGGCTGTTATGGCTGAGCTGAGCAAAAACGCAAACGATCGGCGCAATCCGCCGGTTGCCGCAGAATAGGGGACGCGAGAGATGAGCTTTTTCGACACAAACCTCGGCATATTTATCATCGTACTGGCCCAAGTGCTGGCGATGGTGGGATTTGTCATGGGGTGCTTGTTGTTCCTTGTGTACGGCGACCGGAAAATCTGGGCCGCTGTGCAAATGCGCCGTGGTCCAAACGTTGTCGGGCCTTGGGGTATTCTGCAAACAGTTGCTGATGCGGCGAAATACATTTTCAAAGAGGTCCTGATCCCGGCAGGTGCGGATAAATCCGTTTTCCTGATGGCGCCGGTTGTCTCTTTCGTGCTGTCGCTGATTGCCTGGGCTGTGATCCCGTTCAACGAGACATGGATTTTGGCCGATCTGAACGTGGCTGTGCTGTATATCTTTGCGGTGTCGTCGCTGGAAGTTTACGGCGTGATTATGGGCGGCTGGGCCTCGAACTCCAAATACCCGTTTCTGGGCTCGTTACGCTCTGCCGCACAGATGATTTCCTACGAGGTTTCCATCGGTTTCGTCATTGTTGGCGTGATCCTGTCCACCGGATCGCTGTCGCTGGTTGATATCGTTCTGGCCCAAGACGGGGCTTACGGCATCTTTAGCTGGTACTGGTTGCCACATTTCCCGATGGTGTTCCTGTTCTTTATCTCGGCGCTGGCCGAAACCAACCGGCCACCGTTTGATTTGCCAGAAGCAGAGAGCGAACTGGTTGCCGGTTATCAGGTTGAATATTCATCGACACCGTTCCTGTTGTTTATGGCGGGCGAGTATATCGCGATCTGGCTGATGTGCGCGCTGACCTCGATCCTGTTCTTTGGTGGTTGGCTGTCGCCCATTCCGGGCATCCCCGACGGGGCGCTGTGGCTGGTTGGCAAGATGACCTTCTTCTTCTTTATGTTCGCGATGGTCAAAGCCATCGTGCCGCGCTATCGCTATGACCAGTTGATGCGTCTGGGCTGGAAGGTTTTCCTGCCGTTGTCGTTGGGCTGGGTTGTGATCGTGGCTTTCTTTGCACAATTCGGAGCCTTTGGCGGTGCTTACGCCCGCTGGGCAGTGGGGGGTTAACGACATGGCTGCTAGTCTGGCTCGCAGAGCAAAATATTTCCTGCTGATGGACTTTTTCACCGGGTTCAAACTGGGGATCCGGTATTTCTTCCGGCCCAAGTTCACGCTGAACTATCCGCATGAAAAAGGCCCGCTGAGCCCGCGTTTTCGCGGCGAGCATGCACTGCGTCGCTATCCCAGCGGCGAAGAGCGCTGCATTGCCTGCAAACTGTGCGAGGCGATCTGTCCGGCACAAGCCATCACCATCGACGCCGAACCGCGCGATGACGGGTCGCGGCGCACCACACGTTATGACATCGACATGACCAAATGCATCTATTGCGGTTTCTGCCAAGAAGCCTGTCCGGTGGATGCGATTGTCGAGGGACCGAACTTTGAATTTGCGACAGAAAACCGCGAAGAGCTGTTCTACGACAAGGAAAAATTGTTGGACAACGGCGACCGCTGGGAAGCAGAGATCGCACGAAATCTGGAAATGGATGCGCCGTACCGGTAAGCGGCGAAACAAGGGACTGACATTATGGGCATCACAGCCTTGGCATTTTATCTTTTCGCGATTGTCGCGGTGGCGTCCGGCCTGTTGGTCGTGCTGGCCCGCAATCCCGTGCATTCGGTCTTGTGGCTGATCCTGACATTCTTCTCGGCTGCGGGCTTGTTCGTGCTGATGGGGGCAGAGTTCGTCGCCATGTTGCTGGCAATTGTCTATGTCGGTGCGGTTGCGGTGCTGTTCCTGTTCGTCGTGATGATGCTGGACGTGGATTTCACCGAGCTCAGGGGCGGCATGGCCAAGTTCATGCCGGTCGGGGTGCTGATCGGCGCGATCCTGTTGATCGAGCTGGGTCTGGTCATCGGCCACTGGTCATTCGCAGACGAGGCACAAAGCTTGCGCCAGTCGATCACGCCGGACATGGAAGTGACCCATAACACCGCCGCACTGGGTCAGCTGATCTATACCGACTATATCTATCTGTTTCAGGCCGCTGGTCTGATCCTGTTGGTCGCCATGATCGGCGCGATTGTTTTGACTCTGCGCCATCGCACAGACATCAAGCGCCAAAACATCCAATACCAGATCCTGCGCGATCCCAAGGACGCGATTGAACTAAAAGACGTAAAACCGGGGCAGGGGCTGTAATTATGATCACTCTAGAACACTATCTGACCGTAGCTGCGATCCTGTTTGTGATCGGGATTTTCGGGATTTTCCTGAACCGGAAAAACGTCATTGTTATTCTGATGTCGATCGAGCTGATGCTCTTGGCGGTGAATATCAATCTTGTCGCCTTCTCCGTCCATCTGGGCGATCTGGTCGGACAAGTCTTTACCCTGTTTGTTCTGACTGTTGCTGCGGCTGAAGCCGCCATCGGTCTGGCAATTCTGGTCTGTTTCTTCCGTAACCGCGGTACCATCGCGGTGGAAGATGTGAATGTGATGAAAGGCTAAGCGAACCCATGGAAACCATCCTCCTCTTCGCGCCGCTGGTCGGCAGCCTGATTTGTGGCTTTGGCCACAAGGCCATTGGCGAGCGGCCAGCCTTGATCGTGTCCACAGGGATGTTGTTCCTGTCGGCCTTTCTGTCGTGGATCACATTCCTTGGCTTCGACGCCGAGCATGACTACGTTAAACCCTTGTTCCGCTTTATCGAAAGTGGCTCGTTGTCTACGGATTGGGCCATTCGAATTGACCGTCTGACCACGGTCATGTTGGTTGTTATTACGACCGTGTCGTCGTTGGTGCACCTGTACAGCTGGGGCTATATGAAGGACGATCCACAGTGGAAAGAGGGCGAGAGCTATCAGCCGCGCTTTTTCGCCTATCTGTCGTTCTTTACATTCGCCATGCTGATGCTGGTGACCTCTGACAACCTGCTGCAGATGTTCTTTGGCTGGGAAGGTGTCGGCGTTGCGTCTTACCTGTTGATCGGCTTTTATTACCGCAAACCAACGGCAAACGCCGCCGCGATCAAGGCTTTTTTGGTCAACCGTGTTGGCGACTTTGGCTTTGCGTTGGGAATATTCGGTCTGTTTTTCCTGACCGACAGCATCAATTTTTCCGAAGTTCTGGACCCCCATAATGCCGAGGCACTGGCCGCGACATCGCTGCATTTCCTGAGCTGGGACCTGAATGCGCTGGAAGTGATCACCATGCTGTTGTTCATCGGTGCCATGGGTAAATCGGCACAGCTGTTCTTGCACACATGGTTGCCCGACGCGATGGAAGGCCCGACACCTGTGTCGGCGCTGATCCACGCTGCAACCATGGTGACCGCCGGTGTCTTTATGGTCTGTCGTCTGTCACCACTGATCGAATATGCCGAGTTCACACCGAATTTCATCGTCTTTATCGGCGCGTCGACAGCGTTTTTTGCAGCGACCGTGGGTCTGGTTCAGAACGACATCAAGCGCGTCATCGCCTATTCAACCTGTTCGCAGTTGGGCTATATGTTTGTCGCTGCAGGTATTGGCGCCTATCCGGTTGCGATGTTCCACCTGTTCACACATGCGTTCTTTAAGGCGATGTTGTTCTTGGGCGCAGGGTCCGTAATTACCGCGATGCACCACGAGCAGGACATGCGCAACTATGGCAATCTGCGCAAGAAAATCCCCTATACGTTCTGGGCAATGATGATCGGGACGCTGGCCATCACCGGCGTCGGTATTCCAGCCGTGATCCTGACCATAGGTGAAACCCCCATCGGTTTTGCCGGCTTCCTGTCCAAAGATGCGATCATCGAGAGCGCCTATGCCGGTGGCCAAGGCGTGGCACGCTATGGTTTTTGGGCCTTGGTTGTCGCCGCCGCGATGACCAGCTTTTACAGTTGGCGTTTGATGTTCATGACCTTTTACGGCACCGAGCGCGGCGATCACCATACCCATGAACATGCCCATGAAAGCCCGAAAACAATGCTGATCCCGCTGGGTGTTCTGGCTGTCGGGTCCGTGCTGAGCGGTATGCTCTGGTTCAGCAGTTTCTTTGGTCACGGTCTGGAACAGTTCTTTGGCGACTCGGTCTATATGAATCACGACACAAACAGCGTCATTCATGATGCGCACAGCGTGCCGATTTGGGTTGGTCTGTCGCCGTTCATCGCGATGCTTTTGGGTTTGGCGCTGGCCTATCTGTTCTATATCAAAAAACCGGACCTGCCGGGCAAGCTGGCAGCACAGCATCACGGGCTGTACCAGTTCCTGCTGAACAAATGGTACTTTGACGAGCTATATGACCTGATCTTTGTTCGTCCGGCCAAGGCGCTTGGCCGCTTTCTGTGGAAAAAAGGCGACGGCAAAGTTATTGACGGCTTCCTCAACGGTCTGGCCATGGGGATCATTCCCTACCTGACCCGCAAAGCCGGTAAGGCCCAGTCGGGTTACCTGTTCCACTATGCCTTCGCGATGTTCATCGGACTGGCGCTTATAATTACCTGGTTCGCGATCCGCGGAGGAAGCCACTGATGGATAACCTTCTTTCTATCGTCACGTTTCTGCCACTGATCGGCGCGTTGATCCTGTTTGTCGTCCTGCGCGGCGAAGACGAGACCGCGCAGCGAAATGCCAAAATTCTGGCCCTTGCGACCACGCTGGCTACATTCCTGATCTCGATTGGTATTCTGTCGGAGTTTGATCCGCAGAACACCGGGTTTCAGATGGTCGAGGAATACGACTGGCTGGTGGGCCTGAAATACAAAATGGGTGTGGACGGGATTTCGGTTCTGTTCGTCATGCTGACGACTTTCCTGATGCCAATTGTGATTGCGGCCTGTTGGTCGGTGAACACACGCGTCAAAGAATACATGATGCTGTTCCTGGTGCTGGAAACGCTGATGATCGCAGTGTTCTGTGCACTGGATCTGGTGCTGTTCTATGTGGTGTTCGAGGCCGGTCTGATCCCGATGTTCCTGATCGTTGGTATCTGGGGCGGCAAGGACCGTATCTATGCGGCGTTCAAGTTCTTTCTGTACACGTTGTTTGGCTCGGTTCTGATGCTGGTGGCCATGATCGCCATGTGGGTGGACGCGGGCACGACCGATATTCCAACCTTGCTGAACCACGAGTTCTCGTCCGAAACCATCGCCGTTCTGGGTTTTCAGATTGTGGGCGGCATGCAGACGCTGCTGTTCCTGGCCTTTTTCGCCAGCTTTGCGGTTAAAATGCCAATGTGGCCGGTGCACACTTGGTTGCCCGATGCGCACGTTCAGGCACCAACGGCGGGGTCTGTGGTTTTGGCGGCAATCCTGTTGAAAATGGGCGGCTACGGCTTTCTGCGGTTCAGCCTGCCGATGTTCCCGGATGCTGCGATCTTGCTGTCCAATTTTGTCATGACCCTGTCGGTGATTGCGATCATTTATACGTCGCTGGTGGCGATGATGCAGGAAGACATGAAAAAGTTGATAGCCTATTCGTCGGTGGCCCATATGGGTTTTGTGACCATGGGGATTTTCGCGATCAACCAACAAGGTCTGGACGGCGCGATTTTCCAGATGATCAGCCACGGATTTATCTCTGGGGCGCTGTTTCTGGGTGTTGGCGTGATTTATGACCGGATGCACACCCGCGATATTGACGCCTATGGCGGCTTGGTTGTGCGGATGCCGGCCTATGCGCTGGTGTTCATGCTGTTCACCATGGCCAATGTTGGCCTGCCGGGCACATCGGGTTTCGTCGGCGAGTTTTTGACCCTGACCGCGGCTTTCAAAGCCAATACTTGGATTGCCTTTGGCGCCACATTCGGTGTGATCCTGTCTGCGGCCTATGCGCTGTGGCTGTATCGACGGGTGATCTTTGGCGACATGATCAAAGCCAGCCTGAAAACCATTACCGATATGGACATGCGCGAGCGTGCGATGATGGCACCTTTGGTGGTGATGACGATCCTTTTGGGCGTCTATCCGTCGCTGGTGCTGGATATTATTGGACCGTCAGTGACCAACCTGATCGAGCAGTCGGATGCACTCACCGCACATGCACAGAGCATGAACGGTGGTAGCAGTGCTGCAATGGCGGCGGACGCATCGCACGATGTTGCGGGGGCTGTGGGGCCTAGTGAAGCCGTATCGCACGGCGCGGCCGACACGCAGGGCGCAACAGACACGCACGGTGAAACAAATACGCATGGCGAGACTGAAACGCCAAAAGCTGCAAATTAACAAAGGAAGCCTGAACGATGATTGGCTCTGATATCTCCACCGTCCTGCCAGAGATCCTACTGGCGGTTTATTCAATGGCGGTCCTGTTGGGTGCAGTTTACTTTGGCAAGGACAAGCTGTCCGGGCTGGTGTTCTGGCTCACCTCTGCTGTTATGGTTATGCTGGCCCTGTGGATCGCCTCTGGTCCGGGTGGCGCGCACTCTGCCTTTAACGGAGCCTTTGTCGACGACGGGTTTTCGCGGTTCGCCAAGGTTCTGATCCTGTTTTCCAGCGCCATAATGCTGGTTCTGAGCCAGGATTACCTCAAGAAGAACGATCTGTTTAAATTCGAATTTCCCATCCTGATTGCCTTGGCAACTGTGGGCATGATGATGATGGTCAGTGCTGGCGATCTGATGGCGCTTTATATGGGGTTGGAATTGCAATCGCTGTCACTTTATGTGGTCGCCGCGTTTCGCCGAGACAGCTTGCGTTCAACAGAAGCAGGCTTGAAGTATTTCGTTCTGGGGGCCTTGTCTTCGGGTATTCTACTCTATGGTGCGTCGCTGGTTTACGGATTTGCCGGGACAACGCAATTTGCCGGCATTTCGTCAACAATCCACGAAGGCGAACTGGGTATGGGCATGTTGTTCGGACTGGTTTTCCTATGTGTTGGCATGGCATTCAAAGTGTCCGCCGTGCCGTTCCACATGTGGACACCGGACGTGTACGAGGGGTCACCAACCCCGGTGACGGCGTTTTTTGCCACGGCTCCAAAAGTTGCTGCTGCCGCATTGTTCGCCCGTGTCATGCATGATGCGTTTGGTTCGGCAACCGCTGACTGGTCACAGATTTTGACATTCCTGTCTATCGGCTCGATGTTTTTGGGCGCGGTTGCCGCCATTGGCCAGACCAACATCAAACGTCTGATGGCCTATTCGTCCATTGCGCATATGGGGTTTGCGTTGATGGGGTTGGCGTCTGGTACCGAACAAGGTGTGCAGGCGTTGCTGATCTATCTTGTGATCTATGTCACCATGAACATCGGTGTTTTTGCCTTCATCCTGAATATGGAACGCGACGGCAAGCCGGTCACGGACATCTACGCGCTTGGGCTGTATTCGCGTCAGGAACCCCTGCGGGCTGCGGCCCTTGCGGCCCTGATGTTTGCACTGGCGGGCATCCCGCCATTGGTGGGCTTCTTTGGCAAGTTCTATGTTCTGAAGGCTGCGGTTGATGCCGGCATGATCTGGCTGGCGGTTGCTGGTGTTATTGCCTCTGTCATCGGCGCGTTTTACTACCTGCGTATCATATTTTTGATGTATTTTGGCGAGGCAGAAGAGCCGTTGGACAGTCGTATGCCTTTGGTGCATAACATCGCGTTTTTGGCGTCTGCTCTGATCATGATTGTTGGCATCATCAATCTGTTTGGCGTTGAAGGCTATGCCGCCACTGCTGCGCAGGCGCTGTTGCAGTAATGGACACTTGGCCTGAGGGCGTTCAGCGACAGGTCTTTGATACACTCGACAGTACAAATTCAGAGGCCGCCCGCCAAGTTGCAGGCGGCCAACTACAGGCGCCTTTATGGATTTTGGCGAAGCAACAAACCCGTGGTGTTGGCCGCAGGGGGCGTGTTTGGGCCAGTCCCAAGGGCAATTTTTCTGCCTCTGTCGTCTTTCCTCTGACTGTGCCGTTGCGCACTGCGGCGCTGTATAGTTTCGTCGCTGCCAACGCGCTTTATGAGACCTGTCGGGGCGTGCTGGGGGCAGATGCGGATCTGTCTTTGAAATGGCCCAATGACGTGCTGTTGCAGGATCGAAAATTGGCGGGAATTCTGTTGGAAACCCTGGGGGCCGGACCCAGCCATCTGTGTATCGGTATCGGCGTAAACTTGAACGATGCGCCATCTGCGGATGTGCTGGAGCAAGGATCGCTTGCACCGGTCCGGCTGGCCGATTTTTCTGATGACCCGATTGCGCCTGCGTCGTTTTTGGCCCGTCTGGCACAGGCATTTGCCACCGAGGCCCAGAGTTTTGAGACATTGGGCTTTGCCCCGACACGGACAAAGTGGTTGTCACGCGCGGCGCGGCAAGGGAAAGTTATCACAGCGCACACCGGCAAAGTTAGGCTGCGCGGCGTGTTCGAGACTGTTGATGCAGACGGGGCGCTTGTTTTGCAAACGCCCGACGGCAGGCACAAGATTACGGCTGCGGATATTTATTTCGATGAAACAGGAGGCTGATATGCTTTTGGCGATTGATGTGGGCAATACCAACACTGTTTTTTCCGTCCATGACGGGCAGCGTTTTCTGGCAGAGTGGCGGTGTGAAACCGTGCACCAGCGTACGGCAGATGAATACTATACCTGGTTGAGCCAACTGATGCAGCTGACCGGGATTACCGGCAAGTTTGATCGGGTTATTGTGTCGTCAGTTGTGCCACGGGTCGTGTTCAACATTCGGCTGCTGTGCGACAAATACTATGACTGCCGTCCAGTGGTGGTCGGCAAACCGGACTGTGAACTGGGCGTCGATGTCCGTGTCGATGAGGGGACACAGGTGGGGGCAGATCGTCTGGTCAACACGGTTGGGGCGTTTGATCGTTATGGCGGGGACCTGATCGTCGTCGATTTTGGCACAGCGACCACGTTTGATGTCGTGGATCACGATGGCGCCTATATTGGCGGTGTGATTGCGCCGGGCGTGAACCTGTCGATTGCCGCGTTACACGATGCCGCCGCAGCGCTGCCGCATATCGATGTAACAATGCCCGAACGGGTCATTGGAACCAATACTGTCGCCTGTATGCAGTCGGGGGTGTTTTGGGGCTATATCGGCTTGATCGAGGGCATCTGTAAGCAAATTCGCAACGAACATCGCCGATCAATGACAGTTATTGGCACCGGAGGGCTGGCGTCTTTGTTTGAACGTGGTACTGATCTTTTTGACACATTGGACGCTGACTTGACCATGCATGGGCTGGTTCTGATCGAAGCGCGGAACCGGAGTAAATAATGTCTTCTAAAAACCGACTGATTTTCCTGCCTCTTGGCGGAGCGGGCGAAATCGGCATGAACATGTATCTGTATGGCTATGGCCCCAAGGGCAAAGAGCGCTTTATCTTGGTTGATGTTGGCGTAACTTTTCCCAATATGGAGAGCACGCCAGGTGTGGATCTGATTTTTGCCGATCCGGATTATATAACGCAACGGGCGGACCGGCTGGATGGTATATTTATCACCCATGCGCACGAAGACCACGTCGGTGGCATCGGCCATCTGTACGGACGTCTGGGCGCGCCGATTTACGCCCGCCGGTTCACAGCCATTGTGGCCCGCGCCAAGATGGATGAACACGGTCAGGACATGGATCAGGTGATCGACGTGGCCCCATGGCCGGACAAGGTCAAGGCAGGCCCGTTCGAGGTTTCGTTCATGCCGGTATCCCATTCCATTCCCGAAGCATCCGGTCTGGTGATCGACACGCCGGCGGGTCGTGTTGTGCACACCGGCGATTTCAAGCTGGATGCCGATCCTATTGTCGGCGATCCCTTTGATCCGGCCTTGATGCGCGACATCGCAGCAGGCGGGGTTCAAGCGCTGGTTTGCGACAGTACCAATGTGTTCTCGCCCGAACCCGGGCGCTCCGAGGCAAGCCTGCCGGGCGAGTTGACTGAACTGATCAAATCCGCCAGCGGCATGGTTGTTGCCACGACATTTGCCTCGAATATCGCGCGGTTGAAAACTCTGGCCGAAGCCGGTGTCGCGGCGGGACGGGATGTTTTGGTTCTGGGCCGTTCGATGCAGAAAATGCTGCGCTATGGCGACCAGTCAGGCGTGCTTACAGATTTTCCCCCGACCATCGATCTGGACGACGCACGCGATGTGCCGCGCGACCGGCTGATGTTACTGGTCACCGGCAGTCAGGGCGAGCGTCGCGCCGCCTCGGGCCAGTTGGCCAATGGCAAATACCTTGGGTTTACGCTGCGCGAAGGCGACACATTTCTGTTCTCGTCCAAAACAATTCCGGGCAATGAAACATCGGTTGGACGGATCATAAATGCGTTTTCCGAACAAGGTGTTACGGTAATTGACGACAGTTCGGGCAAGTATCACGTATCGGGACACGCCAATCGCCCTGATCTGGTGACAATGCACAAATTGATGCAGCCAAAAATGCTGATCCCAATGCACGGTGAGCATCGCCATTTGCGCGAACATGCTCTGCTGGCACGGACAAACGGAATTGCCTCCGAGATCGTGCCAAACGGGTCGATGGTAGACCTGACCGGTGATACGCCGCAGATTGTTGGCACTGTTCAAACCGGTCGCGTTTATCTTGATGGATCGCAAAAAATCGGTGCTATGGACGGTGTCGTCCGTGACCGGTTGCGTATGGCCATGCGTGGATTGGTGTCTGTGTCGTTGGTGATCGAGGGGCCGTCTGTAATCGGTGTCTGGGCGGAGCCGATGGGCCTGCCTGATGGTGGGTTGCTGGACGCTGGCCTGTCAGATGTGCTGGAAAAAGAGATCGAGCGTACACTGAGCAAGGCCTCTAAAAAGACGCTGCGCGATGATGATGCAGTCGAGGATTTGACCCACCGCACCATAACCAAATTCTGTCGGGATTTGACCGGCAAGAAACCGGTTACACAGGTCTTGATCAATCGACTGGAATAGTTCCGGCGCCGGTTAGTCGCCGGCACCGTTACGCAATCAGACCTGATTTGACGCCGCGTTTTACGCGGCGTCTTCGTCTGTGGGACCGTCGTCTTTGACGCTGTCTTCGCATTTATCGGCGACAGGTTTGGGGTCATTTTTTATGACCGGGTAATCTTGTAGAATAAAGGCAGGAACATGGTCGCCCAGACCCAGGACCTGTCTGCCGCCGTTGCCGCCGCCGCGGTTGCCACCACCCCGATTGCCGCCACCCCGATTGTCACCGTTGTCGCGTCTGTTTTCATTTCGGTTGCGTCCACCGCGGTTATTTTGGCGTGATTGCTGGCGTGGTTCCGGCTGGTCTTCGGTTTTTGGTACAGCGGGTGCCGCCGGTGTTGCGGCGGATGTTGCGGCGGGTGTCGCTGGCGCCACTGCAGTTGTTTCCACAGTTTGGGTTTCAACGTCGGGCTTGGGTGTCCGCGACCGGCTGCGTGATTTCCGAGCCGGTTTAGCGGCTTCGGTGTCGGCGCCGGACTTTGCGCTGGTCTCTGCGCCAGTGTCTGCACCGGTTGCTGCCGTCCGATTTTCAACAGTTTTGGGCCTGCGTTCGCGTTTGGGCCGCGCGTTGTTGGTGTCGGAAACAGGGGGCTCCATGCGTGGAATTTGTTGTTTTACCAACTCTTCGATCTTGGTCAGATATTTTTCTTCGTGCGCCAGACACAGCATAACTGCCCAACCGTCGCGTCCAGCCCGACCTGTCCGGCCAACCCGGTGAACATAGTCCTCTGAATGGATCGGAACATCGTAGTTAAAGACGTGGCTGACATTGGGAATATCCAATCCACGCGCTGCTACATCGGACGCGATCAGCAGCTTGAGTTCGCCGTTGCGAAACCCGTTCAGCGTGCGTGTCCGGACATTTTGATCCAGATCGCCGTGAATAGCACCGGCATCAAACCCGTGTTTCTTGAGCGACTTCATCACAATGTCGACGTCGACCTTGCGATTGCAAAACACGATGCCATTGGTCAGGGTTTCACTTTCGCCCTTGATAATCGCCCGAAGAACGTCGCGTTTCTCTTTGGCTTCGGTCTTGCGGTTGGTGGATTTGAACACATAGACTTTTTGATGGATATTCTCGTTGGTAGTGGCCTGCTTGGCCACCTCTACCCGGGCCGGGTTGTGCAGGAATTCCTGCGTAATCCGCGTGATTTCCGGCGCCATTGTGGCCGAGAAGAACAGGGTCTGCCGGGTAAATGGCGTCAGTTTGAATATGCGCTCGATGTCGGGGATGAACCCCATGTCCAGCATGCGGTCTGCTTCGTCGACAACCATAATTTCGATGCCGGTCAACAACAGTTTGCCACGCTCGAAATGGTCCAGCAAACGGCCCGGTGTCGCGATCAGAACATCAACACCGCGATCGATCAGCTTGTCCTGTTCTTTGAAGCTGACACCGCCGATTAACAGCGCCATCGAGAGGTTCACGTATTTCGCGTATTTTTCGAAATTCTCGGCGACCTGAGCCGCCAGTTCGCGCGTCGGTGCCAAAACCAGCGAGCGCGGCATGCGTGCCCGGGCTCGGCCGCGCGCCAGACGGGTAATCATCGGCAGGGTGAACCCAGCCGTTTTACCGGTGCCGGTCTGGGCGATGCCCAGAACGTCGCGGCCTTCCAGAGCCAGAGGGATTGCCTCGGCCTGAATGGGTGTGGGGATTTCGTAGCCGGATTCGACAACGGCTTTTAAAACCTTGGGGTTCAGGTTCAGTTCAGAAAATTTGGTCATATACTCGCGATTTCGTTGCGGATTGATTGTGCCGCCAAGTGTCACGCGGCTGAACACCCGAATTGGTGTTGTTCGTCAGAAATGGACATATCCTAATTGGCACGGAAGTCAATCGTTGTAGCGATTTGGCACCGATATCATGCATTTTGAGGGTAAATTACCGGAAGATCAGCCCAATTGTCCGGCTTTGCGCAGGCTTTTGGCAGCGACTAATGTCATTTCCGGCAGGATCTTGCGGCCTGCGACCGGTTAAAACACGCCATCGCGGCGATTCGACCTACCTGACCAGTTCAGGTCCGGCTATATCTTGCACGAGCGAAATTAAGGGCAGGGACCTTTTATGCCAAACTGGGCAATTTACGCAGGCATGGCCTGTATCGGGATCATACTGGCCGCATTTTTGGTGCGCGCCGGGTTGCGATGGATACGTCACCGGATTTGGATGGGGCGGTACAATGACGCGCCGCTGGTCACTGCGATGATGGCGGGCCAAATCGCACAGGGTATGACGCTGGAAATGGTTCTGGATGTCTGGGGCGACCCTGCAGATATGGACGAAACCGTCATGAAGACCAAAACCAAGCGCGAGCTAAAATATGATCAAACCGGCAAAAACCGGTTCGGCACCCGTGTCTATCTTGAAAACGGATTGGTTGTTGGCTGGGAAACCAAATAGGACGGTCCACTAGCCGCCGAAAATCAGCCCGGACCCGATGGCGACCAGACCGGCGCCGATCCAGGCCATAAGTGCCGGGCGTTCGCCGGTCTTGATCCAAAGGAGCGGCAACAGCATCGCCGGCGTTGTGGCTGATAGCGTTGACACAATTCCGATCTCGCCGCCCGACAAGGCAAACAGAACCAAGGTCATGCCAACCGCCATGCCCAAAAAGCCGGACAGGAATGTCAAAGTTGCAATGCGCAGGTTCAACGGGTTGAGAACTTTGAACCCGGCAATGGGCATAGACCCGAGAACCTGCAGAAAAAATGCAGCGACACCAACCCGCACACAAGAGACCGCAACCGGATCGGCGCCTGCCGACAAGATCGGTGATGCGATCAGCGAGCCGATAGATTGCCCCAGCGCCGCGATCAGGCCGACAAGCACCCCGATCCATAACGGACCTTTGATCGCCTCCCATTGATGCAGCTGGCTTGGACGTTTGCCGAACGCAATAGCAAGCGTTACACCAGCGGTTACGATCAGGATGCCGATGACCTCGGTCGGTGCAAGGCTCTCGGCCAGAAAGACATACCCCAGAACCGCCGACATTGGCGCATTCAGGGAGAATAACATCGCGGTGCGCCTTGGCCCGAGCCGGTTCATCGTGGCAAAAAGCGCCGTATCGCCCAAAAATATACCAATCAATCCCGACAACATAACTTCGGCCATACTGTCCATAGGGATGCTACGCCAAGAGCCGACGACCCCCACATATACCGCCAACAGAACAAACATCGCCGTCAGCCGGATACGGTTGAACCCGATGGTCCCAAGGTGTGCCGCCGGGGCCGGTGACAAGATGCCGCCCAAGGCCCATGACAGGGCGGCCGCAAGCGCGGCAAGTTCAAAAATCTGCATGGGCTTTGTCCTTGGGGTCCTGCGCTGAATAAAACAGTATCGGGGTGATCAAAAAAAAGCTAAAATTCACCGGCCTTGTTCCGGTATCCTGCGCTGCAAGGTGGGAAGAGGCCTAGACCATAACGTCTTTGGTTGCGGTCAGGGTCAGTTCTGGATAGTCGCGCTCAACACGATCAATATCCCATTGCAGGCGGGTCATATAGACCGGGTCACCATCGCTGTCATTGGCCATATGGCCTTTGTTGACATTGATGAACTTGTCCAATGCATCCTTGGGTCCGGACAGCCAGCGGGCCGAGGTGAACTGTGTTTGTTCAAACCGTACCGGAATGCCGTATTCCAGCTCGATCCGGCTGGCCAGAACTTCGAATTGCAACGCGCCGACAACGCCGATGATCCAGCCCGCACCAATGACCGGTTTGAACAGCTTGGCGGCACCTTCTTCGGCGAACTGGTTCAGGGCCTTGTCCAGATGTTTGGCTTTCATCGGATCCGTGGCGCGCACAGATTGCAACAACTCGGGCGCGAACGACGGGATGCCGGAAAAATGCAGCATCTCGCCCTCGGTCAGCGCATCACCAATGCGCAGTTGGCCGTGGTTGGGAATGCCGATGATATCGCCTGCCC
This sequence comes from uncultured Myxococcota bacterium, assembly GCA_964196455.1. Lineage (GTDB taxonomy): Bacteria > Pseudomonadota > Alphaproteobacteria > Rhodobacterales > Rhodobacteraceae > Amylibacter. The sequence continues at coordinate 18,439 of CAXMUJ010000042.1, read as the reverse complement.
ATGCCTCTTCGGCCAGCTCGCGATCAGAGGCCAGAAACAACATCGGGTTGGATATCGCCATTGGCTTTTTCGTGCGAACGTGGGTGAGCTTCATGCCGCGTTTGAAGTGACCGGAGCACAGGCGGACAAAGGCGATCCGGTCGCGGTGTTTGGGGTCCATGTTGGCCTGAACCTTGAACACAAAGCCGCTGACCTTTTTCTCGTCTGGCATCACGTCGCGCTCGACTGCGGGCCGGATTTGCGGTTTCGGACCGAAACTACCGATCCCGTCCATCAATTCCTGCACGCCAAAGCTGTTGATTGCCGAGCCGAACCAGATCGGGGTCATGGTGCCGTCCAGAAACGCCTGACGATCGAATTTTGGCAATAGTTCCCGGGCCATTTCGACCTCTTCGAGAAACTTTTCCAGCAGATCGGCAGGGACATATTCGGCCAGTTTCGGATCGTCCAGACCTTTGATCTCGACGCTTTTTGCGACCACATTGCGGTCGGCGCGGTCCATCAGTTCCAACCGGTCGTTGATCATGTCGTAACAGCCCAGAAACTCGCGTCCGACACCGATAGGCCAGCTGGCCGGCGACACATCGATCGCCAGATTCTCTTGGATTTCGTCAATAATATCAAACGTATCGCGGCTCTCGCGGTCCATCTTGTTACAAAACGTCAGGATCGGCATGTCGCGCAGACGGCAAACCTCGAACAGCTTTCGGGTCTGGCTTTCGACGCCCTTGGCCCCGTCGATCACCATCACGGCGGCGTCGACTGCGGTCAAAGTGCGATAGGTGTCCTCGGAAAAATCCGAGTGGCCCGGCGTATCCACCAGATTGTACCAGTAGTGTCCAAACTCAAACGACATGGCCGAAGCCGAGACCGAAATTCCACGGTCCTTTTCCATTTGCATGAAATCAGACCGCGTGCGCCGTGCCTCGCCCTTGGCGCGGACCTGTCCGGCCATCTGGATCGCACCACCATACAACAGGAATTTTTCGGTCAAAGTTGTCTTGCCCGCATCCGGATGAGAGATGATAGCAAAGGTCCGGCGGCGGTCGATTTCCGGCGGTAGAACGGGTTGATTTGAGGCGTGATCTAGCATGGCCGAACCTATAGGCGGGTTGGGCGGCAAGAGCAAGCAGGGCGTCGGCTGTCAGGTGACCAAAATAGGACACCTGAGCAAGTTGCTAGCTATCTGGTAAATCCGGCGTGGTGGGCAAAGTGGACTGCACCCAATCCGGCCAGAACTTCGCGGGCCTCGGCACTGGCCGCGCCGTAAACTTCAAGACGTGTGATCGGTGCCACCGCCATCAGATCAGGCAGGACCGGGCCGACATTGCCCAGATGAACCAGCATGGCCTCCGAGCTTTCGAATTTTTCTTCCAGCAAGCAATACTTGCCGTCTTCGCTGATCCACCAGTTATAGCCGAGCGTACCGGCTTCGCCTGCCTCGGTTTGGCTGACAAATCCGGTTGCCATCTCTTTGAATTTATCGAGCTGGCCATCGTTAATGGTCATTTGCAATACATAAGAAACTTTGGACATTTATATTCCCCTCCTGAGTGAACCGGCACCGTAGCACCGTTTAGAAATAGAACCTAATTCAAAGTTCTTAGGGGACTTTTCGCAGTGCGGTTTATGGTTTTGGGGGACGTCGATGACGACATTCCGAGATGGTATCGCAAGCTGGGATCGGGGTATCAGGCGCGGATCAATTAGGTGCTGCAGATTTTTTGGCGCGGCGTGATGCCACGACAGGTGCAGACGCATTGTGATCCGGATGTCGATGCGCGGGTCGGTTAGGCTACTCATGTTGATATTGCTGGCAGGTTAGTCGCAGGTTCCCACCGATCCCGCTGCGCATATCTTGCCATCGGTCCAAGTTGCGCCGCTGAGGTTCGCGTCATCCAGTTTCGCGCGGTACAAATATTTCGTGCCAGTAAGGTCAGCGCCAGTCAGGTTCGCGCGGTTTAGTCTCGTTTTGATCAGGTTCACGTTGCTCAAATCTGCGCCGGTTAGGTTCGTGTCGCGCAGGTCCGCGTGGGCGATGTGCGCACCGGTCAATTTCGCGCCACCCAGGTTCGTGTCAGTCAGGTTTGCTCCGCTCAAATTCGCATTGCTCAGGTTTGCACCGTTCAAGCTCGCGTCGGTCAGGTTTGCACCGTTCAGGTTCGCGTCGGTCAGGTTTGCGCCGGTCAAGTTCGCGTAGATCAGGTTTGCACCGTTCAAGTTCGCGTCGGTCAGGTTAGCGCCGGTCAGGATCGCGTTGGTCAGGTCCGTGCCGGTCAGATTACATCCTTCCCAATCAACCTCGACACTTGCGGGATCGGTACATGCGGCCATTGCCGGAAAGGCGGCCCCGAGTGAAAGGGCGGCGAGGGCAAGTATCATGGAGTGCTTCATTGGTGCCTCCTGTTTTGGGAAGTGTTGATGATACATGATTTCCGTTCAACAGGCAAAGAAGGCCCAGCGCTGCGCGGATGGCTGTCTGTCGCTTTAGGGTGCGGGCGGTGGTCATCGACGACAGTTTATTCACAGGCCATGCAACCCCATGCAAGTAGACTCTCGAAAAAAACGCTGTGCAGCATTGGCAATTTCGGGCCTAAACCAGACTACTCTTCCAGAATAGCACGCCCGAAAGACCGAGTTTGGGTTTGATCGTGCCTGCTTGTCTGCAACACAGTGCTGTTTTGCAGCGGGTATCGATATGCTTTGTTCTCTTGCACAAAATAATCCCGTTTGCGCCGTGCGTTCCAGGCATCGACGCCTTCCAGTAGCCACTTTATATGTTGCTGATTTGCCATGCTCGCAAAAACCCGCCGCTCAAAATCCGAAAGCCAAAATCCGTTCGCACAAGATAGAAGCGCGGCGTGGGTTAGGCAAGGTCTGGCGGCTGTTTGGCGGTGGCGGCGTCGGGGAGTGCGGGGGAATTTAGCTAAAATCGAAAGGAATTGGTAACAAACAGCGTCTAAGCTTTGATCAGGACCCGTACTGTTTGGCGCATGTTGCAGGCCGGTTTTTCACCTTGGCGAGCCTGCTATCGTGGGGCCGAGGATATTTGTTAACCGCGCTGATTGCTTGTTTCTTGATGATGGCTTGGAAATAAGATAACGTTTTCTTTGGTTTAGTCCGGGTTTATCGCCCGAGCGGAGAAATGATGCAAAAGCTGCTGCTGGAGTATGTAAATAACATGTCCCGACGCGCCAAGGCCGGCGTGTTGCTGGGGCTGGATGCGCTGTTGATCGGTGGTAGTTTTTACGGCGCCTATTGTCTGCGGTTCGAAACCTATCGTCCGGCAACCAAAATGGTCGTGGTCAACGAGCAGCCGCTGACCTCGCTTTGGATTATTCCGATCATGATGCTGGTCGGTACGATGCTGGCCAATCGGTTGGGCATGCACCGGATGAAGCTGCGCGCGATGGCGCTGCGCTCGGTGCGACCCATTACCTATAGTGCGATGGCCCTGGGCCTGGCGGCTATGTTGTCTAGTTATTTTCTGGACCTCCATGTGCCGCGCTCGGTACCACTTCTGGCCGCCGGTTTGTTTTTTATCGCCGCCATTTTGGCGCGACGCGCGATCGTTTTGGTGCTGGAATTGCTCAAGGTGGAAGCCGGCGGTCATGTGCCGGTGGCGATCTATGGCGCGGGCTCTGCCGGTGTTCAGCTGGCGGCGGCGTTGCGCAATGCCTCGGAGGTTGATCCGGTGGTGTTTCTGGATGACAATCCGTCGATGTGGGGGCTGGTGGTTGCCGGATTGCCGGTGCACAATCCCAACCAGATCGATAAAATGGTCGAAAAGGGGCTGGTCAAACGGGTGTTTCTGGCGATCCCGTCAATCACCCGCCAACGCCAAACCGATATTCTGACAAAACTGGGCGAGCTGGATTGCGAGCTGCGCATTCTGCCGTCTTTTGTCGATTTGGCCAGTCAGGGAAATGACGAGCGCACGTTGCGCACGGTCACGCCAGACGAGCTGTTGGGCCGTAAAATGGTGCATCTGGATGTGCCCGACGTGGCCCGGGCCTATGCCGGGCGCAATATTATGGTCACCGGCGCCGGCGGGTCTATTAGGTCGGAGCTGTGTCGGCAGCTGCTGGGCTGTGGGCCGGCGAAAATCATTCTGTTTGAGCAGAGCGAGTTTGCGCTCTACGAGATCGAGCGCGATCTGGCTCCACTGGCGGCCACTACCGGGATCGCGGTGGTGGCGCGGCTGGGCTCTGTAACCAACGGCGCGCGGGTGGCCAAAGTTCTAAAAACCGAGGCGGTGGATATTATTCTGCATGCGGCGGCCTATAAACATGTGCCACTGGTTGAGGACAATCAGTCAGAAGGTGTTTGCAACAACGTCTTTGGCACGCAAACCGTGGCTGAGGCGGCGGCTGTGGCTGGGATCGAGCGGTTCATTCTGGTGTCGACCGACAAGGCGGTGCGCCCGACCAATATCATGGGGGCGACCAAACGTATCGCCGAGCTGGTGGTGCAGGATTTGCAAACCCGCAGCGATCAAACCAAGTTCGCGATGGTCCGTTTTGGCAATGTCTTGTTTTCGTCGGGGTCGGTTTTGCCGCTGTTCCAGCGTCAGATACAGGCCGGTGGACCGGTGACGGTTACCGATGCCAATGTGACCCGCTATTTCATGACAATTCCCGAAGCAGCACGGCTGGTTTTGCTGGCTGGTGCCTATGCGTCGGGCGGCGATGTTTTTGTTCTGGATATGGGCAAGCCGGTCACGATACTGGATATCGCACGCCGGATGATCACAATGTCAGGCCGGCGCGTCAAGCAAAACGGTGTCGGTGATATCGAGATCAAGATTACCGAACTGCGGCCGGGTGAAAAGCTCTATGAAGAGCTGTTGGTCGATGATGCCAATCTGCACAAAAACCCGCACGAGAAAATCCTGCGCGCCCAGGAAAGCAAACTGAGCCAGATCGAAGCGGCATCGCTGTTGCGCGAATTGCGCGACTTGCAGGAAACCTCCGATAGAGTGGCCCTGCGCCGTGTTCTGGAACGCTGGGTCGAGGGATATCACCAGGAAAACGGTGGCAAACAAGTGCCCGCCAACCCGCAAAAAGACGAAATCGCCTAGGCGAACCGTCACGGTTCTGCATCAGTATACCGATTTTCGGTCGTGGCGTTGGCGCAGGCCCAATGTCCCCGTTTTCGTGTATACCGCTGCATTCGCTGTCCAGCCTGTGCCGGAAACCTTGTCCGAGTTTGAAGTGGGGCAGGATTGGTAAAGCGGTGCATCCTGTCCGGCGGAGAGCGCCGCACACACGCCGGATGCGGTTTTCGCTGTTTCTGTACCCATATTGCGTTAGGTTGACCGCAAATCAATCGGGAGTACGGGAATGGATCTGGGGATCAAAGGTAAAAAAGCAATCGTTTGTGCGGCCTCCAAGGGTTTGGGGCTGGGTTGTGCGGAAAAGTTGGCGCAAGCCGGCGTTGATTTGGTGATTTGTACGCGCACAGAGGGCCCGTTGCAACAGGCGGCTGATGCGTTGCGCGAATATGGTGTGGCGGTAACCGCTGTGGTCTGTGACATAACCACCGAGGCTGGCCGCGCCGCAGTTCTGGCGGCGGCGGGTGATGTTGATATTCTGGTCACAAACGCCGGAGGCCCGCCACCGGGATCCTGGACAGACTGGGAGCGCGACGATTTTATCACCGCACTGGACGCCAATATGCTGACGCCGATCGCGCTTATGAAGGCGGTTTTGCCGGGTATGATGGATCGCGGTTGGGGCCGGATTGTGAATATCACATCGCAGTCTGTAAAGGCGCCGATCCCGGCACTTGGTCTGTCGAATTCGGCCCGTGCCGGCCTGACCGGATATGTGGCCGGAACCGCTAGACAAGTTGCGAAAAGCGGCGTCACAATAAACAATCTGTTGCCCGGAATTCATGCCACCGACCGCGCGGTGTCGCTGGATACCGGCATCTCCAAGGCCAGCGGAATTTCACTGGACGAGGCCAGAAAGCGCCGCTGTGCCGGTATTCCGGTCGGTCGCTATGGCACCCGTGAAGAGTTCGGTGCCATGTGCGTGTTTTTGTGCTCGCAACTGTCGGGTTATACTGTCGGGCAGAATATTCTGCTCGATGGCGGCGGAATTAACGCAACGCTTTAGCGCCCTACGCCTTTGTCAGCACATTCGGTCACAATCCTGTCAGAGCCTGCAACTCTGCTATGAATTCTGTCACCCATTGGGTAGGGCTGGTTTGACACATAGCAGGAGAGCACGATGTCGATATTTGCAAGCCCCTGGGCGCTGGTTGTTTTTGTAGCGCTTATTCTTGTGGGCAGTCTGGCGATGGTCATGCGGCGGACAACAGTGGCCGGATTTTTTGATGGCGCTGATCAGCAAGGCGATGAACCGGGCCTGTGGACTTTGGTGTTGAGCCAGGTCACCACGTGGATATTCGCGCGATCGCTGATGAATTCTGCAATTTTGGGGTATTTTTACGGCGTCGCAGGAACCCTTGCCTATATGGCCTATTATCTGAGCTTTCTAACCGGTGGGTTTATTATCAACCGGATGCGGGCCGACGGCGCCCGGTCTGTTCAGGACTGGTTGGGCGGTAATTTCGGACGCTCGGGACATGTGACCTATAATATCGTTGTGGCCTTGCGGCTGTTGTCCGAAGTTTTTGCCAATCTGATTGTCGTCGGGCTGATCTTTTCGGCGGCTTTTCCGGATATTGTTTGGGCGGGAACCGGTGCGGTGGTTGTGCTGGCCTTGTTCGGGCTGATCTATTCGGCGCTGGGTGGTTTGCGGGCCAGCTTGCGCACAGATGTATTGCAGATGGCGGTGTTTTTGGTGGTATTCGTGGTGGCCTTTGCGGTGATGGTGACCGGGCCGGAGTTTAGCCTGTCGGCGGTGTTCAGTGCGCAAGGCGTGCACGATCAGGGCGCGCGACCCGGTTGGGTTCTGTTGTTCGTGGCATTTTTGCAAGTGATGTCCTATCCGGCACATGATCCGGTGATGATGGATCGCGGGTTTATCGCCAGCCGGGAACGGACCAAGGCCAGCTTTCTGCACGCGTTCTGGATTTCGTCGGTTTGTATTTTCGGTTTTGGCATGTTCGGTATTCAGGCCGGGCTGCTGGGTGCTGCCTATGAAAATCAATTGTTAGGCACTTGGGTGGTGATGTTTGGTCCGACAATCTATTTCCTGATCGCGGCCAGTTTACTGGTGTCGGCGGTGTCGACGCTGGACAGTGCGCTGGCGTCCTCGGCGCGTCTGGTCATTGACGAGTTTGGTTTTGCCGCCCGCACGGTGGCCAACGGGCGCTGGGTGATGGTGGCCTTTATGGTCGGCGGTGCGCTGTTGACCTTGTGGGAAAACAAGACCCTGTTTGACGCAGTGGCGGTGACCGGAACCGCGTCGATGTTCCTGACACCGGTTTTGGCGATTGCGTTTTTCACCGGACGGATCGTGCCGGTCTGGTCGTATCTGGTGGCCTGGTTTGCCGCGATTACCGGGGCTGCGGCCTATATGTATCGGGGGACGGATTTTGTTACCGGCTTGTTTGGATCTCTGCCTGTGGCGCATAAATACGATCAGTTGCTGTATATTTGTATCGCGGTTTTGGTTATTGGGTTTTTGGCTGGTCTGATCGGGGTTTCGACCAAGAGCAAACTTGCGACCGGGGTCTGAGCCTGATAGGGGCAGATATACCTGATCAAATTTGTCGGATAGCGCAGTGCAGGAGGCGTAACGCCAGTGTCGGACCCATCGATACGCTTGGAATTAAAGGATATTGTGCGCCGTTTCGACGGCGCCAATGTTGTGGACGGGTTGTCACTGACCCTGCGCGCAGGGCAGGTGACCTGTTTACTTGGTCCGTCGGGATGCGGAAAATCAACGACATTGAGGATTGCCGCCGGTGTGGACCGTCAGGATGCAGGCCAGGTTCTGGTCACAGGCGCGGTGGTGTCTGATGATCATATTCACCGGCCGCCGGAGGCGCGAAAAATTGGCCTGATGTTTCAGGACTTCGCCTTGTTTCCGCATCTGGATGTCGCGGGAAATGTCGGCTTTGGGCTGTCGGGATCGGGGGCTGCGCGGCGCGGGCGGGTGGCCGAGTTGCTCGACAAGGTAGAGCTGTCGGGGTTCGGCAAGAAATTCCCACATCAACTGTCGGGCGGCGAACAACAACGTGTCGCTCTGGCCCGGGCTTTGGCTCCGAATCCCAGCGTGTTGTTGATGGACGAGCCGTTTTCGGGGCTGGACGACCGGTTGCGCGATGATGTACGTGACGCAACGCTGGAATTGCTGAAGGCCGAGGGGGCCGCAGTTCTGTTGGTGACACATGAACCCGCCGAGGCCATGCGCATGGCCGATCAAATTGCGCTGATGCGGGCTGGGAGGATTGTGCAATCGGGCGCGCCTTACAATATATACAACGCGCCGGTGGACAAACAGGCGGCAGCGTTCTTCTCGGACATTAATGTGATCAGCGGGACGGCGTGTGATGCGCTGACCGAGACGCCGTTTGGCCAGTTTCTGACGCCCGGTCTTGCGAATGAGACCGCCGTGGATATCGTGATCCGGCCGCAGCATCTGAAAATTGATTTCGACCGCAACGGGCGCGGCCCGAACCCGACGCCCAGCGATGGTGTGCCGGCACGCGCAAGGATAGTCCGCGCCCGGTTTATGGGGGCACACAGCCTTGTCGAATTTAGAATGGATGCAGATGGTTCTGTTTTGAGGGTGACCGTCGCCGGTGTATTCCTGCCCAAGCCCGACACGGCGTTGTGGTTGTCGGTGCGCCGTGACCGGTGTTTTGTTTTTCCGCGCAAATCTTAAGGCGGGCGGCGGTTTCCCGCCTTGCATCGTCCAGATTGGCACCGACGCTGCCGAACTTGGTCGCCTGCGGCCATGTTTCATGCAAAAAACAGCCAAGTTTAGCGAATTGGGGTTTGAAACATTCAGAAAACCCAATACATGTTTGTTTGAACTGTTGTGCGGACACGTCCGCGACACCAAATTAGGAGAGTATCCATGACACCTATTCTGCCCCTGTTTATACAGAACATCGGCCTGCCGGGCATGCTGCTGATCGCAGTTGTGGTTCTGGTTATGTTTGGCCGCGGCAAGGTCTCGTCCCTGATGGGCGAAGTCGGCAAAGGTATCACCGCCTTTAAAAAGGGCGTGAACGACGGCAAGGAAGAGCTGGAAGACGCGTCGGCAGCCGCCAAAGACGTCACGCCCGTCGATGACAAAGACGACGCCTGATCGCGTAACCCCAGGGGGATCACATGCTAGATATCGGCTGGGCGGAACTTATGGTGATCGGCGTTGTTGCGCTGATTGTTGTCGGGCCCAAAGATCTTCCGAAACTGTTTCAATCGTTGGGCCAGTGGGTCGGGCGCGCACGCGGGTTGGCGCGTGATTTTCAACGCGCAATGAATGATGCCGCAGAAGACAGCGGACTCGCAGACATAAAAAAGGGTTTTAACGAGGCGTCGGACATCAAGGGCCAAATGGGGCTCGACGGATGGGACGATGCGGTCAAAGCCGTGAAGGACCCGCTGGGTGTCAAGGGTGCCGTGAAAAACGCGGTATTGGGCAACGACGAGGCTGTGCCAGTCCCAGAGGCCGCAAAAGCCAAAAAGCCAGCAACTAAAAGAACCGCTGCCAAAAAGGCGACACCTAAAAAGCCCGCTGCCAAAAAGCCGGCAGCCAAAAAAGTGACGCCCAAGCCGGCAGCCGCCAAGGCCGCTAAACCCAAGGCTCGTGCGGCCAAATCGACCAAAGGGGCCGCGCCATGAGCAGCACCGATCCGCAGCTAGAGAGCGAAAAACAAGACGACGTGGACGAGAGCTCTGCTCCGTTGATTGAGCATTTGACCGAGCTGCGCACGCGGATCATGTGGTCGCTGGCGGCGTTTGTTGTGGCGATGCTTGCCTGTTTCTTTGTCGCCGAGCCGATGTTGAATTTCCTGGTTGAGCCAATTGCGGAGATCCTGCGCAATCGTGGCCAAGATCCGCGTCTTATTTTCACTGCGCCGCAGGAAAAGTTTTTCGTTCTGTTCCGTATTTCGGTTCTTGGCGGTCTGGCGCTGGCATTTCCGGTCATCGCGCACCAGCTGTGGCGGTTTGTGGCACCTGGCCTGTACCGGAACGAGAAAAAGGCGTTTTTGCCCTTTATCGTCGCTTCGCCGGCCTTGTTCCTGTCTGGCGCTGCTTTTGCCCATTACGTGGTGACGCCGCTGGCAATGAATTTCTTTATCGGATTTTCGGATATACTGCCCTCAGTCACCGACTTGTTTGCGACGAACGGCGATGTGGAGGCGGTAAAGGACAGTGATCTGACCACGGTGTTTCTGGGCTCGGTCCGCGAGTCGCTGGATATCTCGCTTAAATTTATTTTCGCTTTCGGCCTGTGTTTTCAGTTGCCGGTTCTGATGACTTTGTTGGGCATGGCCGGTATTGTTACGGCGCCATCGTTGCGCGATATGCGAAAATATGCCGTCGTGGCGATCCTGACGCTGGCCGCGGTGATCACACCACCGGATGTTATTACACAGGTGATCTTGTTCACGGTTGTCTATTTGCTCTACGAGATATCGATCTTTTTGGTGGCCAATGTCGAACGCCGTCGCGAAGCACGGTTGCGAGCCGAAGGGTTTTATGACGACGATGAAGATGCGGCCGAGGCTGACAGCGAGCAATCGTTGTGAATGAAGCTGTGTTGACCCGTATCGCAGACGCGCTGGAACGGATGTCGCCGCCACCGATGAGCCACCCTGATCTGGACACCCACACCGCCTATGTCTGGCATGTCGCACCGGACCGGTTGGACCCGGTTGCCAAGGTGAACTGTGTTGATCTGTCCCTGTTGCTCGGCGTCGAGAGGTCGCGCGATACGTTGCTGGCCAATAGCCTGCAATTTGCCCAAGGTTTGCCCGCCAATAATGTTTTGTTGTGGGGCGCGCGGGGCATGGGGAAATCGTCGCTGGTCAAGGCTGTTCACGCAAACATCTGCGCCACGCAACCGGCGTTGAAGCTGGTCGAAGTGCAACGCGACGACCTGCCGAGCATCGGCCGGTTGTTGACGGTGCTGCGCGGCTCGCGCGCGCGGTTTATTCTGTTTTGCGATGATCTGAGCTTTGGTCGAGATGACACGCATTACAAGTCGTTGAAAGCGGTGCTGGACGGCGGGGTCGAAGGCCGGCCCGACAACGTGGTTTTCTATGCGACATCGAACCGACGACATTTGATGCCGCGCGAGATGATCGAGAACGAACGATCGACGGCGATTAATCCGTCCGAATCCGTCGAGGAAAAAGTTTCCCTGTCCGACCGGTTCGGGCTTTGGCTTGGGTTTCATCCCTGCGATCAGGATCAGTACTTGGCAATGATCCGCGCATATTGTGATTATTACGGCATATCTATGGATGATGCGGCGTTGCGATTCGAGGCGATTGAGTGGCAACATACACGCGGAAGTAGATCAGGCCGTGTCGCCTGGCAATATATTGTTGATTTGGCCGGGCGGCGACGTATCGGACTGTAGCTAACAAAAATAATAAATTTTCGACAATCGCGGGCCGATTCTTTTGCCCTTCAAGAAATATTGATAAATGAGATCGACGGCGCGTTGAAATAGTCGATATATGCAAGTGGCGTAATAAACTTTAGTTTATACCAACCATTATGGCCCGAAGTTTAGTCGAATTATCTTGTTCCTGCCACAATTTGTGCCCAATCTCAGGTTGTGATCGGTAGTGATTTGATTTCAATGATCCGCTGGTCGCATAAGGTGCATCGAAACTTCCGTCCCCTCGGAGTTTCATTGTTTGCATACAGTTTCCGCTACTGCGGAAGAGGCGCGGCAATTTCAGCCAACCCGATAGAACCGGCACACAAGCCCCCTACGACAATAGTGTGTGTCGGTTCGCTCTGGGTCTCGGACCCGATCCCGACCTTGCACCCCAATCTCGATCTTGCGATGGCCCGACGCCGGTGCTATTGATTTGTTGGCGCTGGCAAATCCTTATCGGACCGTTTTTTTGCATAATCTCTTTTTAGGACAGATACATGAAACGAAAAATTCTGTCATTGTGTGTGGGACTGGGAATGGTCCTTGTAGTCGGGGCAACGACGGCCAGTGATTTTGCCGAGTTCTATGTCGAGCGCATCGAACGGGAAGGGTTCACAGTGGTGTCCATCAACCGGACCTTGCTCGGCCGGGTGCAGATCGTGTCCGAGGACGCACAGAACAGGCGGGAGACAGTTTTGAATCCCCTGACCGGAGAGCTCTTGCAGGATTTGATAATTCCGACTGACCGTGTTCCTTTGTTACCCGATCTGGAAAAGCTTTTCGATTTTGGATTGCGGCAGGGTCGCCACGGTGATAGTCCGAAAAATTAGGCAGCAAAGGTGATCGTACAGAAGTCAGGTGCAGCGGTTCGGCAACAAAGTGCGGGATCGGTAACATGTTGAAATATGCTAAATATTGCATATTAATTGACAGATTACCTCACTATAAAGGGTATATACGGAGCAAGATGCGCAGCAGGGTTTGCACCTTGCGACAGCATGTTCAATGCTGAAATGCAGGTCTGGAACACTGTGGCATAACAGAATTGTGGCATAACAGAGAGGAGCGTTTCATCACGATGATCGAACGCGGCGTATTTATCTGGTTGGTTGTTTTCGTGCAGGTTTCTTGCGCAACCTTTTTCCTATTGGATGTCTCTTCTTCCTATACCGGGATGTCAATATTTGTCAGCTGGCGGGTCCGCGAAGCGCTTGAAATAGGTGCCAGTATCGGCTTGATACTGGGCGCGTTTCTGGGTGTGCGCGCGGTGCTCAAGGCCCGCGCTCATTCGGACCGCGCCGAGCTGGCAATCCGGACAGCTTCGGGGGCGTTCAACGAGGTGGTCGAAGAGCATTTCCTGAACTGGCTGTTGACGCCTGCCGAGAAAGAGGTCGCCTGGCTGTCCATCAAAGGGTTTTCGACGGCAGAAATTGCCAAGATCAGAAAAACCAGCGAGGGCACTGTAAAGGCACAGGGCAACGGAATTTACCGCAAAGCCGATGTCAGCGGCCGCACGCAACTGCTGTCGAACCTGGTCGAGGACCTGTTGCTGAATGCCGATCAGGACCTGACCTGACCCTGTTTGTGCCCCTACAGGCCGCCGGTTGGCCGGTGAGGCGCGTCACTTTTCTGTCTGCTAAGCACTTTTTGTCCGCTTTCCCGGTTTCCGCCGGTGTTTCCGCCCGTGTTTTCATTGATATTTTTTCCCGTGATCGTACCGTCGATCTGCCGTCGGTTTGACCGGCAGAGGGCGTAATTGCCGCCAAAACTGCCTATTTTTAGCCGAAAAGCGGGTTTTGGCGCCGAGTTCGTGTCCTAAACTAAAGTTATACGATGCTAAACCTAGGATTATAACAGTATTTAATAAACTTTTTGCGAATGTATTTGGCACCGGTCTGATAGATTATGGAGGTGCGATTCTATTTCGAACAGTGCCTTTGTCGTAAGAGGTGATCGTCGTTAAAGAGTTAGGGGACATACGGACAGTTAGGGAGGTGCGGAGTTTTCTAAAGTCGCTAAATGACCGTCGCGCGCATTCGCCTGCTGCGCGGCGGTGTTTTTTTTGGCGCTCGGGCGCGTCCCATATTTTGGGCAAGAAGGCCAGCGCCGATGTCGTGCCGATGTCGTTTTAACGGGTATGAGGATAGGGACCCGACACGCCCAGCACAGTGTTTGCAAAGCCAAAGTACTGCCAGAGCCAAAGTACTGCCAGAGCCACCGTACTGCCAGAGCCATAGATGCTGTTGCAGCACTGGGTGCTGTTACAAAACTGTCACGATCGCCAAAGCCTGCCTGTGAAACCGGGTTATAAAAAACCGGTTCCGACCACAGATCCTAGAGATAGGGTTTGGGGTCTACACTCTCTGTTCCGCGACGGATTTCGAAGTGAACAAAGGCCGGGCTGCCTTTGGCGACTTTGCCGACTGTCTGACCCCGGCTTACCGTTTGTCCCTTGGACAACGAGACACCGGTTATATTCGAATATACGGTATAGAGGTTGTCGGGGTGACGGATCAGCAGGATTGTTGTGTCGCCTACGGATTTCGATATCAGCGCAACCTCGCCGGTTTCGGCGGCCTTGACCGACGTGCCAGCGGTCGCGGCGATGTCGATGCCTTCGTTGCCTTTACCACCTTTGGAATAGCCCCGGATAATGTCGCCATTGACCGGCATCAGTAATTTGCCCGATGCGCCCGCCGGTGTGCGGTTGGTTGCAAGGTTCGGACTGTCGGGCACGGCGGCTGCGGCAACTGGCTTGGGCAGCGGTTTCTTGGCGCTGGGCGGGGTTGGTGTCGAGGTGCCGGTACCCGGAGCCGAAACAACCGGTGCGGCGGCGGCGACAAGCCGCGGAGCCTCTTGGCTGCCGACGGGGATCAGCAATTGCTGTCCGGCGCGCACGCTCAGGTTCTTGTCCAGACCGTTCCAGCTGGCCAAAGCGGTGACAGAGACATCATAGAGCCGTGCTATCGAAAACGCGGTTTCGCCGGGTTCAACGATGTGGCGGATTGGTTCCGCAGGATCGTTGCCGGGCTGAGCAGGAGCCGTGCCCGGCGCGCGATCGATGGCGCTGCTGGCGATTTCTTCGATTGACTGGCCGGACGACAGGCTGCCGTCGGGACGCGATACGGTGTTTGGCAGAGCCAGAACTTCGCCCTTGTTCAGGTGATGATCAACATTCAAGCCGTTATACTGTGCCAGTTCGCCGGCGTTCATTCCGGCCCGATCCGCCAAAGAGGTAATGGTATCGCCAGCGCCGGCGACAATAACCTGATAAGTCGGGTAGGTGATAATGCCCCGTGTGTCGGGCTCGCGGCGTTCTTGCACCGGCGTGGCTCGCGGTATTGGGTCCACAACATGACCCAATTCGGTTAGGCCGAAGCCATCATCGCAAGCCGAGAGTAACAAAATGCCCGTCAGTGCAATCAGTGGAAATGTCTTAAACTTCGGGAAAGCCTGTACTACCATAGCCCCAGATCCTTTGTTCGGCCATACTGCTCGGCCACCAGTTAACGGCCCGTTTCGGGCTCTTGAGTTTAATTTAGTCGCTTGCCATGCCTTGTACCAGAGGAACGAAGCGAACTTGGTCCAATTCGGTGTATTCCAGCCCATTTTGTGTCTTTTCGATCTTGATCAGGCTCTGAACCGCGTCTGTTTGGCCCACGGGGAGCACCATAATGCCGCCCATCCGCAATTGTGCCAGCAATATTGCGGGGGGATCTTCGGCGGCGGCAGTCAGCAAAATCCGGTCAAACGGGGCTTGGTCGGGCAGACCCAGAGTGCCATCAGCCGAGATCACCGTAACATTGGCCAGATCAATATTCTTGAAAACCTGCGCCGCGCCGCGCGCCAAAACCCGGTGCCGCTCGACCGTATAGACCCGCCGGGCCAATTTTGACAGGATCGCGGCCTGAAAACCGGTGCCGGTGCCAATTTCGAGAACTTTGTCGCGTTTTCCAACGTCCAGTGCCTGGGTCATTTGGCCCACCACTGACGGTTGGCTGATGGTTTGTCCGCTGGCGATCGGCAGGGGCATGTCGCGATAGGCGTGGGCCTGAAAGTTTTGCGGCACAAACAAATGGCGCGGCACACTCTCCATCGCGTGCAGAACATCCTTGTTGGTGACCCCGGCGTGGCGCAGCGCCAACATATACTCCATGAGAACTTCTGGTGTGATCATTCGGAAAATACGCCCAATAGCGGCTCAATTTGATCGTGGGCCGTCAGGTCGGCACGCATCGGTGTGACGGCAATATAGCCGTTCAGATTGGCAAATGTATCCGATCCGGGCTGGGTCGGGATGTGTTGTGGCCCACCCTGAACCCACAGAAATTTGCGTCCGTTCGGCGCGATATGCGGGGCGGTTTTGAACGGGATTGCATCGCGGTAACCCTGCACGACGGCGCGGGTGCCGGCAACGCGGGCGGCGCAAACCGGTGGAAAGTTGACGTTGTAGAACAGCTCGTACGGGTCGGCGTGCCAAGGCGCGCTGTCCAACAGGGCCTGCACAGTGGCCACCCCAAACGCACGCGCCGCGTCAAATATGTCGTCCTTGGGATTGTCGGGGCCCATGAATTGCGACAGGGCAATGGATTTGACGTGATGCATGGCGCCTTCGATTGCCGCGCCAAGCGTGCCGGAATAGAGCGTGTTCTGCGAGGTGTTGTTGCCGCGGTTTACACCAGACAGGATCAGGTCGGGCTTTGCATCGGCCATAACCTCGTACAGGCCAGCCATCACACAGTCGGCAGGCGAGCCCTCGACCGCGAAACGCCGGTCGGACAGCTCGACAATCCGCATAGGATTGGAATAGGACATGCAGTGGCCGACGCCGGATTGCTCGTAGGCCGGTGCGACAGTAAACACATTTTCCGGACTGCCGGACAATTCCACAGCAATATCATGCAGCACAACCAGGCCCGTGGCGTCAATTCCATCGTCATTGGTGATCAAAATGCGCATGTCTGGAGTTCCCATAAGGCTTTGCCCATCTGCTAGCGTACTTTTTGGCGGGGGTGAAGAGCGAAGAGCGGTGGTGGATCAGATTGATTGGGAATGTGGTTTGCGAGTATGGAGCAACTGAAACAGATGGATCAGGTGGTCAAACCAAAATCGCGGTATTGCCGGAATTCAGTCTGGACAGGTCTGACCTATCAGAGATTTCATTTAATATTTTACGTCGGGCAATAATTCGAAGATTTTTGGCTATAATATGATTGTGCCGGTAGAGAACGGCCAATGTGGATCAGATAGATATTTCAATAGTCCAAATGCAAGAGTTTCAAAAGTCGGGCGTATGGGCCAAGCTCAATACTTGGCCGCTTCCGGTCATTTGGAAGGGTGGCAGGCGGGGCAGACTTTTGTGACAAGCGGGGACAATTTTACCGAAGTGAGCATTGTCTTTTTCCAGAGTAAAACCAGTCCGCCGCCCGCGATTGTTATCGAAGTGCTTTGCCGGGCCTAGACCAGTTCGCCCTGTGCCGAAATGCCGGTCTTGCCGCCCAGATAGGGGTGCAGCACGGCTGGCAGCGTGACCGAACCGTCGAACTGTTGGCCGTTTTCGAGCACCGCAATCAGGCAACGACCGACAGCCAGACCAGAGCCGTTCAGCGTGTGCACGAACTCGGGCTTTTTGGCACCGTCGCGTTTGAACCGTGCGTTCATGCGTCGCGCCTGAAAATCACCGCAAACCGAACAGCTGCTGATCTCGCGATAGGTATCTTGGCCGGGCAACCAGACCTCGATGTCATGGGTGCGCTGGGCGCCAAAACCTATATCGCCAGTGCACAGCACAAGCGTGCGATAGGGCAGGTCGAGCCGTTCCAGAATACCCTCGGCGCATTTGGTCATGCGGTCCAACTCGGCGCGGCTATGCTCTGGCTTGGTCACGCTGACCATCTCGACTTTTTCGAACTGGTGCTGGCGCAGCATGCCAGACGTGTCGCGACCTGCGGATCCGGCTTCGGAGCGAAAACACAAGCTGTGCGCGGTAAAGCGGCGCGGCAGGTCGGGCTCGTTGAGGGTAGTGCCGGACACGATGTTGGTCAGGGTCACTTCCGAGGTCGGGATCAGCCACCAGCCATTGGTGGTCTGATAGCTGTCCTCGGAAAATTTTGGCAGCTGGCCGGTGCCCAGCATGGCCTCGTCGCGCACCAGAACCGGTCCGTTGACCTCGGTCAGACCGTTTTCGGTGGTGTGCACGTCCAGCATGAACTGGGCCAATGCGCGGTGCACACGGGCCACGGCGCCTGACAAGATAACAAAGCGCGAGCCGCTAATTTTGGCGGCGGTCTCGAAATCCATGCCACCCTGAACGGCGGTCAGCTCGAAATGTTCCTTGGGCTTGTAGCCGTGCTCATGGGGCGTGCCCCAGCGGTACATCTCGACATTGTAGTTCTCGTCAGCACCTTGGGGCACATCGTCATGCGGCAAGTTGGGGATGCGCATCAGCAGATCGGTCAGCTTGGCATCTTCGGCCTTGGCCTCGGCGTCCAGCGCTGCGATTTGCGATTTTGCCTCGGCGGTCAGGGCGCGCAGACGGTTGAATTCATCCTCGTCACCCTTGGCCTTGGCCGCGCCGATTTGCTTGGCGGCGGCGTTGGCCTCGGCCTGAGCGGTTTCGGACGCGGTGATTTTGGCACGGCGCGCCTCGTCCAGCGCCAGAATGTCGGGCGACATCGCCGACAAGCCGCGTTTGCCGAGGGCGGCGTCAAAAGCAGCGGGATTTTCGCGAATGGCGCGGATGTCATGCATGGGTCTGGTCCTTGGGTGGGTTTGTGCGGGCCTTATGCCTTATTTTGGCGGCGGGGTTAAGGGGTGTTTTTTAGATCCGTACCGGTTGACAATCTACAGCTGTATGTAAAAACGATGCGATAAAAATGTGATATTCAAAAGGTAGGTGT
>CAXMUJ010000041.1:0-7080 GCA_964196455.1 uncultured Myxococcota bacterium | reverse complement strand
CTCGCCCCCGACCGATGTTTCATAAAGCGACAGCGCCACCGCCAGAAATATTGCCAGCGTAATCGGGACATCCATATTCAATCGCCCCCGACGCAACGCATAGGCCGCACTTTGCCAAAACGGTGTCGACGTAAAACTAATTGTCGGCACTGTAATCGCCGCCGATATCCAATGCAAAAAATTGCGGGTTTCGCCTTCGGCACCCGACCAGACCGAGACCGACAGGATCATGACGTTCATCATAGCGAACCCAGCAACAGCCATACGCAGCAACAGACGTTGAGCCTCGACATCTTTGGCGCTGCTCAGTACATCCTGATTTAACGGTTGCGCCTGATAGCCAATGCTGGCCAATCGATCCACAATGGCGTCTTGCAGCGTGATATCAGCATCGACCAACAGACGTTTCTGGCTGAGGTTGACACGCGCCGATATCACTCCATCCAGAGCGCCAACGCCACTGTCGATCGCCCCGATGCAACCTGCACAATGAACCAACGGCACAGCAAAGCTCATCTGCCTCGGTGCTGGAACCGCGTCCGCCCTGTGCACTGGGGCCGTATCACAGCCGGGGCAGACGGCTACACTCATTTTTCGGCCCTGATTATCAGCGGCAGGATCTGGCGAAAGCCAACGCCATCCATCGACGTTGCCTGAATGCGGGCTTGCCAGTTTCCTGCCGCCAAATCCGTGTCGGCGCGGTAGTCGGTGCCGTTGAACTGAAATTCCACGACGCGGTCCTTATCCGCATGGGTGGCAAGCCCGACCATGACATTTAACTCTTGGGTAAACGCGGGCCGTCCCTGGGCATCAGCCATGGTCAGGATCAATTCGCCAGCCTCTGACCGCACACTGGTTTTCCAGTTCAACAGCATTTGCTGATTGCGACGCGCTTCGAACCCCATGCTGTCTGTATAGGTGTTTTTAACTTCGATACCGGGAAAGGATCCAAGGGCAAAATACACCAGCGTTAAATTCGCCGCGATGATGCAACCAAATCCAAACAGGAAAATCGCTCCGACCTTGGGTCCGGTCAATGGTCCCCTAAAAAAGCTCATTTTTGCACTCCTGCGAAAAAACTGTCTACATAAGTCCGCTCGCCATCACCCAGCTCTTGTATCCAGAACCGTACATCCGTGCTGTTGCTTTGGGCTGCGGTGTCGTCGGAATTGGCATAGAGATAGACCCGTTGATGGAATGTGTCATCGGGTTCGACAGTAATGATCATCTGGCTCGTTCCCTGAAGTTCAAAGCGTAACGGATCAACGGTTTTGATCGAGATTTCGAATTGCCGCGCCGAGCCGGTCTGGTTGTTCAGTTTTAGATCATAGGCGTTTCGAATGGTTCCGTCAGACAGGGTCACATAGCGCGGATTGCGGTCCGGTGTAATCGAAGCCGAAAAATCGCCTCGGACAAACAGCGCCACGACCATAGCGATGCCAAAAGCAGACCACATCCCGAAATAGACCAGATTTCGCAAACGCAAAATGTGCTTCCAAACCGGAATGGGTGCTTGGCCGCTTCGTTCTTTGGCCTCGTCAGTTTCCGCCAGATAGTCGATCAATCCTCGTGGCTTGCCGATACGCTCCATGATCGTATCGCAGGCGTCTATACATAACGCACAGGTGGTACACTCCATCTGCTGGCCGTCGCGTATATCGATCCCCTGCGGGCAAACGTTCACACAGGCCATACAATCAATGCAGTCGCCCTCGGCTTTGCCAGCCTTGCCGCGCGGTTCGCCGCGCCAATCACGATAGGCGACGGTCAACGAATGTTGGTCCATCATGGCCGCCTGAATGCGCGGCCAAGGACACATATAGATACATATTTGTTCGCGCATAAAGCCGCCAAAGACAAACGTAGTGGCCGTAAGAACCGCAATCGTCGCATAAGCGACAAAGGCGGCCTGCCCCGTCAGAAGATCACGCAACAACGTTGGTGCATCGGCGAAATAGAACACCCACGCGCCACCTGTTGCCACCGCGATTAACAACCAGACGATCCATTTGGTGATCCGGAGCCGCCATTTGCGCGCACCCCATTTCGCCTTTATCAAACGCAATCTGGCGTTGCGATCCCCCTCGATCCAACGCTCCACCAGAATAAACAGATCCGTCCACACGGTTTGTGGACAAGCATATCCGCACCAGACCCGGCCCAATGCGGCGGTAAACATAAACAGCCCCAAGCCCGCCATAATCAACAATCCGGCCACGAAATAGAATTCATGTGGCCATATTTCGATCCAAAAGAAAAAGAACCGCGCATGTGCCATGTCAACCAGCACCGCCTGATCTGGCAGGCTGGCACCGCGATCCCAACGGATCCACGGCGTGATATAATAAATCCCCAATGTGACGATCATAAGGTGCCATTTCAGACGCCTGTACCAACCGGTCACACGCTGTGGCGATACCGGTATTCGCGGTTCAAATAGTTTTAAAGGGGCAACCTTGTCCGTGCTCATAGAAATATCGATGTCCTGTTCATCGGCTTTGTGGCAGTATTCACCACAAAGGTCTTTGATTTAGATCAAAAGGCGCTGGTTCCGGTATCTGAACAGGACACAGGGAACCAGCGCTTCCTCACCGTGCGCGGGGGCACACGGGAAGCTATTTACCACCACCAAGCTGGTGCACATAGAATGCGACCTGCTTGATCTGGGCATCAGTTATCCGACCTTGCCAGGCGGGCATAACGCCAAAGCGGGCGTTCTCGATGGACTGTGCGATCGTGTCCCGATCCCCGCCATAGAGCCACAGAGCGTCAGCCAGATTTGGCGCGCCCTGTTCGGTATCGCCCTGACCGGCTTCGCCATGACATGCGGCACAATTATCGGCAAACAACGGCGCTCCTTGGGCTGCGACGACGGCATCGTGATCTTGCCCCGAAAGGCCGCGTACATATTCCGCCAATTGTAAAATTTCCTGCCCTTCCAGAAACTCACCGAATTTGGGCATTTCTGAAAACCGCGTATCTTCGTCCAGATCGTGCCGAATACCGTGTCGGATCGTGGTTTCAATGGTGGATATGTCTCCGCCCCACAACCAGTCATCATCTTGCAAGTTGGGATAGCCTTTGGCCCCTTGCGCCCCGGCTCCGTGACACTGTGAACAATAGGTCCGAAATACTGCACCGCCACCTGCAGCCGCAAAGCGCGCCAATTCGGCGTCGTTTGCAATGACTTCCATCGGCGTAGCCAGCAGTTTCGCCTCGATCCGGGCGTTCTGACTGTTCACTTGTGCGATGTCTTCTGCCACGGCACCTCGGGTTGAATAGCCCAACAATCCGGGCGTCGCACCCCTGATAAGCGGCCACGCAGGATAGGCGATAGTATAGCCAATTGCCCAAACGATACACAGCAAGAATGTGATCAGCCACCAGCGCGGCATCGGTTTGTCATACTCCCTTATCCCGTCCCACACATGGCCGGTTGTCGGGTAGTCTTCGACGGTGAGCTTGGGTTTTCTCATGTCGCATCCTCCACCTTGAGGGGTGTGCTTGGACTGGCTTCGTCGGCTTTGGGCGCGTCATCGCGCAACAGCGTGTCATCGCGCAGCGGGATGGACGCGGCATCAGCATGCAGTTTTTTGGCGCCTGGCCGAAACAGCATCAAAATCATCCCGCAGAAGAACACCACCATTGCCAACAGGCCCCAGCTGTCTGCGAGTTCGCGCAAAAATGTATAGGATTCCATAGTCGTTCCCCCTATCGGCTTGCGTCAGGCTTGAAGGTCGAAAAGTCGACCAACGTGCCCAGCATTTGTAGGTAAGCCACCAGTGCATCCATTTCGGTCAGCGCCGGCTGTCCGTCAAAGTTCCGAACCTGGGACTTTGGATAGCGCACTTGCAGATCATCATAATCGCTCTCTGGATCGGCCTGAGCCGCCAGATCAGTTGTGGCGTTTTCGATCATCTCATCCGAATAGGGCACACCGACGAGCCGGTTGGTCTCAAGCAACGCTTTGGTATCGCGACCATCGAGGCGGCGATCCATCAAAAAGCTGTATTTCGGCATGATGCTGCCGGGGACCACTGCACGCGGATCTTTTAGGTGATCTACGTGCCATTCATCGGAATAACGGGCACCAACACGGGCCAGATCGGGACCGGTTCGTTTCGACCCCCACTGGAACGGATGATCATAGACCGACTCTGCTGCCAACGAATACGGCCCGTACCGTTCCACCTCGTCGCGCAATGGCCGTATCATCTGACTGTGACAGACATAACAACCTTCGCGGATATAAATATTCCGCCCCTCAAGCTCCAGCGGCGTATACGGGCGCATGCCGGAAACCTTTTCGATAGTATTTTCAAGGTAGAACAGTGGCGTGATTTCAACCAAGCCGCCGATTGTAACCACCACAAGGCCCAGTCCCATCAACAAGGACGCGTTTCGTTCAACTTTCTTATGACTAGACAGAAATGACATATCAGGCTCCTTATTCTGCCGGTACGGCGGTTGGTGTTTCGGCCCGCCGCTCTGGGACACCTTTTGCGGTGAACCAGAGGTTGATAACCATTATGATAGCCCCTGACAGGTACAAAAGCCCGCCCAGTCCGCGTACAACATACATCGGGAACTTGGCCTCGACCGTGTCTACGAACGAATTTATCAAGAAGCCCTGATCATCGACAGCCCGCCACATCAGACCTTCCATGATGCCGGTCACCCACATCGAAGAGGCATAGAAAACGATGCCGATTGTGGCCAGCCAAAAGTGCCAGTTGACCATCGACAGCGAATAGAGCCGTTCACGGTTCCACAGTTTTGGAACCAGATAGTACATCGCGCCGAACGTGATCATACCATTCCAGCCCAAGGCGCCCGAGTGTACGTGACCTATGGTCCAGTCAGTGTAGTGAGACAGGGAGTTGATGACTTTGATCGACATCACCGGCCCTTCGAATGTCGACATACCGTAGAAGGCCAGCGATATCACCATCATCCGCAAAATCGGATCGGTGCGCAATTTATCCCAAGCGCCGGACAATGTCATAAGACCGTTGATCATACCGCCCCAGCTGGGCATCCAAAGCATGATAGAGAACACCATCCCCAGCGTTTGCGCCCAGTCAGGCAGCGCCGTAAAATGCAAATGGTGAGGACCTGCCCAAATATACATAAACGTCAGCGACCAAAAGTGGATGATCGACAGTTTATAGGAATAAACCGGTCGGTTGGCTTGCTTGGGTACAAAGTAGTACATCATCCCCAGAAAGCCCGAGGTCAGGAAAAACCCCACCGCATTGTGCGCATACCACCACTGGGTCAGTGCATCCTGCACACCAGAAAAAAGTTGAACAGATTTGGAACCGAAAATGGACACTGGCAAGCTGATGTTATTGATCAGGTGCAGCATTGCAACCGTGACAATGAACGACAGAAAGAACCAGTTGGCCACATAAATGTGGGGTTCTTTTCGTTTCACAATCGTGCCCAGAAAAACCGCAAGATAAGACACCCAGACCAGCGTCAGCCAGATGTCTACATACCATTCAGGCTCGGCGTATTCTTTGGACTGTGTCGCGCCCAGCAAATATCCGGTGGCCGCCAGTACAATGAACAACTGGTAACCCCAGAACACAAACCATGCCAGATTGCCGCCCCACAAACGTGCCGCCGAAGTCCTTTGGACGACATAGAAGGACGTACAAATCAACGCGTTACCACCGAACGCGAATATCACTGCCGACGTGTGCAGGGGACGTATTCGCCCAAATGTTGTGAAGGGTAAATCGAAATTTAGCGCCGGAAACGCCAACTGGAACGCGATAAATGTTCCTGCCAGAAAGCCGACGATCCCCCAAAACACCGTCGCAATCACACCGGCTCTGATGACGTCATCCATATAGCTGGTCGTATCTACCACCGGCTTTGGCTCGCCCAAGCGGGTTAAAACCCGCCAGAACATATACCCCGAAACCAACATAATAATAAACGCATGCACCATATAGGCGGTATCATGAGCAAAATTTGCCGCCATAGCCGCCATCACAGTTAGCGCTGCAAAAACTGCGAGTTTAAAAATATCCATGTGACACCTTTTGTCCTGTTCCACCCCTAATTGCCGGATGCGATCATTGGTTTCCTTGATCCAGATCAAAGTTGTGGTGTCACGGGTGCAATAAGTTGCGCCTGACACCACTGAAAGGAACAGGATCATGGCTTTCAAATCAATTTTGACACTTTGGGATGGCAAAGACAGCACGCGCGGAGCAATTCAACATGCGATAGCACTGACGAAAGAATCACGCGGTCATTTGCATATTGTGTGTCCGGCTTTTTCCACGGTCAAAGCAAGCAGCGGCGTCCCGTTCGCAGACATTCCAACAGCCGTGTCCGAAGAGGAACGCAACAGATTGACGGACAAGGTATTAGGACTGAAACTGGAAGCCGAACAGATCGCAAACGCCGAGGATGTATTTTTTAGTGTCGAGACTGCCGTACTGAACCGCGACGAGTTGCCGATTTTGATGGATCATGTTGCAAAATTCAGCGACTTGACCGTCTTACCGCAGCCTTATGGCAGAGACCGGACCGAATCTGACGAGCTGCTAACCGAAAGCGCCTTGTTAACCGAACATTGTCCGATCCTTGTTGTTCCTCCGACCAGTGCGCACACAAAGGGATCACGCGCTATTGTCGCTTGGGACGGCAGCCGCGAAGCGCTGCGCGCGACCAAACGCGCCATGCCATTGCTCGAGCAGGCCGATCATGTGGATGTCATGATTGTGTCGAAAAAGCCTGAAAAAACGCTGGACGAACAAATGTCGTCGGACATCGCAACGTTTCTGGCCCGCCATCGCATCAATGTGGAAATTAACGTCGTCTCCAAATCCGGCAAATCCGTTCCGGACCTCATTATCCAGCGGGTGCGAGATACCGGTGCCAATCTGGTTGTGATGGGCGGCTACGGCCATTCGCCATTTCGAGAGTTTTTGTTTGGCGGAGCAACACGTCGAATGCTGGAAGCCTGCAACGTGCCGGTTTTTATGGCCCACTAAGGCAACAAATCCACATCGCCGTGGCCTGCTAGTCGGGTAGGCCACCGTCGGCATCATCGCCGGTTTC
>CAXMUJ010000040.1:0-27747 GCA_964196455.1 uncultured Myxococcota bacterium | reverse complement strand
GAGAGCGCATTTGCAAAACGGATGACCGCGACCGCCCTGCAAATGGGAATGAAGCGGACAACTTTCAAAAATGCCCACGGATTGACCCGCGCCGGACATTTGTCGACTGCGCGCGATATGACAACCTTGGGGCGGCGTTTGTTCTACGACTTTCCAGGGTACTACAACCTGTTTTCCCGGATTTCGACGGATGCAGGTGTCAAGAGGGTCAACAACACCAACCGGCGATTGCTGGGGGCCTATAAAGGCGCCGACGGAATTAAGACCGGATATACCAATGCAGCGGGATACAACCTTGTGGCCTCTGCCGAGCGCGGCAACAAACGGGTCATCGCAACGGTTTTTGGCGGCCGGTCAACGCCGGCGCGAAACGCCCGCGTAGCCGAGTTGTTGGATATGGGATTCAAACGGTCACCCAATCGGGTCGCAACACTCAAACCAAAACCGCTCACGGTTGCCAGCCTGTCCACCGGGTCCAAATCCGTGCGCATGACCGCACCACGGGCTCCGTCCAAGAGCCTGCATCCCAAGAACCGGCCAGCAGGTCTGGGCGTAACTTTGATGGCCAAGGTTGATCAGGATGCGATCGAGAATGCAGTTTTCGCCGCGGTCCGCGACACCGGCACGCAGACGGAAATAATCCCCCCCAAGGCCGCGCCGAGACCGCTTGGACTGGCCAGTGCTGATCCGGCGGCTGTCGTAGCGGCGCCAGCCCCACAGGTTGCCCGAGCCGCAACAAATGAATTTGTTCCAACCGCGCGCCCCAGCTCACAAGAAACCGAGGCCGCGATTCTGGCGGCGCTTCAGGTCAAACCGGTCCCCCAAGAGCCGGTCGCACCGCGCATTGTCGAGCGTGACACCGGCAATCCACGTAAATGGTCGGTACAACTGGGCGCGTTTCGCAGCCGCTTTCAGGCAGAAAAACTGTTGCTGAAAACGGCCTTGGCCGATCTGCGGTCGCTGGATGGGGCGTTGCGGAAAATCGACCGCGAAACCGTACAGGGCGAGAAAATGTACCGCGCCCGATTTGTTGGTTTAACCCAAGGGGATGCCAACAAGGCTTGTGCCCGTCTGTTGGCGCGGGCCGAAACCTGCGAGCCGAAGGGGCCGGGTATCTAGAGGTCTGCGCAGCACCGGTTTCTAAAACTTGATAGTGACATTCGGAAGCTTCAGGTCCGACACCAGATCGCGCAGCTCTTGCCGCGCTGCGATGTTCGAAATATTCATCTTTTGTGTGCCCGCATCCTTGAGATCCAGCAGGGTCAGGCCGCGCGGGAAAAGCTCTCTAAAGATCACACGGTCTGAAAAACCGGGAGCCAGACGAAACCCGATGCGCCGCGACAGATCAGTCAGCGCCGCACCGACTTTGCGTTTGTTGACCATGTTCTGAGCGCCCATCCGGTTGCGGGTCACGATCCAGTCGATCGGTTTGGAGCCGCTTTCGGCGCGGGCCTTGCGGGCACCCCAGACCATTTCAGAATAGATCGACGGGCCGGTAACAGTGTCGGTCTCGGGATCAATCCGCGCCAACAAATCAAAGTCGACAAAGCTGTCGTTCATCGGGGTGATCAGCGTGTCGGCCATGGCATGGGCCAGTTGGCTGAGGTAGGTATGCGCACCGGGGCAATCGATGACCAGAAAATCGACCTGTTCGTCCAGCGGCAGCATTGCATCCTGAAACGCCCTGAGCAGAGCCTCTTCGCCCTCGGGCATGTCATAGTGGCTGGCCGGGTTAAGTGGCACATACTTGGCCATGGCCAGGTCGATACCGGATTTTTTTGCGAATGCCGCCCGGTTCTCTAGATATCGGGCCAGCGATCGTTGGCGCAGATCCAGATCCATAACACCCACAGCATGCCCCATTCGTGCCAATGCGGTGGTAACATGCATCGCGGTTGTGGATTTGCCTGTGCCGCCCTTTTCGTTGCCGAAAACCAGTATATGCGCCATGAGAGTGCCCTGCGAGTTTGCTCTTGTTTGAACCGCTTATGGGCCAGTGCAGGGCCAAGTTCAATACAGCATCGCGGTTTTACGACAATGCACAGGCCGACGAATGCGCGACAGCGATCTACTCAATATATTTGTCCAATCTGTCGACATACTCGCGATAATCGACAAATGCCGCTGTGATGATCGCGGCCATGATGCTGAACATCAGCGTAAACACAATTCCAGCGAGCCCAATATTGACCAAATTGGCCGATAATGTCGCCGCGATAACGGTGTTTCGTTTATCGCCCAAAAGCAGGGCAACGATTGCCTTATGATCCAGAATAAAGGCATCGATGATCGGTTGCAGCAGCAAATAGATCACCGGCAGCCCAACCGCCAAAATGATCAAAGCAAAGCGAAAGAACAGGTTTCGCGCCACGCCAAAGCCCCAAAATCGGTCGAAGCTGGCCCGATTGTCGGCAACATCAGCGGCGGCGGCGGCCAGCGGCATCATGTTGCAACAAAATATATAGAGCGAAATGATCAGGAATATAACAAAGCTGACAATCGTCGTCGGCGATATCATCGACTGTGCCACGCCGGTCTCGAAGGCACGAATAGGCTGAAAGACCAGAAGTTGCAGGTTCTCGCGTTCAAGGTGGCCACCGAAATACAGTAGGGTCGAGATCACCAAAAATAACGATGTGATCACTGCCAGTGTCAGGCCGACATTGCTCAGAAACAAAAACGAGTTACGGATCATCCGCTCGATATTCGGGGCGGTGGTCTTGTCTTGGATCAAAAGCCCGGTACGCACCAGACTGATCGCCAGAAAAGCAGTGGCGAATGGCATGACTATAACCACAAGGGCAAAAGAGATATGCGGATGGCCGGGCAAGATAAAAAACAGAGCGACAACGACCAGTGCAATCAATCCCCATTCCACCAGCGCGGACAGGAAAATCGGTATTGCCAATCTCAGGGTCATCGTAATCAGACGCATGCTGGCCTCTATCGTTTGCCGTTACCTCAAGCCGTAAAGACTATACTAAGAACGCGATGCGTAAACTTCCGCATAAATCGCAATTTTCATGAAATTGGCACAAAATTGCGATGTAATAGCCGCAGTCCGACCGAGATATACTTTGCACATTGTCCGATACCGGGGTGCGGATGCAAAAACGCCGCCCAAGGAGGACGGCGGTTTCTGAATTCGAAAAAGTCAGGCTGACTAGAAGCCAAGACCTTCGTATTTCTTTTTGAACTTGGAGACACGGCCGCCAGCATCCATCAGACGGGTGTTGCCACCGGTCCATGCCGGGTGCACCGAGGGGTCGATGTCCAGAACCAATGTGTCGCCTTCGGAACCGTAGGTCGACTTGGTTTCATATGTGGATCCGTCTGTCATTTTGACAGTGATCAGGTGGTATTCTGGGTGAAGCTCTTTTTTCATCGGTCAGATCCTTACGCGTCTGTGCCGCTGGACTGCGGGCGATAGTTTGTCTTCTCGGCGATACGTGCGGATTTACCACGACGTGCGCGCAAGTAGTACAGTTTGGCGCGACGGACTTTGCCGCGACGGATGATGGTGATGCTCTCGATGTTTGTCGAGTGCAGGGGAAACACACGTTCCACGCCTTCACCAAAGGAAATTTTGCGGACTGTAAAGGCTGCGGCGATATTAGAACCGCCTTTGCGTGCGATGCACACACCTTCATAGTTTTGTATACGAGAGCGCGTGCCCTCGATGATTTTAAAGCCAACACGGATGGTGTCACCAGCTTTGAAATCCGGGATGTCATTGCCCAGTTTCTGGACCTGTTCAGCGTCTAGCTGTTCAAGAATGTTCATTTCGTCGTCCTTTTTGCTCGCAGTTGTTCCGCGAAGTTCAATTTGCGTCCCTAGAGCTCTTGGTCTTCGACCGGGTCCGTATCATTTTGATACGCCCGCCAGAGGTCAGGACGACGTTTCTTAGTCAACTCTTTGGACTGTTCGGTTTGCCATTCGGCAACTTTCGCATGATGGCCAGACAGAAGAATGTCCGGTATCTTGCGACCCTGCCAGTCCGCAGGTCTTGTGTACTGGGGGTGTTCCAAGAGGCCGTTTGAAAATGATTCTTCCACAGCCGACTCAGCGTTCCCAAGAACGCGCGGTATAAGTCGAACTGAGGCATCAATCAAGGCCTGTGCTGCAATCTCTCCCCCAGTCAGGACAAAATCGCCCAAAGAGACCTCTTCAACCGCGTATTCGTCCAAAACACGTTGATCAACACCCTCAAACCGGCCGCACAGGATTGTTATGCCTTTGGCTTTGGAAAACCTGCGAGCCATGGCCTGATCAAAGCGTTTTCCACGCGGCGAGACATAAATGACCGGCCATTCTTCGCGGTCTTTGGGCATGCCGCGCGCGGCAAATTCAAACGCTTCGCCGACCACGTCGGCGCGCAGGACCATGCCAGCACCACCCCCCGCCGGTGTGTCGTCAACATCGCGGTGTTTGCCGCGTCCAAACATGCGCAGGTCAATAGGATCCAAGGCCCAAAGCCCGTCTTCCAGGGCACGGCCAGTCAGGGATTGGCCCAGAACACCGGGGAAGGCATTGGGAAACAGCGTGATCACCTTGGCCCGCCATGCGCCGGCCAGATCAGGTTTGTCAGTGATCAGCTCTTTGGGTTGGCGCGATACGCGCACCGCAAGCCGGCCATGGGATTTGCTGCCCTGCGCACTGCCCCGCACACTGCCATGCGATTTGCTGCCAATGATCTTGGACGGGTTTTTGGGATCAGCCATCAGTCGGGGCCTCGTCTTCCTCGTCGCCACTGTCAAAAATCCCCAGCGGAGGATCCGTGATAATCCGTCCGGCGGTCAAATCAACGGTCGGGACAGCGGTCCGGGTGAACGGCAACAGAACGCCGCCTTTGAGGCCATTGCCCATGATTTCCAGCATATCGCCGGCGCCGTGATCGTGCACAGCATTGACCCGGCCCAGCTTCTCGCCGCCCGTGTCATAGACATCAAGCCCGATCAGATCGGCGTGGTAAAATTCGTCATCGGGCAGGTTTGGCAACTTGTCACGGTCGGCAAACAGCGTCACACCGCGCAGCGCGTCGGCCTGATCCTTGAACTGTACGGTCTTGATACGCGCGGCAAAGCCACTTTTGACCGAGCGGGTAATTTTCAGATTATAGCTGTCTTTCCCGTCCTTGGAGTACAGCGGCGAATAGGTCCCGATGGCAGCCGGATCGGCGCAAAAGCTTTTCAGCCGCACCTCGCCTTTGACGCCAAAGGCCCCCATGATGGCGCCGACACATATTCGGTTGTTCTGGTTCATGTGTTAGCTCCCGTAGCGGTGGCGAATTTGCAGAAATTTTGCTGCGATATCTCGGACAGGCCGCGGCGGAACGTCATGCCCCAACAGCGCGGATTGGTGAAAGGGGACAGGTTGTCCAACATATCAGCGTTCCACCCAAGTGATCGGATCGGGTCTGCGCTCTTCCCATCCAACAGTTTCCAGTTCCGGTGTCTCGGCGTCCTGTTTTGGCCAGCCGATACACAGGTAAGCAACCAAGGCCCAGTCGCCGGGCACATCCAGATCTTTGTGCAATTGATCAGGGTCCAGAATGGATACCCAGCCCAACCCCAACCCGTGCGCTCGCGTGACCAGCCAAAAGTTCATGATCGCCGAGACAACGGAATAGCGTCGGACCTCGGGCATGGATTGCGCCCCCAGACCGCGGCCTTTGACCGTTTGCTCGGCACAAAAAATAGCCAGATGTTCCGGTGCTTCTTGCATGCCGCTCAGCTTTAACCCGGCATAGAGCGCCGCGCGATCGCCGTTATAGCCACCCAGCGCCTCGCTATTGGCTTGTTTGTAGTTCGCAATCGCCCGTGTCCGCGTGTCGGGGGCATTGACCCGCACGATGCGCCAAGGTTCCGACAGGCCGACCGAGGGGGCCGTTCGAAAGCTTTGTAAACAGTCGCGCAACAGCGCGGCGTCCACAGGCGTAGTATTGAAGTGGCGCACATCGCGGCGCCACTTCATCAAATCAAGCAGGTCGGAGCGGAAGTGGGGTGAAAACTCACGCATGGTCCCGTCCGGTCCTGTCAATTACTCAGCCGCTGCTTCTTCTTCAGCAGGTGCAGGTGCAGCAGCCGCTTCGGCAGCAGCAGCAACTTTGACGGCTTTCTCTTCGGCGCGTTCGGTTGCTTTCTTGCCTGGAACGGCTTTCTTCAGGTTGGCGCGCTCTTTCTTGGCGATAACGCCGGCAGCTTCCAGAAAACGGGATACGCGGTCTGTTGGCTGTGCGCCTTCGCCCAACCAATAGTTTACGCGGTCCATGTTCAATTGAACACGCTCTTCGCTGTCTTTTGGCAGCAATGGGTTATATGTGCCCAGTTTCTCGACGAAACGGCCATCACGTGGCATACGGCCGTCGGCAGCGACAACCGAATAGAAAGGGCGTTTTTTAGAGCCGCCGCGGGCGAGCCGGATTTTCATAGCCATGATAATTCTCCTAGATAAGCTAATTGCTGGGCACAGTGCCCGAGATTGGTTTTTGCGAACTACTGTTCGCCATTTTGGTGTTCGTTGTGGTGTTGGATAACTTCGCCAATGATGAAGTTAAGGAATTTTTTGGCGAATTCGGGGTCGAGATCAGCCTCCAGCGCCATGCGCTGCAAACGTTCGATTTGTTGGGCTTCGCGCATCGGATCGGATGGCGGCAGCGTGTGTTCGGCCTTGAGCTTGCCCACGGCTTGGGTGTGTTGGAACCGCTCGGCAAGCGTATATGTCAGGATCGCGTCCAGACGATCGATGCTCTGGCGGTGTTCCTTGAGCAGGGCGGCGGCACGGGTTACAGCGTCGGTCATTGCAAAGCCTCCGGTGCAGGGTGGACGTAAACCAGACAGGGCTTGTCGTCATTGGGTTGTTTGGCCTGCGGATCAAGAACCGCGCCCAAACGTTCGGCCAGCCTGATGGACCGGCTGTTTTTGGCGTCAATATAGCTGACAATGCGGGTCCAGCCGAGCACGGTTTGTGCATGGGTGCGCGCCGCAAGTGCCGCCTCATAGGCATAGCCTTTGCCCTCGGCATTTCCATAAACCTGCCAGCCGATTTCCGTGTCTGGCCAATCCACCGGATGCCACGGCCCGACCAGTCCAATCGCGGTGTCGTCGCCTTTGAGTGTCATTGCCCACATGCCGTAGCCGCGAATGTCCCAATGGCCCAGCTCGGCGGCAAAAATGCGCCACGCCTGACCTTCGGTGGCGGGGCCACTGACCATTTCCAAACCGCCCGCAACTGCAAAATCGCGGAACGCGTCCCAGTCTTGCGGGGCCGGTTTGCGCAGGATCAGGCGCTCGGTTTCAAGGCTCGGGGTCATCATTTTTTCTTCCCGAAGCCGGACAGGCCGGGGGGCAGAGCGCTGCCGCCCAGACCGGGCAGACCACCGGGCATGCCACCACCCATTTTTTTGGCGGCGGCTTCCAGTTGTTTGGGATCAATGTCGCCCATGCCACCGGGCAGGCCACCGGGCGGCATGCCGCCACCCTTGCCCATCATGCCGCGCATGGCATTTTTCAACATGCCGCCTTTGCCCATCTTTTTCATCATATCAGCCATCTGGCGATGCTGTTTGATCAGCTTGTTCAGCTCGGACACGTCCATGCCCGCGCCCTTGGCAATGCGTTTCTTGCGACTGGCTTGCAGGATTTGCGGATTGGCGCGCTCTTTCTTGGTCATCGACTGGATCAGGGCGATCTGATGCCGGAACACCTTGTCGTCAATACCGCCTGCAGCCTCGATCTGTTTGGACATTTTCTTCATGCCGGGCATCATTCCCATGATGCCTTCCATGCCGCCCATTTTCATCATCTGTTCGAGCTGGGATTTCAGGTCGTTCATATTGAACTGACCCTTTTTGAAGCGGCGCATCATGCGCTCGGCCTCTTCAGCCTCGATGGTGTCCTGAGCTTTTTCCACCAGCGAGACAATGTCGCCCATGCCCAGAATACGGCCCGCGATCCGCTCTGGATGGAATTCTTCCAGCGCGTCCATTTTTTCGCCCAGACCGACGAATTTAATCGGCTTGCCGGTAACCGCACGCATCGACAGGGCGGCACCACCGCGACCGTCGCCGTCCATGCGGGTCAGAACCACGCCGCTGACGCCGACTTTCTCGTCGAAATCTTTGGCGACGTTGACCGCGTCTTGGCCGGTCAATCCATCAACGACCAGCAGGGTTTCGCGCGGGCTTGCGACATCGCGAATGGCCTGCACCTCGTCCATCAACACTTCGTCGATGTGCAAACGACCAGCGGTGTCCAGCATATAGACGTCATAGCCGCCCAGCGTCGCCTGCTGTTTGGCGCGTTTGGCGATGCTGACTGCGTTTTCGCCTTTGACGATCGGCAAGGTGTCGACGCCGATTTGCTTGCCCAGAATGGCCAGCTGTTCCATCGCGGCCGGACGGTTGGTGTCCAAAGACGCCATCAGCACGCGTTTATTGTTCTTTTCGGTTAGACGTTTGGCCAACTTGGCGGTGGTGGTTGTTTTACCGGACCCTTGCAGACCGACCATCAGGATCGGCGCGGGCGGATTGTCGACTTTTAGCTCGCCCAGATTGGCATCGTCACCGGCCAGAAAATGGACCAATTCGTCGTGGACAATTTTGACGACCTGTTGACCCGGCGTAACCGAACGTGTGACGGACTGACCGGTTGCTTTGTCCTTGATCGCCTTGACGAAATCGCGGGCCACGGACAGGGAAACATCGGCTTCTAACAGGGCGACACGCACCTCGCGCAGGGCGACGGAAACATCTTCGTCCGACAGAGCACCTTGTTTGGTCAGCTTGTCGAAGACGCCAGACAGGCGTTCGGATAGATTTTCGAACATCGCGCGGCCCTCCTTCGACCAATTTTGAGCCCTGATATAGGACCGATTCCACCAAACGCAAAACACACCCGTGGGCGAAACTCGCTGACGGGTGGCGATCCTGAGACCGGAAGTTTGCGTACTTCCTTGGATATGAGCGGTGTTTAGTTGGGGATCGGGGGCGAGTCAAGCCGATAGAAAGCCCGCCCTGCACAGCACCAAAGCGGTGTGGCAAGGCGGGTTGGATAAGTGCCGGCAGGTTACAGTTTCAGCTCGGCGCGGTGGGCGTAGGTGATCACTGCGGTGATCGCCAGCAGAACCAGTGCCGGAACCGCCGAGGGGCCGAGGATCAACAGATGCGCAGCAATCGCGCCGAGCATTGTTGTGGCCAGTGCCGCGGCACCAAAGACGCGAACCGCAGGGATAAACAGCGCCACAGCGCCCAGCACTTCGATCGCGCCGGTGACATAGCGGAACCATTGGCCCACGCCTACCGCATCGAAGGTAGCGACCATCATTTCCACACCGGTCAGTTTGGCAAAGCCGGCCGCCAGAAACGCCAGCGCGGCCAGAACTTTCAGGGCCAGCAGGCCGTATTTTTGAACAGAGGTATTCATAGCAAGTTCCTTTGCATTATGCGGCGGGTTCAACCGGCGTTGTGTCGAGGTTGGCGTGTACAGGTGATTTCGGGAAACGCGCGTCAACGGCATCTGTGTCCAGAAACTCGACCTCGGTGATGCCGACAAAACCCAGCACTGTTTTCAAGTAAGGTGTGACGTGATCCATGTCCGAGCCCATCGCAACACCGCCCGAAGCATAGGCGACGATAGCTTTTTTGCCCTCTAACAGTCCTACGGGACCGTTTTCTGTGTACCGGAAGGTCACGCCGACACGGGCAATGTGGTCGATCCAGTTCTTTAGTGTGGCCGGAATGCCGAAGTTATAGACCGGCGTGCCGATAACCAGCGTATCAGCGGCCTGGACTTCGGCAATAATCGCGTCCGACAGGGCCAATGTGGCGTGCTGTTCGTCGCTGCGCGCATCGACCGGTGTAAAGGTTGCACCGATCCAGGCTTCGTCCAGAAACGGCAGATAGTCGTTCAAGTCACGCGATACGATTTCACCGCCATCGGAAACGGTTTGGACGATACGGTCGCTCAGATCACGCGAGACCGAACCGGTTTTGCGGCCCGAGGCCTCTATTTTCAAGATATTAGTCATTTGAGAGTCACTTTCGAATTTGTTTCCCTGTTGATAGCTAAAAAATATTTGAACAAAAATGCAGTTTATGCACATAGTCTGTGCATGAGTGAACAGAAGAAATTTGAAATTGACGATCCGGAGTTTCGCGATGCGCTTATTCGCAACTGGGATCAGGTGCGGATGGCCTATCATGTGGCGCGTTTGGGGACCCTGTCGGCGGCAGCGGATTTTCTGGATGTGCATCATGCCACCGTGATCCGGCATATCGATGCGCTGGAGGAACAGTTGGGCATCAAATTGTTCCAACGCCATCCGCGCGGATATGCCCCCACCGAAGCCGGACAAGATCTGTTGGCAGTGGCGGCAACCGCCGAGGATATGTTCGCGCAGTTTGCCGGTCGTGCCAAAGGCCGCGGCAATTCCGTTTCCGGCGAACTGGTGATTAGTACTGTCGCCAACACATCGCCGCTACTGACCAAAGTGTTTGCCGATTTTCATGTGTTGCATCCAGATATCCGGTTTCGCCTCATTACAGAAGAGCGCCGCGCGCGTCTGGAGCAGGGCGAAGCCCATATCGCCTTGCGCGCCGGACCTGCACCGCAAGAGCCGGACAATGTCGCGCAGAAACTGGCCGATATGAGCGTCGGGCTGTTTGCGCATCCTGACTACATAGCGCGCAAGGGCCTGCCACAGACCGAGAGCGACTTTGAAGGTCATGAATTCATTGGTCCGATACAGTTGGGTGTGCGGGCACCGTTCAACCGCTGGTTGGCAGAATTGGTGCCAGAAACTGCGTTTGTTTTTCGCTGCAACGAGATGCAGGGTATTATGCAGGCGATCAAACTGGGCATGGGAATAGGATTTGTCAGCCGAACCGACGCGGCAAGCGATCGTGATCTGGTCGAGGTGCTGCCGCCAAAACCCGAATGGTCGGTCACCATGTGGTTGGTGACCCATGTCGATATGCATCGCACCGTTAAAGTTCAGGAGTTCTCGCGCTTTTTGAAGCAGCGGGCCAAGGATTGGCCGGTCTGATATGTCGACAAACCTAAGCCAGCCGCATCGTGGCCATTTGGCGATGCTGGCGTTTTCGCTGTTGATTGCCGGGTCGTTTAGTCTGGGCAGCCGCATTGCCAATATGATGGATCCGGTGGCGATGATGGCGCTGCGGTTCTTTATTTCCGGCGTGATTATCGGGGCTTTCGCCTGGGGTAGCGGCCAGATGCGCCGCACCCATTTCGCGGCCCCGTGGCGCTATGTGATCCTGGGCGGGCTGTTTGCTGGATATTTCGCCCTTATGTTCGAGGGGTTGAAAACCGCCGCACCGGTGTCGGCGGCGGCGGTGTTTACATTGGTGCCTTTGATGTCTGCGGGCTTTGGGTTGTTGTTGATGAAACAGCGTCTGACCAAGGGCGACATGATTGCGTTGCTGATCGGTGCTGCAGGCGCCGTCTGGGTTATTTTTGGTGGTAGCCTGCGGGCTTTGCTGAGCTTTGATATTGGACGCGGTGAGATGGTCTACTTTGTCGGCTGTGTTCTGCACGCGATTTACGCGCCGATGGTGCCACGGCTGAACCGGGGCGAGCCGATCTTGGCGTTCAGCTTTGGAATGATCGTTGCCGGGTTTCTGATACTAGGGGTCTTGGGCGCGCCCGACCTGCGCAACACAGACTGGGCCGCACTGCCGTCGTTGTTCTGGATTGGGCTGTTCTATGTTTCGATTTGCGCCAGTGCGATAACCTTTGTCCTGTTGCAATACGCCACGATGCGTCTGCCCTCGGCCAAAGTCATGGCCTATACTTATTTGACGCCGACATGGGTTGTTTTGTGGGAGCTTGCATTGACCGGTGTTCTGCCGCCTCTGGCGATGTTCGTCGGGGTTGCGCTGACGGTTGTGTCGGTTCTGCTGTTGTTGGTGGGGCGCGCGGCCAAATCCTAGCGGTGCACAGGAATGCGCACCCTATAGTATCAGCTGGTCTCGATTTTCGACAGCGCCGAGGCAGACAAAAAGCTTTCGAAGGCGTCCAGATTGACATGTTCGAACTGGCCAAAGCTCTCCATCCAGATTGAGGCGTCGCGCATCGCCGTCGGTTCGAGCTTGCACCATTTGACCCGCCCGCGTTTTTCTTGTTCGATCAGACCGGCCCGAGACAGGATTTTCAGATGCTTGGAAATGGCGGCCAGTGAAATCTCGAACGGGTCGGCAACATCGGTGACGGCCATGTCGTCTTCCAGCAGCATCGCCAGAATGGCGCGGCGTGTCGGATCCGACAGTGCGGAAAAAACGAGATCGAGGGCGTTGGTCATTGGTCTGACCTGCCTTATGGCACCTAAAAGGTCAACCAACAGGTTGACCGTGGCACGCTTTTGTGGATTTCTGGCACTGGCAGATCAAGCTGGCTGCCGAAACCGGACCGGAGCAAAAATGGCCTTTAAGACAATTCCCGGACTGGACCGGATCGGCGACGAAAATGCCTTTGCGGTGCTGGCACGGGCACAGGCGCTGGCAGCGCAGGGGCGCGACATTATAAATCTGGGTATCGGCCAGCCGGATTTCAGCACACCACCGCATATCGTCGAGGCCGCGATAAAGGCGCTGCGTGATGGTCACCACGGATACACCGATGCCCGTGGCATTGCGCCCTTGCGAGAGGCGGTCTGTGCCGACGTCAAGCGGCGGCTGGACACTGGGATTGCACCGGAAAACGTGATGATCGTTCCGGGTGGCAAGGTCACAATGCATCTGGCGATCCTGATGTTCGGCGCGCCCGGCGCCGAGATCCTGTATCCTGATCCCGGGTTTCCAATCTATCGGTCGATGATCGAGTTTACCGGTGCCAAAGCCGTCGCCGT
Organism: uncultured Myxococcota bacterium; assembly: GCA_964196455.1. Classification (GTDB taxonomy): domain Bacteria; phylum Pseudomonadota; class Alphaproteobacteria; order Rhodobacterales; family Rhodobacteraceae; genus Amylibacter. Next base: position 14,886 of record CAXMUJ010000040.1, on the reverse strand, counting down.
GCCGATCAGGGAGAAAAACGCCTTTGCCTTTGATGCCGCCGAGACCCTGTCGTTGATCACCGATAAAACACGGCTGCTTATTGTGAACTCTCCGGCGAACCCGTGTGGCGGGGTCACACCGAAAGCCCAGATTGATGCGCTGGTGGCTGGGTTGGAAAAATGGCCGGACGTCACGATCCTGTCCGACGAGATTTACAACCAAATGACCTATGACGGGCGGCAGCATGTCTCGTTGTTGACCTATCCTCAAATCCGCGATCGGCTGATTTTGTTGGACGGCTGGTCGAAAACCTATGCGATGACAGGATGGCGTTTGGGCTATTCGATTTGGCCGGATGGGTTGATCGAGTATGTGCGCAAGCTGGCGGTCAACTCGTGGTCTTGTGTGAATGCGCCGGCACAGTGGGCCGCGTTGGCAGCGCTGCAAGGTCCGCAAGATTGTGTGACCGACATGGTATCGCGGTTCGATAGCAGACGCCGCGCCATTGTTGACGGGTTGAATGCGCTGCCAAATGTAACGTGCTGTACGCCAAGGGCGCATTCTATGCGTTTCCCAATATCTCTGCGACCGGCTTTGGCGCCAAGGCTTTGGCCACGTCGCTGTTGGAAGATGCAGGCGTTGCCAGCATCGCTGGCCCGGATTTTGGTGTGTTAGGCGAAGGCTATATCCGGCTGTCCTATGCCAATTCGCAGGACAATATTGCACGCGCACTGGCGCGGATGCACCGGTTTCTGGACCGCAACGACGCCAAGAGCAAGGTACACTCGGCCGAAAAGCCCACTTTTTAATCAGAATGTCTTTGCCCTTTTGCCACCGATACTCTAGGCGTGTGGCACTTATGGACTCAGCCAAGGCGCAATTATGAACGAAATGCCGATAAAGATTGCACCTGTTGCGTCGGATACAACCCAAGCAGATCCCAACATCCCCTCTCTCGATATGCCGGCGCGAAACTGGATGCGGGTTCTGGCAGCCTATCGCCAGCCAGTATTGCTGCGCAGTATTTACGAGTTGGCCCTTACCGTGGCCGTCTTTGTGGTTCTGTGGGGATTGGCCGGATGGTCACTGTCGGTCAGCTATATTTTGACTGCTGTGTTCTGTATTCTGGGCGGCGGATTTCTTGTGCGTCTGTTTATGTTGCAACATGATTGCGGTCATGGGGCTTTGTTTGCCCAACGTGCGGCAAATGATTGGGTCGGTCGGGCGCTGGGCGTTCTGACGATAACCCCCTATGATGTTTGGCGCCGCAGCCATTCGATCCACCATTCCGGAGCCGGGAATTTGGACAAGCGCGGCATGGGCGACATCTATACAGCGACTGTGGCCGAATACCGAGCACTGTCACGGCCCGGAAAACTTCAATATCGTTTGTATCGCCATCCTGTAACCTTGTTTCTGGTAGCACCGGTGTTTATTTTCGGATTTCAAAACCGATTGCCAATTGGGTTTATGTCCGCAGGTATAAAATACTGGGTCAGTGCGATGGGCACGAATTTGGCCGCCGTTGTTCTGGGATCAGTCCTGATTTACGTGATGGGTCTGGTGCCGTTTCTGGTGATTTTTGGCCTGACGACCTTTGTTGCGGCTACAATTGGCATGTGGTTGTTCTATGTTCAGCATCAGTTTGACGAAACCCATTGGGATTGGCCCGACCACTGGGATATGCATGACGCGGCGCTCTATGGCAGCTCTTACTATGACCTGCCGGCACCGCTCAGCTGGCTTACTGGCAATATTGGCGTGCATCATGTGCACCACTTATATAGTCGCATTCCATTTTATCGCTTGCCTGATGTCATTCGGGATTATCCGATATTGGCAAACGTGCGCCGGTTGACGTTGTTTCAGAGCTTTGCCTGCGCCAAGCTGCACCTGTGGGACGAAGACGGGCGCCGTCTGGTCAGCTTTCGACAGGCGCGTCAACTCGCGGCATAGTATTTTCAACCAGATGGTTGAATATTGCAATTGATCCAGATTTTGCTTTTGCGGATAGTATGCGCCCTGCGCTAAGCGGTCACAGGTGGATTATTTTCTTGTAAAACAACGGGATAGGGATTTTGGTTTTCAGCCATGCGCGTATTGACTCTGCGCCGATGCCCGCCTAATTTCCCGACAACTGTTGCAACGCTGGTTGGCTCGCATTTCAGGAGGCTCGCAAATGACTGACGGCCCTGATCCAGAGCGGCTCGATGCGCTGGAAGAGAAGCTCGCGGCGGCCCGCAAGGTCACGGCCCCCGGGCGCAAGCATGAAAGCCATGCGTCACAGGCCCACGCGGGTTGGCGGATGGTAACGGAACTGGTGGTGGGTCTGCTGCTGGGGTTCGGGATCGGATATGGGCTGGACAGCCTGTTTGGCACGCTGCCAGTCTTTCTGATCATATTTACATTGCTGGGTTTTGCCGCCGGTGTGCGCACGATGATGCGCTCGGCCGCCGAGATCCAGGCGAAACAGTTAGAGGCAGCGTCAAAAGCTGCCGCGTCCGTTAAACCGGACGACAGGAACGACGATTAGGCGAAAGCCTGCAAACAGAAGGACACGGCATCGTGGCGACAGAAGCAGAAGGCGGCAGCGCTTTTAACATCCACCCAATGGATCAGTTCGTAATCAAACCTTTGTTTGGCGGCGAGCACATCAATTGGTACACGCCTACGAACGCGACGCTGTGGATGGGTCTGGCAGTTCTGGCGATTGTGGTGTTGTTGGTGTTTGGGACACGCGGCCGCGCAATTGTACCGTCTCGCAGCCAGTCCATTGCCGAAGTCATCTATGGTTTTGTCCATAAAATGGTCGAGGATATCGCCGGCAAAGAGGGTCTGAAATACTTCCCCTACATCTTTACGCTGTTCATGTTCATTCTGGTGTCCAACATATTGGGCCTGTTGCCGATGTCGTTCACCACGACGTCGCATATTGCCGTCACGGCGGTTATGGCGATGGCAGTGTTCTTGTTTGTGACCCTGCTGGGTTTCGTGAAAAATGGCGCCGGGTTCCTTGGAATTTTCTGGATCGCATCGGCGCCATTGGTGCTGCGGCCTATTCTGGCAGTCATCGAGATTATCTCTTATTTTGTGCGTCCCGTTAGCCACTCTATCCGTCTTGCGGGTAACATGATGGCCGGTCACGCAGTTATCAAAGTTTTTGCAGGCTTCGCCGGCGCGTTGGGATTGGGTGCCGTTGCACCGATCATCGCGATCATGGCGGTTTACGGTCTCGAAAGTCTTGTGGTCTGTATTCAGGCCTATGTGTTCACCATTCTGACCTGTGTTTACCTGAACGATGCGCTGCATCCTCATCACTAAGTCAGTTTAGAAATCTCGCGTTAAAATCTTAAAGGAGCAATAAAATGGCAGTTGAAGGCGATCTGGTACAAATGGGTGCACTTATCGGTGCTGGTCTGGCCTGTACAGGCATGGGCGGCGCAGCGGTTGGTGTGGGCCACGTTGTTGGGAATTATCTGTCGGGCGCTCTGCGCAATCCGGCTGCGGCTGCTGGTCAAACAGCAACCATGTTCATCGGTATTGCGTTCGCAGAAGCCTTGGGGATTTTCTCATTCCTCGTCGCGCTGCTGCTGATGTACGCTCAATAAGTTAGCGGACCTGCTATTTACGGGTGGCCCGGTGTTCGGGCTGCCCATAGGTTCAAAGGGCTATCGCTCTATTTGCTAACGGAGGTTGCAATGGCAACTGAATCACACGGCGCTGCGACCGAACATGCCCAGGGCATGCCGCAGCTGGACTTTTCAACGTTTCCGAATCAGATCTTCTGGTTGCTGGTGACGCTTGTTGTGATCTATTTGATCCTCAGCCGCGTGGCGATGCCGCGCATTGCCAGTGTTCTGGCGGATCGACAGGCCTCTATCCAGCGTGATCTGGACAAGGCCGAAGATTACAAGCGCCACGCAGTCGAAGCCGAAGAGGCCTATAATCAGGCTCTTGCTGACGCCCGTGCAGAAGCACAGGAAATCGTCAACGCGGCCCGGGTTGAAATCCAAAAAGAACTGGATGTCGCTATTGGCAAGGCCGATGCGGAAATTGCAGCAAAATCTGCAGAATCTGAAAAAGCCATCGGAGAAATCCGCAAATCGGCGACGAAAGCTGTCAAGTCTGTGGCCAATACTGCCGCGGTTGATATCGTCAAGGCATTGATGCCAGGCACAGCAGACGCGGCGACGGTCAAAGCGGCTGTTGCTGGCCGGTTGAAAGGGTAGAGATATGAAAACGATCAACACTCTTATCGCGTTGTCACTGACAAGTGCTCCGGCATATGCAGCCAGCGGACCGTTCTTTAGTCTCAACAACACGAACTTCGTTGTTTCAATCGCGTTTGCGTTGTTCGTGGCTTTGGTGATCTATCTGAAAGTGCCCGGCAAAGTCGGCGGGATGCTTGACGAGCGTGCCGAAGGTATTCAGGCCGAACTGGACGAAGCCCGTGCGTTGCGCGAAGAGGCGCAGAGCATTCTGGCCACCTACGAGCGCAAACAAAAAGAAGTGCAAGAGCAGGCCGACAAAATCGTCGCCAACGCCAAAGCCGAAGCAAATCTTGCTGCGGAAGAGGCCAAGGAAGAGCTGCAACTGTCTATTGCGCGCCGATTGCAGGCTGCAGAGGACCAGATCGCGTCTGCCGAGGCATCCGCGATCAAAGAAGTCCGCGACACGGCTGTGACCGTTGCTATTGCTGCGGCCAAGGACGTAATTTCCAAGGGCATGGATGCAAAATCTGCAGGCGGCCTGATCGACGCGGCCATCAAGGATGTCGGCGACAAGCTGCACTAGATTTTCGTAGAGATTTGAAGACCCCCGCATTCGTGTGGGGTTTTTCTTTGCCTGTTGACATATGATACCATATGGTTCTATTAAAGACGATACCAAAAGGTTCTGTATCGCGAGGCACGAAATGAACACATCGTTAGGCACAGGCACAGGCACAGGCCCAGGCACCGCAAATGCGGCCTTCAAGGCGTTGAGTGATCCAACGCGGCGGCAAATTCTGCTGTTGCTGGCCGGTCAGGAAATGACGATTGCCGAAGTCGTCGACAATTTCGACATGACCCGTGCCGGTGTCAAAAAACACCTGGCGCTGTTGCAGGCCGGTGGGCTGATCACTGTGCGCAAACGTGGCCGCCAACGTTTCAATTCGCTGAACCCCAGCGGGTTCAGCACCGCAAGCCAATGGATCGGTTTCTTTGACGGGTTCTGGACAGACAAACTCAATGCGCTGCAACAGGCAGCCGAACAGGAGCACTTACATGACTGATGCAACACTGACCAAGACCATTGTTATCAACGCACCCATTCACACTGTGTGGGATTTGCTGACAAAACGCGACAAGATCGCGATGTGGTTCCATCCCAGCAAAGCCGACCTGAAACTGGGCGAAGAGTTCGAGCTGTTTGGTCGCGACGATCCCGAACAGAACAGCCGTATATGTTGGGGCACAGTGCATAAAATGGACCCGACACACACGCTGGTCTATGATTTCACCATTCGTCCGATGAATGGCGTCATTACCACCGTGGCATGGCATCTGGGGCAGGTTATGGGGGGCACCCAAGTCACTATGGTGCATACCGGACTGGAGCAGTTGGGCGCAGAGGGCTTTGGTTTGTTTTCCGGTCTGGATCAGGGCTGGGACAAGCATCTAACCCAAATGCGCGACGCAGTGTCCTGATCGCATAGGCGAAGGTATCAGCCAGCCAAACCAAACCGCGCGATTGACAGGTGCGCGGTACAGTGACCGCAGCAGCAGATACCCCGCCGGTAAGTGGCCAATAAACACCGGCTAGCGGTCCAGTTCCTGTTGATAGCGCAGTTTTGCAATAGTCTCGTTTGCATCGGACTTGCGCTCTTGGTGCATACAGTCCTCGACATAGGACAGGTGCTGCTCGACCGCGCGACGGGCGCCCGTGGGATCCCTGTTCAAAATGGCGTCGTGGATCGCTCTGTGTTGATCCAGCAAGGCCTCGCGGGTGGTGCGCTGTTTGAACATGATCTTGCGGTTGTAAAATACACCGGCGCGCAGCATTTCGAACATCGATCGCATCATATGAAGCATGAACACATTGTGTGACGCCTCGACAATTGCCATGTGGAATTCAGCATCCAGCGCGGCTTCCTCTGCCGGATTTCGCTTGGCGTGCGCGGCTTCCATTTTCTTGAAAATCGCCGAGATAACCTTCAGATCGGTGTCCGATGACAGGCTTGCCGCACGTTCTGCGGCCAATCCCTCTAGGTCGCGGCGAAACGAGATATAGTCAAACAGCGCCTCTTGATGCGACGAGAACAGGGCAATCAAGGGCTCGGAAAAAGCACTTCCCAACACGTCGGCCACATAGATGCCCGACCCTGCACGGGTGGACAAAAGTCCGCGCTCTTCCAAATTGGCGATGGCCTCGCGCAGGCTGGGCCTGCTGACACCCATCTGCTCGGACATCGCCCGTTCGGACGGCAATCGCTCGCCGGGCCGCAGGATGCCGCGCAGGATCAACCGTTCGATTTGTTTGATCACTGTATCAGAGATACGTTCGGGGTTTATTTTCTCAAATGGCACTGTGGTTCTTTCCAATCCGGAAAATTATAGAACCATAACCCGCAGCCGACAAGGCAAAGAAAAGGGCGCGGTCACCCGCACCCCGATGGTCGTCGTTGGTCAGGATCAGTTCGGGATTATGACGATCTCGACACGGCGGTTTTGCGCCCGGCCGGATGCGGTTGCATTGGATGCGACAGGATCATTCTCGCCGCGCCCGTATGCCCGCACGCGGTTCGAGCTTACGCCTGAGCGTGTCAGGATGCCTGCAACCGACGCTGCACGTCGATTGGACAGATCCTGGTTATAACTCCGATCGCCAACGTCATCGGTATGACCGATAACTTCGATTGTTGTGTTGGGATAATCGTTGAGGTTTTGGGCCAGTCGCGCCAGTGTTGTCTGGGTCGAGCTGCGCACATATGTGCTGTCGGTGTCAAAGGTGATGCCCTCTGGCAGGGTCACAATCAATTGGCTGCCGGTATTCTGGATCAAGGCGCCACTGTTGCCGATGGAGCCGCGCAGGTCGGCCTCTTGTGCGTCCAGGTTGTTGCCGATGGCCCCGCCCAGCAGGCCGCCAACGACGGCACCTTTGATAAGTTCGTCCTTGCGATCGCCCTTGCCTAGCAGAAGGCCTGCGGCAGCACCCAGTGCGGCACCAGTGGCGGCGCCCTGGCGGGTTTTTTCGCCCGGCTCTACGCAGGCGGTCAATGCAAATGCTGCGGTGATCGCTGCAAGTGGAAGTTTAACTGTTAGCATGGTTCTGCCTCTTGGTTGGTTGCTCATCCTTGAAGATGGGGATTAAACCAAGGGGTTCAAGAAAGAACAGCAAATTCGAGCAAGATAGGCAGGATATCGCCCGTCCAGCGACGAAAAAATCACGAAATCAGCCTAGTTCCGCTTCATTTCGGGCGCTTTCCCAGGCCAACAGCGCCCGTTTCACCGGCAGGCCCCAATGATAGCCGCCCAATCCGCCTGATTTGCGCAGGGCCCGGTGACACGGGATCAGCCAACTGATCGGATTGCGCCCGACAGCCGTGCCTACTGCGCGAACCGCCTTGGGATTTCCGATATGGTTTGCAATGGCGCTATAGGTGGTGACGTGGCCGCTGGGAACCGTCAGCAAAGCCTCCCAGACCTTGATTTGAAACGGCGCACCAATCAGGTGCAAATGCGTCGGGTCTGTTCCGGCCAACATCTGTGCGGCATAGTCTTGGGTCGCGGTGGTGTCTTGGGAAAACCGGGCGTTTGGCCAGCGCTGCATCATGTCGTCCAATGCGGCCTGTTGCCCGGTTTCAGCTGAAAATGCCAATCCGCAAACGCCCCGCGTTGTCGCCATGATTAACATGCGCCCGAACGGCGAGCTGTGCCAACCATAGCGGATCACCAACCCCTGACCACGGGCAGCGTATTCACCGGGGCTCATTGCTTCCCAAGTCAGAAACAAATCGTGCAGGCGCGACGGCGACGACAACCCGGTTTCGAAAGTTGTATCAAACACCGTTAGTTTATCGCGCAACAAATCCTTGGCATGACCCAAAGTCAGATATTGCTGATAGCGCTTCGGACTCACTCCGACCCATTGTGAAAATACCCGCTGGAAATGGGCCGGCGACAGGCCAACTGCTGCGGCCACCTGTTCCAGTTTGGGCTGCTCGTTTTGGCTGTCACCGATAAATTCTATCGCCCGTGCCATAACCTCATAATGATAACTGTTCTGTTCCATGTCCCGAATGTGCCGCAAGCTGCGCTATGTCGCCACCCGTTTCTTGCGAAATCGACACAGAGCCGCAGACCAAGACTTGGCAAGCCGTCGCCCCTATGCAAAACACGCCTATGGCCAAGCAACTCGACTATCACAGTATCCATGAAATTTTCACGCGGTTTCAAGCCAGCGAGCCTGAACCCAAGGGTGAATTGAACCATTGCAATGCCTATACGTTGGTGGTGGCGGTGGCCCTGTCGGCGCAGGCGACCGATATTGGCGTGAACAAGGCGACCGAGGCTCTGTTCAAAATTGCCGATACGCCGCAAAAAATGCTTGATCTGGGGATCGAGGCGCTGACCGATCATATAAAGACCATCGGTTTGTTCCGGCAAAAGGCCAAGAATGTGATGCGGTTGAGCCAAATATTGGCCGATGACTATCACGGTGTGGTGCCCTCGTCGCGCGCCGCATTGCAAAGCCTGCCCGGCGTCGGGCGAAAGACAGCCAATGTCGTGTTGAACATGTGGTTCAAGCAACCGACACAGGCGGTGGACACGCATGTCTTTCGCTTTGGCAATCGCACCGGCGTCGCCGTTGGCAAGGATGTCGTGGCGGTGGAACGTGCGGTCGAGGATCATATTCCGGCAGAATTCCAACACCATGCGCATCATTGGATGATTTTACACGGGCGTTATGTGTGCAAAGCGCGTAAACCTGTCTGCGCAAACTGTATAATCGAGGACCTTTGTCCGTTCGAGGAGAAGACCAAGTGACCAAAAAATATCAAGTCGTCGGCGTGGGCAATGCTCTGGTGGATATATTGTCGAACTGTTCGGATGCGTTTCTGACCGACAACGGCGTCGACAAAGGGATCATGCAGCTGATCGATACAACGCGGGCCTCGGAACTCTATGGCAAAATGGGGCCGGCCACTGAAATTTCGGGCGGCTCTGCGGCCAATACAATTGCCGGAATTGCTGCATTGGGTGGTCGAACGGCCTATGTCGGCAAGGTTCGCGACGACCAGTTGGGCGATATCTTTGCCCATGATATGCAGGCCCAAGGGGCGGATTTTGAAACGCCGCGGGCCAATGGCGACAGCGGCCACGAGACCGGCCGGTGCATGGTCTTGGTGACCCCTGACAGCGAACGCTCGATGAATACCTATCTGGGCGTATCCGAGCATTTGGGACCTGACGATATCGATGCCGGTCAAATGGCCGACGCCGAGTGGATCTATCTGGAAGGTTACCGGTTCGACGGGCCGGAAAGCCACGCAGCCTTTGCCAAGGCGATTGCGGCGTGCAAAGGGTCCGGTGGCAAGGTCTCGATCACCCTGTCCGACCCGTTTTGCGTCGAACGTCATCGCGATGCTTTTCGCGATATGATCCGCGATCATGTTGACCTGCTGTTTTGCAACGAACATGAAATGCAGGCCATGTATCAAACTGACACATTGGACACCGCCCTGGATCAAGCCGGAGCCGAGATCGACCTTGTCGCCTGCACCGTTGGCGCGCAGGGCGCGATCGTGCTGCAAGGCGGGCAGCGGTACCATGTACCGGCTGCCGCTACCGAAGTTGTTGATCTGACCGGCGCCGGTGATCTGTTCGCTGCGGGTTTTCTGTATGGGTTGTCAAACAACCGCCAACTGGAGATCTGTGCAAGGATGGGATGCGCCGCGGCAGGCGAAGTTATTGACCACATCGGTGCGCGACCAAAGGCCGACCTGAAACAGCTTTTTAAGAAACACGGATTGGATTAAGGACCTCGGTATGCCCTATAGCTATGACGACCAAAATATCTTTGCCAAAATCCTGCGCGGCGAAATTCCGAACAACACGGTTCTGGAAACAGATCATGCCTTGGCCTTTCGTGATATCGCGCCGCAAGCCCCGGAACATGTTCTGGTGATCGCCAAGGGGCCTTATGTGAATTTCGACCACTTTATGGCGCAGGCGACCGAGGCTGAGATAGTCGATTTTAATCGCGCCATTGCCCAAGTGATCGCCCGCCTGAAGGTTGACCCGAGCGAAGACCACGACGGCACAGGGTATCGCATCATTTCAAATTCAGGCGCGCATGGCATGCAAGATGTCCCGCATCTGCACATGCATATTCTGGCTGGTCGGGCGCTGGGTCAACTGGTCGACGCCCAAGGCTAATCCAGATATTGCAGGCGCGCGGACAAGGCGCTAAACCTAGTCAAAGAGTTATTCAGCAGGAGAGCCGCACATGGCACAAGAGGCCCCGGAAACCAAAGAAGTCACCGAGTACCGTGTCGCCTGTGACGGCGGCGAAGGCGGCCACCCCCGCGTCTGGCTGCAAATCTCGAATGAACACGGCTGGGTCGAATGCCCCTATTGTGACTGCAAGTTTGTGATCAAAGAGGGCGCCGGCGCCGGGCATTGATTGCGCGCGTCTCCACCTTGCGTCACATCAACGTTGGTGGAATCGGTTAATCAGATACGTCAACATCGACAGAATTGCGGTCATTATCACGACAGTTGTCAGACCGGATTTCACCATCGTAGCAAGGCTGGCCGAACTGACGACAGTTGTTGAAAGTTCCGGCCAACTGTTCAGCATTCCGACGATCAGTATATTTTCGATATAATCCGCCAGCGCCGCCAGATATGCGATAGGTGCTACTACGTTGGTCCAGCGAGCGATTGCTGGTCTGAAAGATTGCGAAAACCATGTGATCGCGCCGGCGCTGCAGACGGCAAACAAAGCCGGATAGACCATATCCAGAGGGATCTGCCGCCAGAGGTAGAGCCGACGCCCATCTGTTCCAAGTGCAGACAAAAATTTCGTAGCACTTTCAAAAGAATAACCCGCTGGACGCATGTCAAACGGCTTTGCTTCAGCCAAGCTTTCAAGTTGCGCTAGAGTGCCAAAAATCATAACAAAATAGATGGCCGTCGCTAGAAGGAAAGTAAACAGGATCGCGCGACCACTTTTTGGAGGGGGCGGTAGGATTCGCATTTTGTTCAACCCGTCTGTTGCTGAGGATCCAATAGTATTCATTGTTTGTTAGGAATGAAACACAATGCAGTGCGACAAAAAGCTGAAATAGACTATCGCAAAACGCTACTCTGTCCTCTAGTTTGACGAACACATCATTTTCGGGATTACCATGACAGAACATACTTTTGGTAAAGGCCATCACCTGCAACTTATTGACGGCTCGGCTTTTATCTTTCGCGCATATCACGCTTTGCCACCGCTTACCCGTAAATCGGACGGGGTGCCGGTGGGGGCTGTCAGTGGCTTCTGCAATATGATCTTCAAGATGGTCGAGGATCAGCGCGGCTCTGATGCGCCGACCCATGTTGCCGTGATTTTTGATCACAAAGGCAAGACATTCCGCTCGGATATCTATCCCGAATACAAGGCCAACCGACCGCCCGCGCCCGAGGATCTGGTGCCGCAGTTCAGCCTGATCCGTGATGCAACGCGGGCCTTTAACCTGCCAAGTATCGAGGTCGAGGGTTTTGAGGCCGATGATATCATTGCGACATTGGCGGTGTGCGCGCGCGATGCCGGCGCCCGCGTGTCGATTGTATCATCGGACAAGGACATGATGCAGCTGGTCGGTGGTGGTGTGGAAATGGTTGATCCGATGAAGAACCGCCGTATTGGCCGCGACGAGGTCGAAGAGAAATTTGGCGTTGGACCAGAGCGCGTGGTCGACGTCCAGGCGCTGGCTGGCGACAGTGTCGACAATGTGCCCGGCGCCCCTGGGATCGGGATTAAAACAGCGGCGTTGTTGATCAACGAATACGGCGATCTGGATACGCTATTGGAGCGTGCCGGCGAGATTAAGCAGCCAAAACGTCGTGAGAACCTGATTAATTTTGCCGATCAGGTTCGCGTCAGCCGCGAATTGGTGACGCTGAAAACTGACATGGTGCTGGACTTTACCCTGGCCTCGCTGGAGGTAAAGGATCCTGAACCCGATGTGCTGTTGGGGTTTCTGGCGGAGATGGAATTTCGCACTCTGACGGTCCGGATTGCGGGAAAACTGGGCGTGGATGCGCCCAGTATGCCGGACCCGGTTCTGGCTGAGCAAAACCCGCTGACCGACAGCGCTCAAGTGTCGGCTGCGGCCATCCCGATTGATCCGGAAAAATACGAAACAGTGCGCGATGCAGCGGCACTGACCGGCTGGGTTGACCGGATACGGGCCCGTGGCTGGGTTGCGGTGGACACAGAAACCACCGGACTGGATGAAATGGTGGCGGAATTGGTGGGAATTTGCCTGTGTGTCGAAGCTGGCGAGGCCTGTTATATCCCGCTGATCCATAAAGAAGGCGAGGGCGACCTGTTTGGCGGCAACAATCTGGCCGAAGGGCAGATGCGAACCGACGAAGTGCTGGCCATACTGCGCCCGGTTTTGCAGGACCCGGCAATCCTGAAAATCGGCCAGAACATGAAATACGACGCCAAAATGTTGAAGCGCTACGACGTCGATATTGCACCAATAGACGACACGATGCTGCTGTCCTATGCGCTGCATGGCGGTTTGCACAATCACGGGATGGACGCCCTGTCAGACCGCTATCTGGGTCACAAGCCGATCCCGATCAAGACCCTGCTGGGTACCGGAAAATCGGCAATCACATTTGATAAGGTCGCGATCGACGAGGCCACGAAATACGCAGCCGAGGACGCCGATATCACCCTGCGTTTGTGGCAGGTGTTCAAGCCCCGCTTGCATACAACACAGGTCACAAAGGTCTATGAAACTATGGAACGGCCGCTGATCCCTGTGTTGGCCAAGATGGAGATGACCGGCATCAAAGTTGACCGCGAACACCTGAGCCGCATGTCCAATACATTCGCCCAGTCCATGGCAGGGCTGGAAGCAGAAATCCACGAACTGGCCGGAACCACGTTCAATGTCGGATCGCCCAAGCAGTTGGGTGAAATCCTGTTTGACCAAATGGCGCTGGAGGGCGGCAAAAAAGGCAAAACCGGAGCCTATGCCACCGGTGTTGACGTGCTTGAGGATTTGGCATCCGAGGGTCATAAATTGCCGGCCCGGGTGCTGGACTGGCGGCAGATGTCCAAGCTCAAAAGCACCTATACCGACGCGCTGCAAACCCATATTAACCCCGAAACAGGCCGCGTTCACACCTCCTACATTATATCGGGGGCGAGCACCGGGCGATTGGCGTCAACCGACCCGAACCTGCAAAATATTCCGGTGCGAACCGAAGCCGGTCGCAAAATCCGCGAGGCATTTATTGCAGACGAGGGCAATGTTCTGGTGTCGTTGGATTACAGCCAGATCGAGCTGCGTATTCTGGCCCATATTGCCAAAATTGGCACGCTGAAACAGGCGTTTCTGGATGGCAAAGACATTCACGCAATGACCGCGTCCGAGATGTTCAATGTCCCGATCGAGGGCATGGACCCCAGCATTCGGCGGCAAGCCAAGGCGATCAATTTTGGCGTCATTTATGGAATTTCCGGATTTGGTCTGGCGCGCAACTTGCGGATACCGCGCAAAGACGCACAAGCCTTTATCGACACGTATTTTGAACGCTTCCCCGGTATTCGCGCCTATATGGACAAAACCGTCGCCTTTGCCAAAGAGCATGGCTATGTCGAGACCCTGTTTGGTCGAAAAATCCATACCGCCGAGATAAATGCGCGGGGGCCGCATGCAGGATTTGCCAAGCGCGCCGCCATTAATGCACCGATACAGGGGACAGCGGCGGATGTGATCCGGCGAGCCATGATCCGCATGCCCGATGCCATCGCACATTTGCCAGCCAAAATGCTGTTGCAGGTACACGATGAACTGATATTCGAAGTGCCCAAGGCCGATGTCAGCGAAACAATTGCCGTTGTGCGCGACGTCATGCAAAATGCGGCGGAACCGGTGGTTAAACTGGACGTGCCGTTGATCGTAGATGCGGGACAAGGCGACAACTGGGCCGAGGCGCATTGATCGGGCCTAGACACTGTACACGATTTCGAATTGGCCGGTGTTGCGGCCAGTGATCTGTCTGTTGACTACTTTACTTTTGGTGATGTGGGGCTCGTCTAGATCTTGATCCGACTATCGCCAAACGTCCCGCTTTTGAAACCTATTGCCCGCAGGTTGCGCACGGTCGTTTCGGCACAGATAGCGTCCAGTTGGTCGGCGTCAAATCGGGCGCCGGATTGTGCCAGGTCCGCCGCCCCGTGGGTGGCCGACCACATATAGCGATGGTCGTCCATATTAGGTTCGCGATCCAGCGCGCCCAGACGGTACATATCCAAATGGTTCTGGATCGCCGCATCGAAAGTTGTATATTTCATTAGGTCCGGTTTGCGCATCGCTTGGCTGCGAACCAGCCGTCCAATACGACCGAACATCATGCGCCACAGGGCCGGATTATCATGGGCAAAATAAATATAGGTTTTCACCAAATTTAACGAACGCTCAACCGTCTGATCTACTGTCGTGGCAGGATCATTTTCGGGCCTTATCGCATGAAATGCAGCCCGCAATTCCAAGCCCGCCAAAAGCGCAATTTCCATCATCAACGCGTCTTTGTCTGCGAAATGCCGGTAGACAGCGCCAGACGAGACCCCCAGATCACGCGCGGCTTTGCGCAGCGACATCACTTCGATGTGGCCCTGATTGGCGGCGT
>CAXMUJ010000039.1:0-1999 GCA_964196455.1 uncultured Myxococcota bacterium | reverse complement strand
TGCGCAAATCCGAAGTACCCTGCTGCCGGTCATGGCGGGGGTCCAGCCGGCCCCTTTGCCCGATCCGTATCGCGTAATCCAGTCCATGGTCCACGCTTGTGCCAGATGTCTGGATTGAGCGTCACCCACGGCTGCAAGATCATCCAGCCACAAGAAGCCGTGCATTTCGGCGGCAAAATCAGGTGTCGGTGACGTTATCGACCAGATGGATTTGGTCGAGGCCGCGATTAGGTCACCGGCAAAATAGAACTGCCCTTCGGTTAACTGTTGGCCAATTTCGTATGAGCCGATGGTGCGCGGTTCGGGAAAATGGTCGAACTGCGTCGGCACGTTCTTGGCACTTACCTGCTGTGCACGAATACGATTCCACATGGCTGCATAGGCGCGATCTAGTCGCGTAAAACGGGCACGTAATTTCCAGAGGGCATCTGACATGGTTTTTGGCTCATAAGGATGTTTGCAGGTGTTTACTATTTGTTAAGGCAAGTTGTCACTCGGTCAATTCAGATTTCTCGATGATGGTAGCATAAAAACCGTCCATTCCACCACGTTCAGCCCAAAAATCGGGTCGCAGGCGCAGGCCACCGTCTGGTGCCATCCAGTCTTCCGGTAGATCTGGAACGTTGGTATTGGCTGGTAGTTGTTTTGCATCATCGTGGTTTTGCAAGAATTTCACAATCTGTTCTTCGCCCTCGGATGGCAAAAGAGAACAGGTGCAATAGACAATTTTGCCACCCGGTTTTAGCCATTCAAACGCACGAGACAGCAGTTTTTGCTGCAAACGCAGGATGGGTTTTAGGTCACCCGACTTCCCAAATGGCAGGTCAGGGTGGCGGCGGATCGTTCCGGTTGCAGAACAAGGCGCATCCAGCAGGATCATATCAACAGGTTTATCAGGGGCCCAACGAACAATATCGGATGCGATAACTTTGGCGGTAAGCTTTGTGCGGTTCAGGTTTTCGGTTACACGCTCCAGTCGCTCTTTAGAGATATCAACGGCTGTTACTTCAGCCCCACCTGCCGCCAATTGCATGGTTTTGCCGCCCGGCGCGGCGCACAGATCAAGCACGCGCAAGCCTTTGACGCTGCCGAGCAATCGCACCGGCATCGCGGCGGCGGCATCTTGTACCCACCATAGGCCTTCCTCAAATCCGGCCATTTTTGAAATCTGACCGGGCTTTTGCAATCGCAAGCTGCCTGTTGGCAGGATTTCCGCATCAAGCTCTTTCGCAAGACTTTCTGCATCCGAGGCTTTTCGAAGCGTCAAATCAAGCGGGGCACCTTTGGCATGTGCGGCTTCGATCCCGTGAAGGGCTTCTTCGCCATAACTGCGCTCAATCGGTTTTCCCATCCAATCGGGTAGTTCTTGTGGGTCCATGTCGGCCCAGATTTCCGGCCCATGTTCTGCCACACGACGCGAAACAGCGTTTGCAAGACCTGAGAGGTGTTGCAATTTGCGGCTTTCGCGCACCAGACGAACGGCGGCGTCAACAGCGGCGTGCGGGGCGACACCCTCAACCAGCATTTCGTTTGCAGCTATTCGCAGGGCGTTGCGAACTTTCAGCGGGGGTGACTTGTTCAAGAACTGGTCCAGAACGATATCTAGCGGGGCTAGATTGCGAAGTGTGGACAGTGCCAAGGACTGCGCCCGTGCGCGCGCGCTTGGTGGCAGGTCTTTTAATGGGCCGTCTTTGTGGTCAATCAGTTCGGATATCATTGTCCCGTCGTGCAGGACGCCATGCAAAAGTTGCGCGGCGGCGCTGCGTGCTGGCATGCCGGGGGCACTCATGATCGGGCTAATTTCTTGTACATATCGGTTTCCCTTGCGGTCACATATCTGGATTAGTTAGAATGCGTATATGACAGACAAGCACACAGAGAAAGAGGCGCGTATCGCCCAAGCCGCGAAAAGAGCCTTAAAAGAGGCTTTAGAGCGTAAAGCTGCGACCAAACCCGCTGAAATGCCCGAAGAACTGGGTGGAAGAGACGGACCCGAGCC
>CAXMUJ010000038.1:0-9319 GCA_964196455.1 uncultured Myxococcota bacterium | reverse complement strand
TCGCTCTCGACATCCATGGTCGTGGCTTTTTGGCTGATTTCCTCGCCGATTGCGATCAGATCGCGCCGGATCGCCAGATCATAGATCATCTGGGCATAGTCACGCACCGCAAACACCGACACCGAGGCACCGGCAAGTCGGGCCAGATAGGCAGGTCCGCCCAGTTCAGCCAATCCGGCGTCATCCTCGAGGAAAGCCTTGAGCGTCACCGGTGAGGCCAGCGCGTTTTTCTGGATGCGTCGGGCCGCAATTTCGAAAATCCGGCCATGCACCGGGTCAAAGAAATGACCCTCGTCAATAATCGCGGTAATCCGGTCATAGACATCGTTATTGACCAGAAGCGCACCCAACAGTGCCTGTTCTGCCTCGATATTATGCGGCAGACCAACTGATTCTGATGCATCTGCGGGCGTACCGCCCTGTAAGGCTGTGATACTGCTCATTTTTACTTTCTTCTGTCCCTCGGACCGTTCACCGGTCTTGGGCTAATATGGCACAATTGCGGGGTGAAAAGCTATCTGGATAAGCTGTGGAAAGCCTGTGGATAAGCTGTGGAACGTTATGAAATTGGTCTAAACTTTGCAATAACCCTGATATTCTAGGGCACGACTTGCCAGAACAGATCATGGCCCGGATCAAACACCGTCACTGGACCTTCACCGGTTTCGATTTTCGCGGGAAACGCTGCTGGTATCCCGGATTTGGTCAGCGTCATCTTGGCAGAATTAACCGGCAGGCGGTAATGCGCGGGGCCGTTCAGCGAGGCAAATGCCTCGAGCTTGTCCAGCGCGCCTGCGGCCTCGAACACATGGGCCAGACAGGACATGGTATTGGTGGCGGAAAACACACCGGCACAACCGCAACCGCTTTCTTTGTTCGGATCGGTGTGGGGCGCACTGTCAGTGCCCAGAAAATATTTTGGATTTCCCGAGGTCGCGGCCTGGACCAGCGCAACACGGTGGCTTTCGCGTTTGGCCACCGGCAGGCAATAGTAATGCGGCTTGATGCCGCCCACCAAAATATGGTTGCGGTTGATCATCAGGTGATGCGTGGTGATCGAGCCCGCGATATTTTGCGCGCCGGCAATATAATCTACACCGTCCTTGGTGGTGATATGTTCCATTGTCACCCGCAATTCGGGAATGCGCCGGCGCAACGGGTCCAGTACGCGGTCGATAAACACCGCCTCGCGGTCAAAAATATCCACGGCCCTATCGGTTACCTCGCCGTGCACGCACATGGTACAGCCGACTTCGGCCATTTTTTCCAGCACCGGCATGACGCGGTCAAAATTGGTCACGCCCGAGGCTGAATTGGTCGTCGCACCGGCGGGATAGAGTTTTACCGCCGCAATCAATCCGCTTTGAAACGCGGCGGCGACATCTGCGGGATCGGTCTGTTCGGTCAGATAAAGCGTCATCAGGGGCTGGAAATCAGACCCTGCCGGCAGGGCCGCTACAATCCGGTCCCGATAGGCCAGTGCATCGGCGGATGTAACCACTGGGGGCACCAGATTTGGCATGATGATCGCGCGGCCGAAATCCCGAGCTGTTTCAGGAAGAACACCTGTCAGCATAGCGCCATCGCGCAGGTGCAGGTGCCAGTCATCCGGGCGGGTGATCGTGATCGAGTTCATCATGGCGTGGCCTTTTGCTGTCTGTCTTTGGACTTACACAGGGCCGGTATGCATTGGCAAGTTATGATAGCGGCAGCGGTGTGTTTATCGGTCGATTTTATAGCTTGATTTTATAGGTTGATGTTACCAAACCGGATGCAAAGCTCCGGGTGCTCTGATGAACGAGCGCAATGTCACCGTCAAGCGGTCCAAACAGCGGCACTCCGCCGCCCAGCAGGACCGGAATACGGGTCAGGATCATATCCTGGATCAAGTTTTCGCGCAGAAACGACTGGATCACCTTGCCGCCATCAATATAGGCCCGTGTCCAGCCTTGATCGGACAGGTTGTCTATCACCGCGCGCGGCGCAAGGTTTGAAACTTGAACGGTGTTTTGCAGCCGCGTCGGAATGTCTCTGTCTGTCAGGGTTCGGCTTAGGACAATCACAGGTTTTGAATAGGGCCAATCACCGTCGAACTCTAGAACTTTCTCGTAGGTTCCGCGCCCCATGACCACCCCGTCAACCGAGGCAAGAAAGGCGTCAAACCCGTGCTCCTCGGCCTCGATACCCGCAATGTCCAACCAATCCAGACCGCCGTCGGTTCGCGCGATAAACCCGTCCGTACTGGTGGCAATAAAGACATGTCCGGTGGTCATAAACTCTGCTCTACCGCGTTTGTCTTGGCAGACAGCAAGCCGACTATCCGGGCACCGGCCAACAGGTTCGGCGCCACAATATGACCCAGTTGCAGAACCTCTGGCGCCGGTTGTTTTAGATCCGGTATCTGGATTGTGGTGGCGCCCGAGTGCACCGCCGCCAGGGTGCCCGGATCGCTGTCCTCAAACGCAAAACAGTCTTTGGTGGCATAGCCAAGCCGCTCTGCCGCCAGCAAATAGATATCGGGTGCAGGCTTGCCTCGTGTCACCTGATTGCCGCCGATGATGTGGTCTATGAAGCCTGCGAGCCCGACCTTAGTCAGATGGTCCGTGGCAGATGTGGTATTTGTTGAGGTTGCCACCGCGGTCGCGATGCCTTGGGTTCTGAGATCGGTCAACACTTCGCGGGCGCCGGGTTTCAACGGAATGCCAAGGCGGTGCTTTTCGGCGTTTTTGTGCCGCCATAACGCGATAAATGCGTCGAAATCGACGCGCCCGTCCAAGCCGGTTCGAACAATATTATTGGACTCGGCCATGCGCATGCCGATGCACTTCAGGAACAGATCAGTTAAATCTGGCAGGCCGAACGCGCTCCCGGCTTCGACAAAAGCGTCACAGCACAGACGCTCTGTGTCCAACAGCAGACCGTCCATATCGAATATAACAGCATTTTGGGACAAAATCGGGCTCCTGCGCCGGTGAATGATAGCCGGCACGCTAATGAACTGCGCGCGCGCATACAAGCGCAAGAGCGGCGAGCCGGTGCCGGCTTGGCCATGTGGACCACGCCGGTTACTGGCAAAAGTCACGTCATTTTGAACGCTAAAGCCTTGCGTCAAGTGACGGTGCGGGGTGAAACTGAAACATTGCATGCAACAGGAGAGCTTCTTATAAAAAAACTGATAATAACCGCGACATCGGTTCTGATGCTGGCCTTGCCAGCGACGGCGCAGGATGTGAAACGCCAATTCATCAAGGTGGCCGGTGATGTGTATCTGTTCCAGAACAACTTTCACCAGTCGCTGATAGTCGCCACGCCCGACGGCACGGTGCGAGTTGACCCGATTAATGCCGAGGCCGGGGCTTGGGTGAATGAAAACCTGTCTCGGATCGGGGCGAAACCGGTCACCCATCTGATCTATTCGCACAGCCACGGTGATCACGCCTCCGGCGGATCGGCGCATCCAGGCGCTATGGCGATCATGCACCAAGACGCGCCCGACGCGATTGACGGGGTCAAGGCCGGCTTGCGGGTCACGGATAACTGGGAGTTCGGCTTTGGCGGCAAGACCTTCGAGTTGACCAATCTGGGCTCGGGCCACGGCACTCATATGCTGGCCATTGTTGTGCGCCCGGAAAACGTCGCCTTTATTGTTGACGTCGCCGCACCGCGCCGATTGCCGTTCCGCAACTTTGGCGGCGCCAATGTCGACGATTGGATCGGGCAGATTAAAATGGCCCAAACGCTGGATTTCGACCATTTTGCACCGGGTCACGGACCGCTTGGGACCAAAGCCGATCTGGACGATGCTCTGGCCTATATGACGGATCTGAAAGCCGGCGTTCTGGCTGGGCTAAGGGGTGGAAAATCGGTCGAGGATCTGCAGGCCGGTCTGATGCTGGAGAAATACAAAGATTGGCAACAATATGACGGCTGGCGCGCCGAAAACATTCAGGGCATGGCCGCGCATCTGGTCAAGTCGGGACAGGCAAAGTAGCCGTCGCGTTGATAACGGCAGCATAGCGCAGAGGTTGCGGTTACAGATGCGCGCGGGGCAGGCGGGCCATCTGTTTCATTGAACACGCGGTTTTCGCGCCAAAACCCGAGAACTTGCCATAGCGGGGCGCGGGCCTACATAATCAGCGACGGATCATTAGACACCTTGCCAACGCCGCAACAGCCAATACCACTGGTCCGGATTGCCTATAATCCGCGCGGACAGGCTGTCGTTGAAGGCATGTGTCATGGTTAAGCTGTCGGTGTGCGGGATCGGGGCTTCGAATTCCACGCGAAATCTGTTGCCGCCATCGATACGGGTGCCATAGGATGGGATCATAGGCAGATCGTATTTGAGCGCCAGTTGCGCCACGGACAATGATGTCAGCGCATCATGACCCAGAAATGGGATCCGCACGCCTTCGGCATATTTTTCATCCAACAAGATGGAAATAATGCCGCCATTGCGCAGATGACGCACCAGCGCCTTGGTGCCAACGCGGCCTGTCGCGAGAACCGGATTTCCCCCCGCAGAAATACCGGCGAGCAGGCGGCGTTCGTAGTGGCGGTTTTTTTGCGGGCGATAGACGGCTCCGCTCTCCATTCCGTGCATTTTTATCGCGGCACGAACAGCTTCCCATTGTCCAAAATGGCCGGAAACGATGATTGCACCCTTGCCGGCGGCCTGTGCTTCTTTCAAGGCCGCAAGGCCAGGGCCAGAGATTGTGAATTTGTGGTGATGGGTCTGAAATTCGGAATCGTGATAAATTTCAAACAGCGTCCGGCCCATATTTCGGCCCATGTTTTGGCCAAGTGTCACCCGTGCGCTGCGCGTCATATTGGGGAATACTCGTTTGACTTCGCGGTCAAACTTGCGTCTCGCAGGTGGAAACCAGCGCATGACTATTCCAAATGTAGAGCCCAAACCACGGGACCGTACATCAAAGGTGCGCCACTTGAAAACGGTCAGCGCCGACCACAATGGCAAGTACCTGACGTGATGAAGCACGGATTTGAGGGAGGCGGAAATCATGGCCCTGTATGATAGGGTTTAACGCCAATACCAAGCGAAAACGCTTTGACCGTGTTGCTGCTGTCCATTTCCCAGAGGAATTTGCCAAATTTGGGCCAAAACCCACTGGAAATGCCCGGGGTGCGGTAAATTGCAGGCCGGCGCGACTGCCGTCGAAAAACCATAACAGGAGGGGACATAGAAAAGACTGTTCATTTTGCTGGAAATGCCCTATGGGGAGGTTTCTAGCCGCTGCACCAGCACCGGCTCAGTGGTTTGACGGCTTGATCGGGCAATGCAGTCCTAAGTGAGTTCAGGCCTCAGATTCCGCGATACACCAGCCCCAGACGGGCGGTGCAGTCGTACACTGGCGGTCTCCCCGCCGTTGAAAGGTAATTTCTTGTCCAATTTTGCAGCCCTCGGGCTTTCTAACATGCTGTTGTCGAAGCTCGCCGAAGGCGGTTTCACCGACCCCACCCCCATTCAATCCCAAGCCATCCCCAAAGTTCTGGAGGGCCGTGATATTATGGGACTGGCCCAGACCGGTACTGGTAAAACGGCGGCCTTTGGCCTGCCACTGATCCACAAGCTGATGTCGCCAAGTTTCAAACCCGCACCGAAAACTGTGCGCGCCCTGATCCTTGCGCCAACCCGCGAGCTGGCCAAACAAATCTCGGATAACCTGATCGGGTTTGTCCGCGGCACGCCGATAAAAATCAATGTTGTTGTCGGTGGTGTGCCGCTGCCCAAACAAATCAAAACCCTGTCCAACGGCAGCGACATTCTGGTGGCGACACCGGGTCGTTTGCTGGATCTGGTGAACCGCCGCGCGGTCAAGCTGACAGAGACCAAGTTTCTGGTTCTCGACGAAGCCGACCAGATGCTGGACATGGGCTTTATCCACGACCTGCGTAAAATTGCGGCTTACCTGCCGGCCGAGCGCCAAACCCTGTTGTTTTCGGCAACCATGCCAAAGCTGATGGAAGAGCTGGCCGGTACTTATCTGAACAATCCGGCGCGGGTGTCTGTAACGGCACAGGGCGCTGTTGCCGATCGGATCGACCAGTCGGTGCATTTTATTGCCCAGGCCGAAAAAACCGCGCTGTTGAAAGAGTATTTGGCCAAGAATGCCGAAGAACGCACGATTGTGTTCTCGCGCACCAAACACGGTGCTGAACGCTTGATGAAAAGCCTGAGCGCCGCCGGTTTCCAGGCCAGTTCGATCCACGGCAACAAGAGCCAGGGTCAGCGGACCCGCGCGTTGCGAGAGTTCAAGGATGGCACGATCAAAATTCTGGTGGCAACGGATGTGGCCGCACGCGGTATCGACATTCCAAAGGTCAAATATGTCTATAACTTTGATCTGCCGAATGTGCCTGAAAACTATATTCACCGCATCGGGCGGACAGCACGCGCAGGCGAAGGCGGCACGGCGATTGCGCTGTGTGCACCAGCCGAAATGAAAGAGCTGCGCGCCATTGAAAAAATCATGAAATCACGGATCGAAGTTGGCTACGGCCTGCCTTGGGAACCCGTACCGGGTCAAGAAAAGAAGAAAACCGGACGTGGACGTGGTGGCAACAGTGGCCAAGCCAATGGTGGCAAACCAGGTGGCGCCAAGCCGAGCCGGAACCGGCGTTGGTCGAATAACAAACGTCCGGCGCGCGGCAGTCAAGCGGCGTAAATTTGCGTCGCCTCACACGCCGTATATTGGCGACCTAAGGCATTGTGATACAGTTGCGGCGGCGGCAATCCCGTCGCCACAACTGTTTTCGTCGGAGCCATGCGCTTGACCCAATCCCCCAATCCCATGGCCGATGTTTTGCGCGGCCTGTTAGGGTCACCTGAAATCCTGCAAATGCCCTGTTGCTATGACGCGCTGTCGGCCAAATTGGTCCAGCAAGCCGGATCTCCGCTGACGCTGTTGTCTGCTGCGATGAAATCAATGCTGGATGTATTGGGGGATTTGAAACAGGGCCGCGATTATTCCGGCGCTCTGCTGGATTTTGCCGATCTGCGCCAACGGGTCGGGTTTGATGACTATCACAAGGCGGCAGAGCGGTTTGATCGAAAGAGTGACGGCTGACGGGGGCATAGCGCTGCCATTTTGGCACCACAACAATCCCCGGACGCCTGTTTTTCTAGACTAGGTAACCTCGGGCGCCAGCCGTACTTTGGCCGATGGCCCCTTGGGGTCACATTGGTACAGTTTGTCCTTGGATTCCAGATATTTTCGCCAAGTTTTCATGTCATGGTCGCTTATTTTGAAACTGTATTTATCCTTCATGAGATTGCTCAATTGAGATATTTGGACTTCATTTTTCGTAGAGATTTGTATCAGCTCGTGGATTTGCTGATCCAGTTTGTCCAATTTCTTAGAGGCGGACACGGTTATGGCCCTTAACTCAGTGAAAACACTACAGGCCCTGCGAAATGCGTCTGGCGCCTTGGGTTCTCCCAAGCCAACAACTCTAAATCCACGTTCGCGTAAACCATGCGCGAGATGGGAGAAATCCTGATCGGATGTTGCGATCACGAACGTGTCGATCTGTCTTGTGAAGGACGTGTCTATCGCCTCGATAGACAATAGGATGTCGGCGCCGTTTTTGATCGATCCGCTGTGGATCAACCGAATTCCGGGGGCGGCGTCCCATCCCGTGATGCGGGCCGCGTTGCCATAGACGCGCTTGATCGTCAGGTTTCCCGCTTTGGAGGCGTTGAGCAAAATCTGGCCAGCAAAGGAAACGGGTATGTTCTCGCCATCTATCAACAGCGCAACAGATGGTTTTTTCGGGGGGTGTACGGGGTTTGTATTCATTGTTCCTCAAATACTCAAATCAATATGCTTTCAATGTAGTGACTTCGCCGCGACATTCAACCGGCGCTCACCGCATCTCTTTTCGAAATACCAATTTCAACCCTGACCAAACTTCGCTGACCGCACAGGTTTTTACGTCCACAAAACCCAGCGGCAGGGCAACCTCGCGGATCAGGTCTTCGGTGATATCGGTTGGCACTTCCGAGGCCTTTTTTGGCCAACTGGCCCAGATCATCGCATCGGGTGGCATTTTTTGGCGGGCATCCGCCAACAGCACCCCCAACTCGTCGTGCGAGGAATTGAACAGGTGGATAAACCGGCACGAAAAATCTAGATCCTTGGCCCAATTCACCTGCGGCCCATCCGCCAGCCACTCAAAATAGTCCACGGGCGGCTGATGCACACAAGCCAACAGGCACTGTTGTAGCCCCAATTTCTGCCATAAGGGTGTTTTGGAATAGCCTGCCATGCCCCGTCTGATCCCGAACCTGTCGATTTTCGTATTGATCCTAACACGCAGGCGCGATATGCCCAAAATATTCTCAGGGCGGGGTGCAATTCCCCACCGGCGGTGACAGCCCGCGAGCGCCTTTTCGAAGGGTCAGCAGATACGGTGAAATTCCGTGGCCGACGGTATAGTCCGGATGGTAGAGAATGGATGCGAACCTTGCGGGGGGCGTGTCTGTACGCTCTGGGGTCTTGTCTGTTGTGAAAGGAACCAAAGCGATGACAAAACCCCTTAATATTGCCTTTATCAAGGCCGGTTGGCACGGCGATATTGTCGATCAGGCACGCGTGGGATTCCTGGCCGAGTTGGAGGCCCAAAAAAACAAGTCACGTGTGGATGCATTCGATGTGCCCGGTGCATTCGAGATGCCCTTGCTGGCCAAACAACTGGCGCAAACCGGCGACTATGATGCGGTCGTGGCCGCGGCCTTTGTCGTTGACGGCGGCATATACCGGCACGAGTTTGTATCCCAAGCCGTTGTCGACGGGCTGATGCGGGCGCAAATGGACACCGGCGTGCCGGTGTTTTCCGTCAGCCTGACACCCATGGAATTTGATGGATCAGACGCGCGGGTTGCGTGGTTTGCCGAGCATTTCGTGGGCAAAGGCGCCGAGGCCGCGCAGGCGGTTTTGATGGTTGCTGGGGCGAGGTAGGCCTGCCAAACTGCGAATTGATCGTTCCGTCATTCACGGCGGAGCGATTTTTCGAAGGGCTATTTAATTGTTCGAAATATTTTATGGACTTGAAGTTTTGTGGTCGTGGTTTACGCGTCTTTGGGGCATTCGACACGCATATGCATTTTATCAACGCTCGTCGCGTCCCTTGGTTGTACTTATGGCGGTCGGGGTGGTTTTTAGTTTCCACCATTTGGTTTAAACCCTCCGTCTTCCAGACGGACAAAGAAATTCAAAGGTGCGCCGGAGGCGCTCAGTTAAGAAAAGGCAGTTTCAACTGCCTCTGTTGATCCCACCAGCTTCAGCTGGTGGTGGTT
>CAXMUJ010000037.1:0-12499 GCA_964196455.1 uncultured Myxococcota bacterium | reverse complement strand
TCTGGAAATCCGAGTGAAACGCAAACTCAACTCTACCGATGTTGTTGATGCCCTGACGGATTTGTTCATCTTGCGAGGGGTACCTGCATTTATTCGTTCAGACAACGGCCCTGAGTTCATCGCAGAAATCGTTCGCAACTGGATCTCCGCTGTTGGCGCAAAGACCGCTTACATCGAACCTGGTTCACCCTGGGAAAACGGGTATTGCGAAAGCTTTAATGCCAGACTGCGTGACGAACTGCTGAACGGAGAAGTTTTCTATACCCTAAAAGAAGCACAGATCATCATCGAACAATGAAGGAAACACTACAACACCAAGAGACCCCACAGTGCACTGGGCTACCGCCCGCCAGTTCCGGAAACCATCGTACTGATGGACCAAAGGCCAATCATGCACTAACATTCAACTTGGACCTGTCGATGGGGGCCGATCAATACACAGGCGACATTTTTAGAATTTTTTTGGTGAAGTCTACGCATGCAAACCCACGAAGTACGAAACACGACATCCTGCCCTCAGCAAACACAAAGTCCGATACCACCGAATTATTGAACATGGATATGTGCGTATATTTTAGAAAACCTGCCCACACCTTAATCGTGACTGATTATAGAGTTATCAATATATAATCAGAGTTCATAAATTGTTGATATTAAATCGCTTTTTGGCAGCACTTCAATATGTACGTTTAAAACACGTTATATTATAATCCTATCTACCAAAATATCATTAATATCAGAGGTTTAGATGGGATTACAGAAACAAGCGAAGACGTTGAATCGCAGGCAAATTGAGATGGTTTTTACTTATCTTGGTTCAAGGCGAAATAGAATCCGCAACCAAGCAATATTTTTACTCTCAATTAGAGCTGGCTTAAGAGCAAAAGAAATCGCCAGTATCACATGGTCCATGATCGTAGATGCAGATGGCCAAATAACCGACTACATCAATCTTACCGACATCGCGTCGAAAGGTAATTCTGGTCGGGTCATACCTATAAACAGGCAACTCAAGTTGAAGTTGATTGAACTGCATACTTTAGAAAAACAACGCGGTCAGTATGGTGTATCTTCACGGATTATCCGAACGGAACGGAAAATTGCGACCAGCCCACAAGTCATCGTGAATATGTTTCAAGGTTGGTATACGGATTTAGGATTGATTGGCTGCTCAAGTCACAGCGGCAGAAGAACATTTATTACTAACGCTGCCAGAAAAATTACAACTGTTGGCGGTTCTTTACGAGATGTCCAGTTTTTGGCCGGTCATACATCGTTACAAACCACACAGAGATATATTGAAGGTGACAGTGCAGCTCAGAGAAAGATTGTTGATTTGATCTAATCAAGCGACTTTGGGCGAAGAGGGTGCGTTCAATAAGGGCGGGCAGCTGTCGTTCGTTGCGGGTGCAAAAAAACCAACCTTGTCCAGTAAAGCGGACATTAAACCCATTCTGAGAAATTGTGTTCGTTGATGTCACCGCTACTTGAGCAAGTATTGTGTGTCCGCAGCTGCGAAAAACCAAGCTGAGCTTCAAAGATTTTACATCGTGGTAGTGATGATCGTGCCGAACCGTTTTCGTGCATTTTAACACAAACAGTGATTTGTCAGAAATATTATCGCAGCAGATGTAATAGACTAGAAGGTATCTGAGCCAGTTGTCTATTAGGACAGCCACATGTCCTACTTCTCTGCAAAAGTGTCTGAGTATGGCGAAAACACGTCTATAAATCCATTTGGATAAGTGACAAACTACGGGTCTGTTCAATTTTGCGCATGGTTGGCGCTTGTTATAGAGGTGTTTGGGATATGGATCTTGGTTTAGCTGGCAAGCGTGTATTGATAACTGGTGGCTCGAAGGGGATTGGTTTCGGGACCGCAAGAGCTTTCGCAATGGAGGGCGCAAATATCGTTGTCGCCGGTCGCGATGAAACGGCATTGCGCGAAGCTGCACAAAAGCTGAAGGCGGATTGTGGTGTGTCGGTCGAGATAATCTCGGTGGATTTGTCCGTTGAAGCGGAACGTACGCGGATGTTTGAGGCTTTCCCCGATATTGATGTACTTGTTAACAATGCCGGTGCAATCCCTGGCGGGGGGATTGCCGACGTTTCAATGGCGCGCTGGCAAGAAGGCTGGGCTCTCAAAGTATTCGGGTATATCCATCTGTGTCAGCTATATTTCGCAGCGATGAAGGAACGGCAGTCCGGCACAATCGTTAACATCATTGGCATGGGCGGACGCGCGGTGCGGCCCGACTATATTTGTGGTGCGGCGGGCAATGCGGCGTTGATCGGCTTTACGAATGCACTTGGCGCCGATGCGCCGAAAGATAATGTCAGGGTGTTCGGGATTAATCCATCGGCGACATTAACGGGCCGCGTTACGACCTTATATCAGGCAAGGGCGAAGGCTAAGTTTGACGATGAAACGCGATGGAAAGAATTACTGGACGAAAGCAGGATGCCATTTGGTCGTTTAAAAACACCCGAAGAAGTAGGTAACTTGGCCGCGATGCTATCGTCTTCCCGCGTGCAATACCTATCTGGTACAGTGGTCGACATGGACGGCGGCGGACAGTGGAATTAAGGTCGGCCGTCAAGAGTTGGATGGAATTCTGAAGTGAGTGACATATACAAACGCCGGTCACCCGAAAATTTGACGCCAGAAACGACCTGCCCGTTCAACAATGTCACTGGGGGTGATAATTTGTTTATGCCTGTTTATAAGTCGAGCGGTCTCTATGTCTGAAAAACTGCATATCGTAGTAGTCGAAGAAAACGTCGAACGTGCCCACACGATTGTGGCTGGCGTGCATGACGCGGGTAACTTCAAGGTTACGGTTGTCGAAGATCCAATCGGGCTGGCACGTAAACTTGCGGCGCTAGAGCCGGATGTTGTGCTGATCGCCCTCGATAATCCCGGGCGCGATATGATGGAAGAACTGACGGTAGCAAGTGCCCCGACCAAGCGTCCTGTTGCGATGTTTGTCGACAAGGCCAATACTGGCATGATGAAAGCGGCGATCAACGCTGGCGTGAGTGCGTATGTTGTGGATGGTTTGCGCCAAGACCGGATCAAACCTATCCTCGAAGCGGCGATTGCACGATTTCATACCTTTGCGCGCCTGCGGGCCGAGTTGAGCGCAACCAAGGCGGCCCTTTCCGAACGCAAAACAATTGATCGCGCCAAGGGTATATTGATGAAGGCGCGTGGGTTGAGCGAGGACGAGGCATATGCCCTCTTGCGAAAAACCGCAATGGATCAAGGGAAACGCCTAGCCGACGTCGCCGAAGGGCTTGTTACAGCTGCAGGGTTGCTATCATGAGCCTGACACAAATTGACATTGGCTTTGTTCCTCTCACAGATGCAGCAACTTTGATTGCAGCGCAGGAAATGGGATTTGCTGCCGAAGAAGGTCTTGAACTGGTCCTGCATAAAGAGGTGAGCTGGTCCAACATCCGCGATAAAGTTTCGCTGGGAATGTATCCTGTGGCGCATATGCTTTCACCTTTGGCGCTGGCTATGAGTCTGGGACTGGGGCCAATGCCGGTGCGCATAACGGTGCCTTTCGTATTGAACCGCAACGGCAATACGGTGGTGGCGGCTTCGCATTTGGCAAAAGGTAGTGTGGAAAGTTTCGGGGATGCGCTTGCGCTAGGGCAATCCTTATTGGCGGCGTTCAAAGATCGCCCGATTAGGATAGGTGTGCCCTTTCCACAAAGTATGCACCGTGAACTTGTACGTTATTGGATGGCGGGTTGCGGAAGCCAAAATGTCGATGTCGAATTTTCCGTCGCTCCTCCAAGTATGCTTGGTAAAGTTCTTGCAGCAGGTGAAATCGATGCGTTTATGGTGGGCGAACCTTGGGGCAGTTTAGCTGTCGAACAAGGAGACGCAGAGATTTTACTATGTGGCGCCTCGATCTGGAGTGCGGCACCGGAAAAAGTTTTGGCCGTTCGAAGTGACTGGGCCGAGGAAAACAAAACAACAGTAAGTAAACTGATCCGTGCCCTCTACCGTGCCAGCTTATGGGCCGGAGATCGGGAGAATGCCGCGAGTCTAGCCGAAATTTTGGCACTGCCCGCATATATAGACGTTCCCGCCGAAGTCATCGAACGGGCCCTAGTTGGTGAGTTGGTTCTCGATGGTAAAGGCCGGATCGGGCAAAATGCCAATATTCTGAACCTTTCAGGCTCAAGTGTGACTTTCCCCTGGCGAAGTGATGCGTTGTGGATTGCTGAACAGGCAGCGCAGAATTGGGGCCTGTCCCGTATGGAAACGCGCGCAGAAGCCATTGAGGTGTTTCGGCCAGATCTATACCGCACGGCCCTTCAGCCGTTGGGAGTTAACCTTCCTGAGTCGGATATTACGGGTGCAGGAAGCGATGCGGATTCGTTCTTCGACGGCCGCGATTTTGCCCTAGGCGCCTAAATTAGCAACATCTAATACAATTTTCTGCCTATAAATTAACCAATTTTGGTGCGCCGCACAAAAATGGTGCATTGCACATTGATTTATTGCTAGTCGATTCACAATATCCATACTGAAGCGGGCAAAGACGTCCGTATCGAAGACTCCCGAAGTTCGGGGTTTACCAGAGCAAAGCCGCTCGTTTTGTATCCTTGTGACGGTCCTCCCCTGCCACACGATGCATAACGAACGGCTTTTTTCGTTTCAGAGGACTAAAGATGAAAAAGACACTTTCCCTAGTCTTGGCCGCCAACACGATGTTGTTTGCAATGACATCCGGCGTACAGGCTGAAATGCTGGATGTTGAGAAAGACGAACTGACTTTCGGCTTTATTAAACTGACAGATATGGCCCCGCTCGCGATTGCTTACGAGCTGGGATATTTCGAAGATGAGGGGCTTTACGTCACTCTGGAACCTCAAGCGAACTGGAAGGTTCTTCTGGACCGCGTAATCGACGGCCAGCTGGACGGCGCACATATGCTGGCTGGTCAGCCCTTGGCGGCAACAATCGGCTACGGCACCAAGGCGCATATCGTTACGCCATTCTCGATGGATCTGAACGGCAACGGCATCACCGTTTCCAACGACGTTTGGGCCGAGATGAAGCAGTACATTCCGACTGATGCAGACGGCAAGCCGATCCATCCGATCAGCGCGGCGGCGTTGAAACCGGTTGTGGAAACCTATGCCGACGAGGGTCGCCCATTCAACATGGGTATGGTGTTCCCTGTTTCCACGCATAACTACGAGTTGCGTTACTGGTTGGCGGCGGGTGGTTTGCACCCCGGCTATTACACGGCAGATAACGTCTCGGGCCAAGTGGATGCTGACGTTATGCTTTCCGTGACGCCTCCGCCACAGATGCCTTCCACCATGGAAGCGGGCACAATCGATGGCTATTGTGTGGGTGAGCCTTGGAACCAGCAGGCGGTGTTCAAAGGCATTGGTGTGCCGGTAATCACCGATTACCAGATCTGGAAGAACAACCCCGAGAAAGTCTTCGGCCTGTCCAAAGAGTTCACCGAAGCGAACCCGAACACGACTTTGGCAATCACCAAAGCCTTGATCCGCGCCGCGATCTGGTTGGATGAAAACGACAATGCCAATCGTGCCGAAGCGGTCGAAATCCTGTCGCGTTCCGAATATGTGGGTGCGGATCAAGACGTTATAGCTGCGTCGATGACCGGCACGTTCGAATTCGAAAAGGGCGACGTCCGCGAGATCCCTGATTTCAACGTGTTCTTCCGCTATAACGCAACATACCCGTTCTATTCCGACGCCATCTGGTATTTGTCGCAAATGCGCCGCTGGGGTCAGATTTCAGACGTGCAGCCGGATAGCTGGTATCATGATGTAGCCGCCTCGGTTTACTTGCCGGAAACGTACTTGTCGGCGGCCCGTATGTTGGTCGATGCCGGTCTGGCAAACGAGGCTGACTTCCCTTGGGACAGCGACGGTTACAAACCCGTCACAGACGAATTCATTGATGGCGTGGCTTACGATGGACGGGCACCTAACGCCTATATCGACAGCTTCGAGATCGGCTTGAAAAGCGAATAAACCGCTAGAGTACTGAAACTTGCGAGGGCGGTTATCGCCCCCGCAGCTCTACATCAAGACTTCACAAGGTTGGAACTATGACGATCACGAATGACCCGCATCTAGCCCTTTCAGCCAAGAAAGAAGCCCGCAAAGAGCGTCTTTTTGCAAGGATCAACAAAGCTGACGCATGGTTCCGCGTTCTGGGATTTAGCTGGATTACGCCCGCCCTGAAACTGGCCGCTGGCGATAACGTCCAGACCAACGCACGCGACATCTGGCGGATGCTAGGTGTGCCGATCCTGTCGGTCTTAATCTTCATTTTTGCATGGGCCACTCTTGCGCCAACCGTTCAGACCAGTCTCGGTGCGATCCCCGGGCCTGCGCAGGTTTGGGAACAGGTTGGCTCGCTGCACGACGACTATCTTGCTGGCAAAGAAAAAGAGGCCGCCTTTTACGAGCGTCAAGACGTCCGCAACGCCGAACTGATCGCAGCTGGTAATGCCGATAAAGTAAAGGACCGCGCTTATACCGGTTCGCCTTCGTATTATTCGCAGATCTGGACCTCGGTCAAAACCGTATTTTTCGGCTTTGCGATCGGCACTGCCATCGCCGTTCCGGTGGGCATTATGAGCGGGCTTTCCCCCAGCTTTAACGCCGCGATGAACCCGATTATCCAGATTTTCAAACCCGTTTCGCCGCTGGCTTGGCTGCCAATTGTTACGATGGTCGTTTCGGCAGTGTATCTGACCAACGACGGCATGTTCACCAAATCCTTTCTGATTTCCGCGATCACCGTAACGCTTTGTTCGTTATGGCCGACAATCATCAACACCGCGCATGGTGTGGCGAACATCGACAAAGATCTGGTCAGTGTTGGCAAAGTCCTGAAGCTGAACACTTACACCAAGATCACCAAGCTGGTTTTGCCCTCGGCCCTTCCACTGATTTTCACCGGAATGCGCCTGAGCCTCGGTGTTGGCTGGATGGTTCTGATCGCGGCTGAAATGCTGGCCCAGAACCCCGGTTTGGGCAAGTTTGTGTGGGACGAATTCCAGAACGGGTCCTCCGATAGTCTCGCGCGGATCATGGTTGCCGTGTTCACTATCGGCATCATCGGATACATGCTGGACCGCGTGATGTTCGCGCTACAATCCATGTTCACATTTGACGAAACACGGTGACTGACATGAGCATTCTATCCCTTAAGAACGTCAGCAAATCCTTCGGGAACGGGAAGAACCGCGCCGAGGTGTTGTCGAATATCAATCTGGACGTAAAGGAAGGCGAGTTCGTCGCCATCCTCGGATTTTCGGGTTCCGGCAAAAGCACGTTGATTAACATCCTTGCGGGTCTGGACTTCCCGGACAGCGGAACCGCCTGTTTTCGCGGCGTTGAAATCAAAGAACCCGGACAGGAGCGCGGTCTTGTATTTCAGTCCTATTCCTTGATGCCTTGGCTGTCCGTACGCGCCAACGTCGCCTTGGCGGCGGATGCTGTTCACACAGGAATGTCGCGCGCGGATAAAGACGCACTGATTGATAAATACGTCGATATGGTCGGCCTAACCCACGCCGTAGACCGCAACCCATCCGAATTATCGGGTGGTATGCGGCAACGTGTTTCCGTGGCGCGCGCCTTGGCGATGCAACCCGAAGTTCTGTTGTTGGACGAACCGCTGTCAGCACTCGACGCACTGACCCGTGCGAACCTTCAGGACGAGATCGAACACATCTCGCAGGTCGAGAAAAAGACCATCATCCTGATTACAAACGACGTCGACGAGGCGATTTTGCTGGCCGACCGGATTATCCCACTCAACCCCGGCCCTAACGCCACGCTGGGGCCTGACTTCCACGTCTCGCTTCCACGCCCACGTGATCGCACCGCGATGAATGACAACGCCGAATTCAAGCGCCTGCGCGCACAGGTTACCGAGTACCTGATGAACGTTGGTTTCAAATCCGAGAACGTTGGCGAACGTAATCTGCCAGACGTCGAGGCGATCCATAACATGGCCCCGAAAGCCTACCAAACGGCGGCGATGACGCGGCTTGAAAACAATTACCTGCAATTTTCGCAGGTGGACAAGGTTTACCCAACGCCCAAGGGGCCATTGACGGTTGTCGAAAATTTCGATTTGTCGATTAACAAAGGGGAGTTTATTTCGATCATCGGGCACTCGGGCTGTGGAAAATCTACGGCGCTGACGATGGCGGCTGGCCTGAATGAAATCTCCAACGGCGCGATAATTCTGGATGGCAAAAGCGTCGAGGGTGCAAACCCCGAGCGCGCTGTGGTCTTCCAATCGCCCAGCTTGTTCCCATGGCTAACCGCCAAAGAAAACGTCGCGATCGGGGTTGATAAAGTTTACCCGAACGCCACGCAAGGAGAGCGCCAAGAGGTCGTCGAATACTATCTGGAACGCGTGGGTCTGGCAGACGCGATGGACAAATCCGCCAACAGCCTTTCCAACGGCATGAAGCAACGTGTCGGCATCGCGCGGGCCTTCGCACTTTCCCCGAAGCTGCTGTTGCTGGATGAACCCTTCGGGATGCTCGACAGCTTGACCCGCTGGGAATTGCAAGAAGTGTTGATGGAGGTGTGGTCCCGCACCAAAGTCACCGCCATTTGTGTGACACACGACGTCGACGAAGCCGTGTTGCTGTCAGATCGCGTCGTGATGATGACCAACGGTCCGCAGGCCACGATCGGCAAGATCATGGACGTGAATTTGCCACGGCCACGCACCCGCAAGGCCTTGTTGGAGCACCCCGATTACTACAATTACCGCGCCGAAGTTTTGCAGTTCCTTGAGGACTACGAAAAAGGCCACAAGAAGAAGGACGCAGCATAATGGCTATGAAACTTGTAGTTATTGGCGCTGGCATGGCATCTGGTCGTGCTATGGAGCATCTGCTCGCCGCCAATGACGAAATCTATGACATCACGCTTTTCGGTGCCGAGCCGAGGGGGAACTACAACCGCATTATGCTGTCGCCGGTTCTGTCTGGCGAAAAGACGTACGAGGAAATCGTCACACATGATGCCGGCTGGTATACCGATCACGGAGTTGATTGCCGGTTCGGCGAGATGGTCACGGGTATTGACCGCATCCGCAAAGTTGTCATCAGTGAAAAGGGCGAAACCCCGTATGACAAGCTGCTGATCGCCACAGGTTCTTCGCCGTTCATCATTCCTATTTCGGGGCGTGATCTGGAAGGTGTGATGGCTTATCGTGATCTTGGCGACGTCAATGCGATGCTGGAGGTTGCCAAGAAGACTGACCCGCGCGCTGTCGTCATCGGTGGTGGCTTGCTGGGGCTAGAGGCTGCCGCTGGCCTGTCGGCGCAGGGTATGAAGGTGACGGTTATCCACCTAATGCCACATCTGATGGAACGCCAGTTGGACCAGTCCGCGGGATTTCTTCTACAAAGTGAACTGGAAAAGCGCGGCATCGAAATATTGTGCGGTGCCAACACCAAAGAAATCCTTGGCGATGGCAAGGTGGAGGCCGTCTTGCTGGAGGACGGACGCAAGATTATCGCCGACATGGTTGTCATGGCTGTCGGAATTCGCCCGAACTTCGGTTTGGCACAGGCGTCGGGTTTGAAATACAACCGCGGTCTTTTGGTCAACGACGAGATGAAAACCGACGATCCCGAAGTATTTGCCATTGGTGAATGCGTGGAACATCAGGGGTCCACGTACGGCCTCGTCGCGCCGCTTTACGATATGGCGAAGGTTGCCGCACGCAACCTGTTAGGCTTTCACGAGACGTTCACACCTGTCGAGATTTCGACCAAGTTGAAGGTAACCGGCTGCGACTTATTCTCGGCAGGAGACTTCACCGAAAAGGATGGCCGCGAAGAAATCGTTTATCGCGATGCCACCCAAGGCATTTATAAACGCCTCGTCATCGAGGATAACCGCATCATCGGCGTCGTCATGTATGGCGATACCATTGACGGCCCGTGGTTCTTGCAGAAGTTAAAGGACAAGGAGGATATCGCCGAAATTCGCGATACCCTGATCTTTGGCCCGAACTTCGCCGGAGGGTCCCCCCTGGACCCTATGGCAGCCGTTGCAGCCTTGCCGGATGAGGCAGAGATTTGCGGCTGCAACGGCATTTCCAAAGGTGACATCATTGCGGCGATCAACGCAGGTGCGGCCTCTCTGGCGGACGTTCAGGCGGTCACCAAGGCCTCAACTTCGTGCGGAACCTGCCTTGGGTTAACGACGCAACTGACGGCATTGACCTTGGGCGGCGACTTCGTCCTGCCTGAAGCTGGCGGCATGTGTAAATGCACCGATCATAGTCACGAGGATGTTCGCAAATTCATCCGCTTGAAATCCCTGAAATCCATTCCGGCGATCATGCAGGAACTGGCTTGGACGACGTCGGGCGGCTGTGCGTCCTGTCGACCAGCGCTGAACTACTATCTGGTGGCTGAATGGCCCGGCGAATACGTCGACGACGGGCAAAGCCGGTTTATCAACGAACGGGTACACGCTAACATCCAAAAGGACGGCACCTATTCTGTCGTTCCACGAATGTTTGGTGGCATGACGACACCGGACGAGCTGCGCGCGATTGCGGATGCGGCCGAAAAATACAACGTGCCAACGGTTCACGTCACGGGCGGTCAACGTATCGATCTGCTCGGAGTGCAGAAAGAAGATCTGCCTGCAATTTGGGCCGATCTTAATGCGGCTGGAATGGTCTCGGGTCATGCCTATGCCAAGGGTTTGCGGACGGTAAAAACTTGCGTGGGTAAGGACCATTGCCGGTTTGGAACGCAGGATTCCACGGGTCTTGGCATCAAGCTGGAAAAAGCGCTGTGGGGCGCGTGGTCGCCACATAAATTCAAACTGGCGGTGTCAGGTTGCCCGCGTAATTGTGCTGAGTCGACATGCAAAGACTTCGGCATTATCTGCGTCGACAGCGGCTACAAACTACTGGTCGGCGGGGCTGCGGGCATGGACCTGCGCGAAACCGAACTGCTGACCACAGTTGAAACCGAGGAAGCCGCGATTGAGCATTGCGCAGCTTTCTATCAGCTTTACCGCGAGAACGCGCAATACCTGCATCGGCCCTACAAGTGGATTGCCAAGGTCGGGCTGGATTGGGTGATAGAGAAGGTCGTGGAGGATGCCGAGGGGCGCGCCGCCTTGGCCGAACGGTTCTTCTATTCCCAGAAATTCTACCAAATCGACCCATGGGCCGAACGCGCACAAGGCGGCGAGGCGCATGAATTTACGCCGATGGCGGATCTTACACAGGTGGCAGCAGAATGAGCGATTTTTTTGATATAGGCGCCCTTGGCGACATCCCGCAACAAGGCGCACGACTGGTTAAAACCGCCCACGGCTGCATCGCAATTTTCCGCACTGCCAAGGATAAGGTTTTTGCCTTGGACGATAAATGCCCGCACAAAGGTGGCCCGCTTTCCAATGGTATCCAGCATGGCGAAGCCGTGACCTGCCCGTTGCACAACTGGGTTTTAGACCTCAATACTGGCAAGGCACAAGGCGTGGACGAAGGCCGTGTCCGCACTTATCCAGTGAAGGTCGAGGCTGGCCGCATACTGATCGATCGTGACAGCATCGTGGTGAAAGTCGCCGCCGCATGACAACCATCCGCACGACCTGCCCCTACTGCGGCGTCGGCTGCGGGGTGCTGGCGACACCCGACGGCAAAGGTGGCGCATTGATCGCGGGCGATCCTGATCACCCCGCCAATTTCGGGCGCTTATGTTCAAAAGGCACAGCCTTGGGCGAGACCCTCGATCTGGAGGGACGGCTACTGACGCCCCGCATTGGTGCGCGAGAAACTGATTGGGACGGGGCGTTAGACCTCGTGGCCGACAAATTCACGACTGCAATCGCAGAACACGGGCCGGATAGCGTGGCGTTTTACGTTTCGGGACAGTTGCTGACCGAGGATTACTACGTCGCCAACAAGCTGATGAAAGGCTTCATCGGTTCCGCCAACATCGACACCAATTCGCGGCTGTGCATGGCCTCGTCCGTGGCGGGGCACAAGCGCGCGTTCGGCACAGATACAGTGCCGGGTAGTTACGAGGATTTCGAGAGTGCCGATCTAGTGGTCCTAGTCGGATCTAACCTCGCATGGTGCCATCCGGTTTTGCATCAGCGCCTGATGGCGGCAAAAGAGACGCGCGATTTTACCATCATAAATATTGACCCGCGTCGCACAGCGACGTCGGAAATGGCGGATATCCATCTTGCGATCAAACCGGGTGTGGATCTGCATCTGTTCAACGGTTTACTGGCGCATATCGTCGAAAACGGCGCTGTGGATGCGCAATATGTTAACAGCCATGTTTCAAATTTTGATGATGCTGTTGCCGCCGCGCAATCTTCTAGCAATAGTCTGGCCAAGGATTGTGGCTTGCCGCCCGAACAGCTTGAGGAATTTTTGCGACTGTGGACAGGAACGGAAAAAGTCGTCACCGTTTACTCG
>CAXMUJ010000036.1:0-2040 GCA_964196455.1 uncultured Myxococcota bacterium | reverse complement strand
ATCTCGGTCTATTGTACCGCTTGGACTTTTTACGGGGCAGTTGGGTCCGCTGCACGGAACGGGCTGGAGTTTGTTACAATTTACCTTGGACCGACATTGGTTTTTATCGGCTGGTGGTGGTTACTGCGTAAACTCTTACGGATCGGCCGGACGCAGCGCATCACGTCGATCGCAGATTTAATATCGTCCAGATACGGCAAAAGCGCCACGCTTGGGGTGGTTGTCACATTGTTGGCCGTTATTGGCTCAACGCCTTACATCGCGCTACAACTGCAATCCATAACCACCAGTTTTTCGGTGTTTTCACCGACAAACAGCTCCGGTTTTGCAGACGAGAAAGTCTCGGCTTTCTGGATCGCCGCAATTCTTGCCCTTTTCACCATTCTGTTTGGCACCCGTAATGTCGACGCGAACGAGCGGCACCACGGTGTCGTTACAGCAATCGCCCTTGAAGCCGTCGTAAAACTCTTTGCACTTCTTGCTGTTGGCATTTTCGTGGTTTGGGGGATCGCCGATGGTCCCGCAGGAATATTCGAGCGCATGTCACCTGATATGCTGCAAACGGATCGGCTATTTGGCCCGCGCTGGGTTGCTCTGACGTTTCTGTCTGCAACTGCCATTATAACACTACCGCGCATGTTTCAGGTGACGATCGTCGAGAATTCCGATGAACGCCACCTTTCTGTCGCCAGTTGGGCGTTCCCGCTGTACCTGTTCTTGATGAGCCTGTTCGTGCTGCCCATCGCCATTGCTGGACAATCAATACTTCCTGCTGGCTCCAACCCTGACTTATACGTTCTGACGGTTCCGTTGGCTGAAGGGCAAAACGCGCTTGCCTTGTTTGCATTTCTGGGCGGCTTTTCCTCGGCGACATCTATGGTGATTGTCGCCGCCATCGCGCTTTCGACCATGGTCTCAAATCACATCGTGATGCCGCTATGGATCAGCTATGGCAAGGGCCGCATATCCACCAGCGGCGACGTTCGAAGCGTACTGCTGCTAAGTCGACGCGTTAGTATCGGCGTGTTGCTTATCCTTGGGTATTTCTATTTCCGCCTAACGGGCGGCTCCAATGCACTTGCCTCTATCGGTCTGATTGCGTTTGCAGGTGTCGCACAAATTTTGCCCAGCTTGATCGGCGGCATATTCTGGCGAAGTGCGACGCGCACAGGTGCGTTGGCGGGGCTGATTGTCGGGTTTGTCATCTGGGCCTACACCCTGTTCCTACCGAGTTTCGAGGGGGCGTTCCTGTTAAGCACCAGCGTCCTTGAAAATGGCCCGTTCGGCTTAACATGGCTGCGCCCGCAAGAGCTTTTCGGCCTGACCGGATACGACCCGTTGGTTCATTCCCTATTCTGGTCGCTTGGCATCAACATCGCGTTGTTCGTTGGATTGTCACTGATTGTAACGCCACGCCAATTAGAACGCATACAAGGCGCGCAGTTCGTCGATGTATTTCGCCAGACAAGCGGTCGTGGCTCCAGCATTCTGATCCGACGATCCGCTACATCTGAAGACTTGTTCACCTTGGCACAGCGTATTTTGGGGGCAACGCATGCGCACCGCCTATTCACGCAAGCGGCCGGGGAGCAAGGCAAACCAGCAGGTCTACCCGACCCGACGGACACATTCATTGAACAGCTGGAACGTGAATTGGCCGGTAGTGTTGGTGCCGCATCCGCCCACGCGATGGTTTCACAAATTGCGGGCGGCGGCACCGTATCCGTTGAAGAACTGATGAACATTGCCGACGAAACCGCACAGGCGATGGTGTATTCCCAACAGCTGGAAGTGCAATCGCGCGAGCTTGCTGAATCTGCGCACAAGTTGCGCCACGCCAACGCGAAGCTTACGGAACTTGGTGCGCAAAAAGATGCCTTTCTTTCGCAGATCAGTCATGAATTGCGAACCCCGATGACGTCGATCAGATCCTTTGCGGAAATTTTGCGTGATACGGATGATATTTCGTCCGAAGAATCCGTGCGTTTCGTTGATATTATTAACACCGAAAGCCAACGCTTGACGCGGCTGTTGGATGAA
>CAXMUJ010000035.1:0-10064 GCA_964196455.1 uncultured Myxococcota bacterium | reverse complement strand
AGCGCACAGGATCGCAGCGATACATCTAATCCAACATAGTATTCCATAATCTTTCTCCCTTGTTCACAGCTATCCTGTGATCTTAGTGGGAGCTTGGCCTAAAAGCGAAAGCCTGCCCAATTACGCATGCTTCCCGCCCTTACTGCCCGAATGTGCTGCGTGCAGCATTCCGTAAAACGGGCTCCATGCAGACCTTGGGCAATGTTCTCTTGCTTGCATGTCAACAGACGGGCCTTTCATTTATGAAACACCAAAGAGCATTTGTTCTTTACACCTACTACGAAAATCCAAATTATTCGCTAAACGCAATATCGTGGGCGAATGTTCATAACAATTGAAAGTACAAGAGATCAATTGGGCTTCAATCCAGTTGAACAATGCGATAGGTAAAATACACGAAAGCAAGAATTTGACAAACATTTGACAAACAGTGGGATTGGTGGTGTTTCAAACGCATAACCCATTGTTTTTAAAGGGCCCCGTAGCTCAGCTGGATAGAGCGATCCCCTCCTAAGGGATAGGCCAGAGGTTCGAATCCTCTCGGGGTCACCAATATTTTCTTTAAGCCTATGTTTTATATTAATAATAATTACAAATGTATAATTTATACACCTTTATGCAATCCTTGCTGCACAATACTTTGAGCTTAGCCTCTCACAATTTTCATTAGCGGCTCGAAGGCATATAACGCAGCTCGGCGGCCTGAGGCCGGAGAAAGTTCAACCAAAAGCCCCCTTTCATTCAGCGCACGTGTAAACTTGGCGGCGGTCTGTTTTGGAATTCCACTCCGCTTTGTGAATCTGTTGTTTCGAAATATTGGCTGACTAAAAATAAAGTCTTGCGCGACCATCGTCCACTGAGACGCCAGTACTTCGCGAAAAACACCCTTCATCTCCTCATATAGTTGAATGATTTCAGTTGCCGTTGTTAAATTCCGGTTTGCTTGTGTGGCAATTGCTCCAAGCATGAACTCACACCAACCTGTCCAGTCTCCTTCAGTTGAAACCAATCTCATCCTCTCAATGTACTCTTCTTTTTGCTCTTCAAGGTACGAACTGATGTAAAAGTGCGGCTGGCTAATTACTCCCTTTTCCCAGAGGCTAAGTGTTATAAGTAGGCGACCAATGCGTCCATTTCCGTCATTGAATGGGTGGATCGCTTCAAATTCAACATGTGAAAGTGCGGAGGTAATTATCGCAGGGAACGTGTCGCTGTTAAGAAACTTGACGAGGTTCTCCATCGCTGGGCCAAGTTGTTCAGGTGAGATAGGTATGTAGTTAACCACCGCCTTTCGGTCATCGCCAATGTAGTTCTGTTCGGTTTTGTACAGCCCTGGCGACTTTGCTGCGCCACGGCCAAAACTCAACAATCTGCTATGCGCTTGCTTTATTAGTGATTCGGAGAGTGGTTGCCCACTTTTCATTGCCTTTTGGGCCGTCCTTATAGCTAAGCCAAATAGTGCGACCTCAAAAGCTTCATACCTCACGTCAGCGCTTGTTGGCTCGATTACATCTTCGTTGTCTGCTTCGAATCTCATCACTTCATCCAAAGTCGAGATTGTTCCTTCCATACGTGACGAGACGAGCGCCTCTTGACTTCGTAGCGGCGCTAAGAGGAATTCACTGTTGTGGAGTGATTTAAGCAATTCATCGTACCTTGCTAGAGCATCAGTCGCCCTAACTATGGGCGCAATTAATCTACTGTAGTCCAGTGATTTCGGTGGGAATTTATCGTAGTGATATTCCGCAGCATTTTCGAAATCGTATTCTGAAATTGGTCTCCGCATCTGTCTGCACCCTACCTTTGCGTCCCTAGTTTAAATAAATACAGCGCTCAAGCCGTCTTGATGTTCGCGCACGAACCCCAAGCTGCGTTGTGTCCCCAATATGGATCTTTTAGGGACACAAACCATTTTGTGGCTCTGAAAGCAACACCAAAGTGCGTTGTGCCCCCAAAAATGAAGTTGTGCAATCTCAACAAGAAGCGGAATAGTGAATTTTACATATTAATGCACTAAATGTGGTGTCTGTGGGAGCCTCCAAAAACTGGCTTTACCAGGCCAGCCTTAAAGAGGCCCTCACTCATCAAAAATCGGATAGCTAGCCTTTTCCCCCCACACTACTCGCAATCACCAACTCCTGCGGAAACGAGCGTATATCAAACCACATGAAACAGGTACCATCCCCACAAGCCTTATCCCCACAACAGATCGGCATCTTCAACCATCAACCTAGGAACGCCGCCGCCGTAGTAACGAGGGTCCCTTTTCGGCCTTGGGCTGGCCCCTCGAATTACTGTTGAGAAATCTCCGAACTTTCTCTCAATCCACTCCCCCTCAAACTCGGGAAACCTCAACGCCGGCACGCTCATATCGGCGACTCCAACCCACGTTCATCACAGAGCCGGCGAATACTAGCGTCCAGCGCGCCCATATCCGCGTCGTTCAAAACCTGCGCACGGTTTGGGTCTGTACTGGACCGCGACGGCGCGCATCGGCCCGTTCAATCAATCGAAAAATCACGCTCAGGACGATCAGAAAAAACGAACCAATACCGGCAAAGATCATAGGTCCGGCCCACAACGTCCACCAGCTAAACACTGGACGCACCCAATAGGGGTTCTCGACGTAATAATGCACGGGAATAACATCTCCGACCTCGGGAACAAAGCCGCTGGCCGGTTGCGAACTCTCGGTGATATACTCTTGACCGGTCGCGCTCTTGAACTGAAACGTCGGATAATAGGTCACCGTATCTTCGCTGAACCCGTCACTGCCGGTCGTACTTCCATGTTCAAACCTAACTGTGGTGACGACGGCTTGCGTAGGCAGGCTGCCGTTTTGGAAATCCCATGTTTCTCGGGCCATAAACACGCTTAGGATCACCATTAGGGCCGGTACAAGCAGTGTTAAGAACTTCACCCATTTCGGCATGTGATGGTCCTATGATTGCGCGCCCAATTGTTTAGGGCGACCTTGAACAGGCATAGCCTGACACGCACTTCTATTCAATTCCCACCCGTTTTGCC
Source organism: uncultured Myxococcota bacterium (assembly GCA_964196455.1). Taxonomy (GTDB): domain Bacteria; phylum Pseudomonadota; class Alphaproteobacteria; order Rhodobacterales; family Rhodobacteraceae; genus Amylibacter. Next base: position 7,037 of record CAXMUJ010000035.1, on the reverse strand, counting down.
GCCCAAAACTGGTCTGCGCAGAAAATTTGTCTGGCAACACGGCAATTTACCGCCAACGCTGCCGATCTTGGTTGCCATTGACGGGGGTTCCGTCAATATCATTGGCAAACGTCGAGGATAATAGTGACACGTGTCCAAAATCTTGTCCGATTGGCTCTTTGTGCCATGACCATTGCCGTCGCGGCGACGATGGCAGGACCAGTGAGCGCAACTCAAGCCCGATTTACCGCCCCCCAGGCAGATGAAGATCTGGTTGCGCGGTTGCGCGCCGCATCGTTGACTTTGGGCGCAGTTCAGGTCGAAGATGCTCCGGTTCAAGATATTCTGGGCGCAGCGCGTGCCGACTATGCCATTCTAACCGGCGCTCTTTATTCTGCCGGATATTACAGTGGTGCGATCACAATTACGGCAGACGGCAGAGAAGTCACAGGCATCGCACCGCTGTCGCCGCCGCAACAGATAGACGAGATTGTCATTTCTATTAACGCAGGCGTGCAATTCCGGTTTTCCAAGGCGACTGTTGCGCCGCTGCCAACCGGCCTAAGGTTGCCACGCGATTTTCGCACCGGCCAAATTGCCAAAAGTGGGCTGATAAAAGAGGCCGCAGAGACCGCCGTCGAAGCTTGGCGCGATCAGGGCCACGCCAAAACATCGGTTGCCGGTCAACAGATCACCGCAGACCACCGCGCGAAGACCCTGTCTGCCGAGGTCGCGTTGGACCCCGGCCCACGGTTGCGGTTTGGCGATCTGATCCTCAAGGGCGAGAGCTCGGTTCGGGACCGCCGCATTCGCAAGATTATGGGCCTGCCGTCTGGAACGGTGTTTGCGCCGGACGAGCTGTCGCGGGCAGCCCGGCGATTGCGCCGCACCGGTGTGTTCCGGTCGGTCGCAGTGACCGAAGCCGACGAGGTCGGACCGGACGATACACTGGATATTACGGCGACATTGGTTGACAACCCGCCCCGCCGGATTGGCTTTGGCGCAGAATTATCGTCGTTAGAGGGTCTGGCCCTGTCGGGATTTTGGTTGAAACGCGACATGCTGGGTGGCGCCGAGCGGCTGCGGCTGGCCGGTGGTATATCAGGTGTAGGCGGGCAAACGGGCGGGATCGACTACAATGTGTCCTCCCGGATTGACCGACCTGCCACGCTCAGCCCCGACACCCACGGTTATCTGCTGGCCGAGTTGCAACAAGACGACGAAGACACCTATCTTGAACGATGGGGTCGTGTCGGGATCGGCTTTGAGCATAATTTTTCCGACACGCTGACCGGCACCGCTGGACTGACGTTGAATTATTCTGATGTCACCGATGATGACGGCCAGCGCAACTTTCTGTATCTGGGCCTGCCTGTGGGCGTAACGCTCGACAAACGTAACGATATTTTGGAACCGTCCCGCGGTTATTTTGTCGATGTCGAAACAATGCCGTATCTGGGCGTAAACGGAACGAAGTCGGGTCTTCACAGCACCGCCGATCTTCGGGGTTATGTCGGGTTCGGTGCAGACCGCAACCGGTTGATCTTGGCTGGACGAGTTCAGCTGGGGTCGCTATCGGGTGCCGGGCTTGACGATGTTCCCCCTGATTTGCTGTTTTTTTCCGGCGGTGGTGGCTCCGTGCGCGGGCAGCCCTATCAGTCGCTGATGATTGACGACGGCGGCGACGGCTCTGGCGGTCGCTCGTTCCTTGGTTTGGCGGCAGAAATCCGTGCCAAGATCACACCGAAATTCGGCCTCGTCGGCTTTTTCGACAGCGGTTATATCAGCGCAAACAGCCTGCCGGGGTCGGGCGGATCTTCGCACAGTGGCGCAGGCATCGGTGCGCGTTATTTTACTGGCGTCGGCGCGATCCGGTTTGACGTGGCCACTCCGGTTGGCGGGACCACTGGCGACGGTGTTCAATTCTATGTTGGCATTGGACAGTCGTTTTGATCCGGCTCTGGACCCTTGGGTGCAAAGCACTGGCTCTGGCTCTGGCTCTGGCTCTGACCAGTCCGACGCTTGCCCAAGACAGCACCCCCGAGGCCGATCGGGGTTATCTGCAAGCGTTAATCGAAGACAACCTGTCGTCTGAAGGCACGCAGGTCCGGATCGAAGGGTTTGTCGGATCACTGGCGTCAAAATCCAGTTTCGACAGGCTTACAGTCGCTGACAAGGACGGGATATGGCTGACGCTGGACGGGGCAAGCCTTGACTGGCGGCGGCGGGCGCTCTTGTCGGGTAAGCTGGATATAACAGAGCTGACAGTTCGGCGTATCGTGCTGGACCGGCTGCCCACCCCAACGACAGCCACAGCCGAAGCAGAGGCCGCGCCATTCAAGCTGCCCGACCTGCCTGTGGAAGTGAATTTGGAGGCCATCAACGCCGCATCCATCGTGCTTGGACCAAGCGTTCTGGGGGTTGCTGCGGAATTGTCGCTGGCAGGGTCGGCAAACCTGTCGGGCGGGGACGGTCGCGTGGACTTGGCCCTCAACCGTATTGATGGCCCAAGGGGTTCTGCATCGCTTTCAACCAGCTATTCCAACACCGACGAAGCACTGGCGCTGGACCTGTTGTTGGACGAAGCCGCAGGCGGCATTGCTGCACAGTTGCTTGATATATATCAGAAACCTCCGGTACGCTTGTCGATCAAAGGCGACGGTTTCTTGTCGGATTTCAAGGCTGACATCAATCTGTCTACCAGCGACACACAAGCCTTAACCGGACACGTAACCTTGGCAGCCGCTGACGATGCTGCTCCAGACAGCAAACAGTTCTCGGCCCGGATATCGGGCAACATTGCACCGCTGCTGGAACCGCGTTTTACACCCTTTCTGGGCGCAGAGGTCGCGCTGGACATAGCGGGACAACGCCATGCAGACAGCCGCATCCAGCTCGAGCAATTGCGGTTGCAAACAGCCGCCTTCTTGATCGAAGGCCAGCTGGACTTGGCTGCGAACGGCATGCCAGAACAGTTTAATCTCGACGCGGAAATCAAACCTTCGGCCTCGGGAAATGTGGTTTTGCCGCTGTCCGGTCCTGACACAGCGGTAAAATCGGTCACGCTAACGGCGGACTATAATGCAGCCACGGGCGATGTCTGGGAATTGGACGCCCAAGTGACCGGTTTGGTCCGCGACGGCCTGTCTATCGCGTCGGCGCACTTGACGGGTGGCGGCACAATCGCGCCCGAAAGTCCAAAAGGCGTCACCGCAAAACTGCGTTTCGACGCCGACGGGGCGGATCACGAAAATGTCGATTTCGCGCGCGCCTTGGGACCGGCCTTTACCGCAAACGCGGCCATTGACTGGCAACAAGACACGCCGCTGAAAATTTCAGCCCTAACATTTGACGGCGCCGGCCTGAGCCTGACGGGTGACGCAACGGTTGACGGCCCCGAAACCGGATTTCTGGTATCGGGACAGACGACATTGGCCATTGCCGATCTGGCGCGGTTTTCGGGATTGATCAAACGTGACATCGCAGGGGCCGCTGACGTGGCACTGAGCGGTCAAACGGCGCTGCACGGTGGCAGCTTTGACATCGTGATGCAGGCTCAAACCACCGATTTAAAAACTGGCGTCGACCGGCTCGACCCGCTCTTGTTCGGGCGCGGCACGGTGGCATTGGCGGCGACGCGCGGCGCGGACGGGCTTGACCTGACAAAACTGGATATTGAAACCGAACATGCAAAACTGTCCTCGCACGGAAAATTAACCAGCGACAACGGACAGATGACCTTTACCAGCAGCCTCACCAACCTGGCCGCACTTGATCCAACGCTTGCCGGTCCCGCAACCGCCCAAGGGGCGGTGTCTTGGGCATCGGGCGCGCCGGTGGTTTTGGACAGCTTGCAGGCGACGGGCGCGGGCATAACGCTGCGCGCTTCGGGACAGGTCGATATTGACGATCCTGATTTGCCCGTGGCGGGCGAAGTTCGGGCCGGTATTTCCGATTTATCACGCTTGAACGGGTTGACGGGCTTGTCGCTGGAGGGTCGCGTATCAGCAACCGCCGAGGGGAGTGCAAAAATCCGCCTCGGCGATTTCGACGTATCGCTGGATGCAACGACCCAAAGCCTGCGCACCGGCATAGCAGAGGCTGATCGCCTGCTGGCAGGACAGGGGATAGTTTCTGCAAAACTGTCGCGCACCGACACTGTTTATACAATCGAACACCTTGACCTGAAGACACCTGCTGCACAGTTGAACGCCAAAAGTGACGGTTCCAATACGCCTATTCAATTCAAGGCAGCCCTTGCCAATATCGCGATGATCGCGCCAGATTTTTCCGGTCCGGCGAAGGCCAGTGGTACGGCTCTGCCTGACGGCGACAAGTGGGTGATATCATTGGACGGGTCCGGGCCCGGTGGCATCACAGCTGATCTGCGGGGAACTCTGGCCAACGACTTCAAAACAACGGACATTGCGATTGCGGGAACGGCCCCATTGGGCCTGATCAACCCTTTCATATCGCCGCGATCCCTGCGCGGACGTTTGACTTATGATCTGCGGCTGAACGGCGCGCCCAAACTTGAAAACCTGTCGGGCCGGATCAACACCTCGGACGCCCGTATGTCTGCCCCCACCCTGCACGTTGTGTTAACAAATATCGGCGCCGATATTTCGCTGTCTGGTGGCACCGCACAACTGGCCTTGTCCGGTGCAGTTCAGGGCGGTGGCACGGTGCAAGTCAAGGGCCCCTTGTCGCTAACTGCGCCCTTCAATGCAGGCCTGGAGGCGACGCTAACCTCGGTTTCGATCAGCGACCCCAGACTGTATACAACCCGCGTCGACGGCGGGTTCACCATTAACGGTCCGCTGACAGCAGGAGGATCACTGACGGGGCGTTTGACGCTCGGCGAAACCGAAATTCAAGTGCCCAACGGCCAGGCCAGCGGGGCGGGTTACATTCCTGACATTACCCACCTAGGCGAAGCTTCGACCAGCCGCACAACCCGCAGACGTGCAGGCTTGTTGGCAGTTAAATCAGACGGCGCGAAATCCGGTGCAGCGCTTGGTCTGGACCTGCAAATCCTCGCGCCGGGGCGGATATTTGTGCGCGGTCGCGGGCTGGATGCAGAGTTTGGCGGCGACTTGCGCCTGTTGGGCGATACCGCCGCGATAGCTCCACAAGGCCAGTTCGACTTGATCCGCGGACGGTTGGATATTCTGGGCAAGCGGTTTGACCTGACACAGGGGCTGATCAGTATTCAGGGCGCCTTTGACCCGTATATCAGTTTGATTGCAGAGACCCAAAATGATGCGGTGACCAGTCGGATCATTATTGAGGGACCCGCAAGTGATCTGGATGTCCGGTTCGCGTCCGATCCCGAATTGCCCGAAGACGAAGTGGTTGCCCAGCTGTTGTTCGGGCGTGACCTGACCAGCCTGTCGGCCTTTCAGCTGGCCCAACTTGCCTCTGCTGTTGCAACCCTGACGGGGCGCGGCGGTGAAGGCGTTGTGGCAAAACTGCGTAGCGGCATCGGGCTGGACGATCTGGACGTGTCCAGCAATGACGCCGGTGAAACTCAGGTCAGGGCGGGCAAATACCTGTCGGAAAACCTCTATTCCGATATCGCAGTCGACGCCGGCGCCAAGACCGAAGTCAACCTGAACCTGGACATCAATTCCAACCTGAAACTAAAGGGACGGGTTACCAGCGAAGGCAACACAGGTGTCGGGATCCATTACCAGCGCGACTATTGATCAGCCGGGCATCCCGATAAAAAAGGCTCCGGCCAGAATGGCGATCGCGGATATCCACGACCCCAGTATCCGCAACACAATCGGCACCCACGCAAGGTGGGAATACATCTTGACCAACAAACCAACGACCAAGGCGCCAATCAGAACAAGCGTGGCGGTAAACAAAAAGTTCCCCAAGATAAATGGTGGCATTCCGGTCAACTCATGTCCCAGAAATCCCAACGACATCAAGCTCGCGCCGGCGCCCGCCAGACACAGCCACAGCACCTGTTTGGGTGCAAACTTGTTCATGGCAATCATGCCGCCCATGGCTATGGACAACAACAACCCTACCCAAATCAAGTCGATCTGCATAACGAAGACCAACGGAAAACCCAGCACAACACCGGTATAAAATGATGCAAGACCCCGTTTGGCATCCGCGATATTCCAGACCGAAATAATCAAACCCGATGCAATCAGCGCCAGCATAATCTCTGTATTGGCGAGCACCAGTTTCGCGCCGATTTTAATCTGCAACAAAAGCGTCATGTCGCCGCCAAAACCATGGGCTACGGCACCGTTTGCCAAGCAAAACCACAGCAAAACCGCCAGCGGTGCTGTAAATTGGAAAGATTTTGTCATCATGCAACTATCCCCGTCAAAAATGCCAAACCGACGAGGGAAATAAACGCCCCGACACCGCGCAACAAAACATCGCCTTTGGGGATTGCACGCAACAGGCTGAACCCGATGCCGATCGCATGTAAAAATCCCGTCCCTACGACAAACCCGACCGCATAGGTCAGTGGATTGGCCGCTGATGGAAGCTCGACCCCGTGGGCATAGCCATGGAAGACCGCAAAAATACCAACGATTACCGCAGCCACAACCGGTGGCAAACGCACTGCAAAGACAATCATCAGGCCCAAAACCACACCTGACAGTGAAGTGGTCCGGCAAATTCGGACAGCGTGCTAAGATGTATCCAACACGAACGAATGGATATTCAAATGACGAAACGACGGAACTTTTCAGACAAGTTTAAAGCTGCTGTGGCGCTTGAGGCGCTGCGCGGGGATAAGACGGTTCAGGAAATAGCGGCCAAGCGCCAGCTTCATCCAACGCAGGTGAGCACATGGAAACGGCAGGCGATTGAAGGCATGGCTGGCGTCTTCTCAAGCAAGTTACGTGCACGAAATAACCGACGGGTTCCAAGCAAAACGGATCGTAACTCCCAAGCACCCTAGGAATATCGGATTTTGGGTTGCCCTCGCGACATTAGAGCCGAGCGATGATCTGTTGTGGTGATAGGGCGAGTGTTTCGAGGATATTGCCCCGGTGTTTTCTGACCGTCGAGATGACGGACCT
>CAXMUJ010000034.1:0-4559 GCA_964196455.1 uncultured Myxococcota bacterium | reverse complement strand
CCAACAGGTAGCGTTTGAACATACCGCAATCGGGCGCTCTTTGCCATAGCTGACTATGCTGATGCGGGCATCGGCAACACCTTGGCTAACCAGAAAATCCCGAACCGAACTTGCACGTTTGGATCCAAGCGCAATGTTGTATTCGCGCGGGCCTTGTTCGTCGGCGTGGCCTTCGATCAGGATACTTAATGTTGGATTGGCATTAAGCCATCCAGCTTGTGCGTTAAGGGTCGCAATCGTTTCGCCTGACAGCGAGGATTGGTCGACCGCGAACAATATGGTACTGCCAATCGACGTTTGGAAATACTCCAGCGATGCTTCGTCAATTGACCCGATGCCTGCGCCACTGACGTCCGAGCCGCTACCACCGAATAATCCACCGGTCGTGTCGGTACAGGCTGCCGTTGCCAAAAGTGCTAGAATAGCTGCTGATTTTGTTAGGTAGTTCATGCTCATAACCTCTTTTATTTTGGGTATACTCTTAATTTACCACACTTATTGCGCCGTTGAAACGGGGTTCTATTTTAATAAGCCGGACCATGCCGGATCAGATGCGAAACTTGGTGTTGGAACCATGTGCAGGTTCCGCCCCGTTACATCTACAGAATAAATCTGTGGTGCACCGTTTGAACCTGAAGACACACGGAAAAACATCAAGACACGGCCGTTTGGCGACCATGTTGGCGCCTCGTCAATGAAGCTTGCAGTTAACAGCCGTTCTTGCGAGCCATCCACACGCATCACGCCGATGTGGAAACGACCACCGACGATCTTGGTGAAGGCCACTAAATCGCCTCGCGGCGACCAGACAGGTGTTGCGTAACGGCCGTTACCAAAACTGATCCGTTTGGCATCCCCGCCATTTGCGGACATGATATAAAGCTGCTGCGAGCCACCACGGTCCGATTCAAACACGATTTGTTTGCCGTCTGGCGAATAGCTTGGCGAGGTATCAATTGATGGCCCAGACGTCAGACGCGTGCTCTGACCCGAAGACAAATCAACAGTATAAATATCCGTATTTCCGCGTTCTGATATCGACATCACAATCGTGCCGCCATCAGGCGAGAACCGTGGTGCAAAACCCATGCCCGGAAGGTTCTTGAACACCCGTCGTTGCAACGTATCGACGTTCATCAGATAAACGCGCGGCACGCCGGTTTCGTAGCTAGTATAAAGGATATCGCGGTTGTTGGGTGAAAAACGCGGCGACAATACAAGCGCGCTGTCATCCGTCAGAAAATTCAAACCAGCACCGTCGTGGTCCATAATGGCTAGACGTTTCCGGCGGTCATTCTTCGGACCTGTTTCCGAAACAAACACGATCTTACTGTCGAAAATCCCGGTTTCGCCCGTCAGTCTGGAATAAACCGCATCCGCGACCTTGTGCGAAATCCGACGCCAGTTTTCTGGGCTACCTGACAGTTGAACGCCGTCCCCCATAGGGGTCTGCGCGAACACATCCCAAAGGCGGAATTTTACCGTCAATCGACCGCTGGTGCTGTTAACTGCGCCTACAATAAGCGCTTGCGAATTGATCGCGCGCCAATCGGCGAATTGTACGGGGGCGTTGAAATTAGATACGCCGGAAATATGCGCCGCTTTGGCGATTTCGCGAAACAAACCAGTGCTTAACAAATCCTCGGCAATCACGCGGGTTATGTTGTTGGCAATCGCGGTTGATGCAGAGTTTTCTGCAATAAAGCCAGGAATTGCAAATGGTACCGGTTCAACAACGCCACCCGTTACATCAATTTTCAATGTTGGTTGTTGCGCACTCACAGGTCCTGCGATTGCAAGAAATGCCAGCATCAACGCCAGAACCGCGCCAGTATATCTAGATAGTAATGCCATTTTCTGCCTCATTTTCCTATTTATATACAGAATTTTTAATTCTGCACCAATTAGTTGAATCCGGCGACATCTAGGGCTGGATCAAATGTAAGTTCCAACCTTACGCCTTCAGGGTATTGCCCTGCCGGAAGCGGGATCACTTCAGCACGCAAGACTGAGCGCCGCGCGGCATCGTAAGCTACCTCGAAGTCGCCTGAAGGATTTGTTGGTTCCACCGGTTTGACACTGCCTGGTATGATCATGCCGTTCGGGGCTACGCTGACTTCGAGAACGATAACCAGTTGTTCGAAATTCTCTTTGCCAATCACGATGCTTTTATTCCAGTTGCGCGAAACGGACTCGATTATTCCCTGACGCTGGCCACCGGTCAATTGAACGGAGGGTTGTTCAACGGCTTGTGCTTCGGCCTCTTCCACTGCGGAATCCAGCAACTCGCGTATTGCGGCTTCTTCGGCTTCGCGCACGGCTTTATCTATTGCCGCGGCCTCGAGATCACTGGCTGTCTGCTCAATTGCCTCCGCGACCTCTTCTACATTTTCATTATTACGGCGCGCGGGCAACCCTGAACTCGAAGGTGCAAAGGGCGACGGCACGTCAGGTTGCGCCTTCGGTGCGATCTCGGTCGCGGCTTCAGGCAAGGCCTCGGTAGTTGTTTCCTCAACCGCATCGGTCGCTGTTTCATCGGGTGTTGCCGCTTCGGAAGTTCGGTCACTTTCCCTTACATTATCAGGTAAAGCAGGGGCAGAAAAATTGGCGATACGTGGTGCCGCGCGTGGTTGTGGGGCGCTTAAAAACGTGGGCGACAGGGCGTTTCCAGTAGTACCTGCGCCAAAAACTGGTGACACTTGCGGTAGAATACTTGGCGCATTCGGTTGGATTGTTACCACCGCAACTTCGGGTTGGGCCAAGCGTTCAACAGCCGAAAGATCAGGGTCAACATCCCTTTCACTCGGGGTTTCGGCAATATCAATTTCGGTTGCCTCAGGCGGTCGTGCGTATTCGGGGCGCGCCGCGTCATTAGTCTCGGCCAAGGGCTGGAGCATTGCTGAAATATTAAAATCCAGAACTACCGGAGAGTTCGACAGCGACGCATCGAACGCCGCAGTTGAGATCAAAGTCACTTCATTAATGACAATTTCTTCCGAACGTGGCGTGGTATTCCACCGTGGTTCCAGAAATATTAGCAATAGCATTATGCCGTGTGCCAATGCGGATATGATTGCGCCGGTTTTCATGCCAGCTTACCGATCATCCGCCGCAGAAAGCGGAGCGCTGGAATCTGTTACTAAACCGATATTATGGAAACCACCCTGATTAAGCGCCCCCATAACCTGCATGACAGCCTCGTAGGAAATAGAGCCGTCAGCCCGCAGGAACACCTTGTCATTGTTCCGCTCTGCCGCGATTGCACGCAATTTGGGAATAAGCGTCGAAATATCTTCGACTTCTGTTTCCTGAATAATCACCCGACTATCGGCCGTTATCGAAATCGTCAAAGGCTGTTCATCCTCGGCCGGCAAGGCATTCGTCGCGGCTTTGGGCAGTTCAATCGGGATACCGGTTGTTAATAAGGGGGCGGCGACCATAAAAATGATCAGGAGCACAAGCATAACGTCAACGAATGGCGTTACGTTGATTTCGGACATCGGGCGATGCCCGCCACCGCGTCTGCGCCGCCTGCGCGAACCGCCACGAACTATGGATCCAACGCCCATATCAGGCTTCCGGCTCGTCAACTTGGCGCGAAAGAATTAGCGAGAACTCGTCCATGAACGCCTCCCACTCACCTGTAATTTTGTCAGCGTCGGTTGATAGCTTATTGTAGAAAATAACAGCGGGAATAGCCGCCAAAAGGCCCATCGCGGTTGCCAACAAAGCCTCGGCAATACCAGGGGCAACAACGGCCAAGTTGGTGCTTTGCTGGGCGGCGATTTCTTCAAAGGCACCTTTGATGCCCCAAACCGTGCCGAACAACCCAACGAAAGGCGAGATGGACCCGACTGTCGCCAAAAACGTCAAACCCGCATTCAACTGGTCGGCGGCTTTATCCAGCGCCACGTTCATCGCGCGCTCAATACGGGCGTTAGTACCCGCCAGCATCCCCCCATCGGAGCGATGCGATTTCCGCCACTCTGACATACCAGCCGCAAACACTTTTTCCGACGCACTGCGTGGATTTGCACTTATACGTTCATACAGTTGATCCAGCGGTTGGCCTGACCAGAATGCATCCTCGAACATCTTCGTTTCTTTGTTCGCACCGCGAAAGGCGATAAATTTAGAAACGATAATCGCCCACGACCACAGCGAGGCCGCAACGAGAGAAATCATAACGATTTTAACCGTTAGCGTCGCCCTTAAAAACTGCGCCAGAAGGGAAAAATCCATCTGCTGCGCGGCGGCGAGGGTCTCTGATTCCATAATACTGCTCTCTCTGAACGAATTGATTTCGTTTCGTGTATGCCTCTAGTGTCCATAACGATAGCCAATTCTTGTTGAGCCTGCAAAATAATGCGTCAAAGCGCAAGGTTAGGTCTGTAAATTCGCCAACTGCTGGCGGATTTTCGCCGGAAAACGAGTGGGTTTACCCTCGGTCGTCATGAACGCAACACGTACATTTGCGGTGAAAAAAACCTGTTCGTCGCGCGTCACCGTTTGGAACATCTGCATCGTTGCCCCCTTCAGCGCGGTGGTTTTGGTTTCAA